>JBBRTJ010000074.1:0-18707 GCA_038244535.1 Acidimicrobiales bacterium | reverse complement strand
GGGCTCGGACGCTACCGACAGCGTGTACCGTTGGCAAATGCCGCCCTGCCCGGGGCCGACCCGTTCGGGGGTGGCCCCGACGACCGTGACCCCCAACACGTCGGACAGCCAGGCGGGGGTCACGTCCTCGGGTCGCATCGGAGCGGCACGCTACCGTCCAGCTCGTGGATGGTCCCGCGCTCGACGCTCACCTCGCCCGGATCGAAGCCGAGGGGTACACGATCGTGCCCGATGTCTTCGGTGCTGCCTGGGCCGCCCAGGTCCGAGCCGAGCTGGTCGACCTTGAGCGCACCTTTGGCAGCGGCCCTGGCACCAATGGCTTCGAGGGCCGTTCGACATGGCGGGTCTACAACCTCCTCGCCCACGGCCCGCTCTTCGAAGCCATGGCCGTCCACCCCGAGGTCCTCGCCGTGGTCGACGGCGTCCTCGACCCACAGTGCCTCGTGTCGTCGGCCTCGTCGATCTCGATCGGCCCCGGCGAGACCGCCCAGCCCATCCACGCCGACGACCAAGTGATCCCGCTCCCCAAGCCGCACGACCCGGTGATCTGCAACACCATGTGGGCCCTGACCGACTTCACCGAGGCCAACGGCGCGACCCGCATCATCCCGACGTCCCATCGAGCGCCCGAGTCGCCGGTCTACGGACAGCCCTACGACTCGGTCCCGGCCGAGATGCCCCTCGGAAGCGTGCTGGTGTGGGTGGGCTCGCTGTGGCACGGCGGTGGCGCCAACACCACGGCCGACCGACGCGTCGGCATCGCCCTCAACTACTGCGCCGGCTTCATCCGCCCGCAGGAGAACCAGCAGCTCGGCATCCCGCTCGATCTACTGCGTGGCTTCTCGCCCCGCCTGCAAGAGCTGTGCGGGTTCGGGACCTACCGCGGGCACATCGGCCACATCGAGCGGCGCACCGCCGCCGATCGACTCCTCGGTGCCACCAGCTCGTCGATGCTCTGGGAGGCGGACCGCTGAGCGGTCGCTGACACCCGGGACCCCGGCCGGCGCCGGTACGGTCGAGCCCCGTGAACGGGTACGGGTTCCTGCGCAAGCCCCGCTGGATCGTGCTCACGATCGTGGTGCTGTCGCTGGTGGTGCTGATGATCAACCTCGGCTTCTGGCAGCTGCGCCGCCTGCACGAGCGCCAGCACACCAACGCGGCGATCACCTCTGCCCAGGCCAGCGTCGAAGGCCCGCTGGCCTCGGTGCTTCCACCAGCCACGGCGCTCGACGCCACCGCCGCGTACGAGTGGCGGGCGGTCACGGCAACCGGGACCTACGACGTCGCGCGTCAGGTGCTGGTGCGCAACCGATCGCAAGACAGCCTGCCCGGCTTCCACGTCGTCACGCCGCTCGACCTCGGTGACGGACACGCACTGCTCGTGAACCGGGGCTTCTTGCCCCTGGCCCAGGAGAACGCCCCTCCCCTGCCCGCCTCCGGCACCGTCACCGTCGTCGGGCGCCTCCGCCCCACCCAGACCCGAGGCGCCCTCGGACCCCGTGATCCCACCGAAGGCACCCTGGCCGCGGTGGCTCGTGTTGACATCGCCCGCATCCAGCAGCAGACACCTCAGCAGCTCGAGCCGATGTACATCGAGCTGACGGGTCAGGAGCCGGCGGTCTCGGGAGGAGTGCCGACGGCCATCCCCCTGCCCGAGCTCGACGACGGTCCCCACCTTGCCTACGCCGTCCAGTGGTTCCTGTTCTCAGCGCTCGCCGTGCTCGGCCTGATGGCCCTGGCCCGCAAGACGGCGCGCACCCCTGGCGGTGAGCGCAGCCGCGATCAGCGCAGGTCGCGCAGCGCGGGCAAGGGGTTGCCCGATGCCAACTTCGAGCGCAGCCCAACTGGGACCGACGCGAACACCGCCCCCATGAGCGACGCCACGCCGGCGGGCGCCAGCTCACCGGACAGGTAGCCGGACCACAGCTCAGCCGGCTGGTTGAAGAAGGCATCGAAGAAGCACTGGAGCTCGCTGCGGTCGAGGCGGGCGACGACGTCGAGCCCGTAGCGCTGCAGCGCATTGGTGCGACGCCGCGCTGAGGGCCACACCGCCGACCAGGCCAGCTCAGACAGCGATGCGGGGGTGGTGCGGCGCACCTGGATGGCATCGGCCAGCTCGGCGGCCAAGCCCGGGGCCACACGAAGGCTGGCCGCCACCGAGTACCCCGTGGCGGGATGGATCATCCCGGCCGCCGCACCGAAGCCCACCTCGCGCTGCGTCCGGTAGGCCAGGGCCCCGCCCATCGGGATGCGCACCCGCTCCTCGGCGATGACCTCGACCACCTCGACCCCCTGGGCCACCAGCCGGGACCGCAGCGCTGACTCGGCCTCGACCGGCGAGAGGGCGGGCCGGCGGGCCAACGAGGTCTCCTCGACGAACCAGGTGCCATCACCTAGATCGAAGCCGTAGAGGAAGGTCGCCGCGCTTGGCTGCGGCGCGCCCGACGGCCACGACCAGTCCATGAGGACCGCTGATCCGGGTGGGATCGGCGGAGCCGAGCAGCGGGCGACGAGGCCGTGCGCGACCTGCCAAGCCGGCATCGGTCGCTCGGGCCGCTCGACGAGCACCGGCTCGCCGCCCGACGCGTCGATGATGAGGCGGGCGTCGACGACCCGGCCGTCGCCGAGGACCAACGTCGATCGCCAGCGGTCGTGGTTGGCCCCGGCAACGGCTCCGTCGACCCGCAGCGCTCCGGCCCCGGTAGCCGTCGAGCGGAGCCCGTCGCGCAGGGCCGCTGCGTCGAGCAGCGCATACGGGCGGTCGAGGTGGTGCACCTCGCGGCCCACCACCATGACCGACGGCCACGAGTGCTTGATGACCGCAACTGGCGCGAGGCCGTACGACACCGGGAGGTGATCGAGCTCGTCGACCCAGGCGCCGTAGGTCGCCGCCCACGGTCGCTCGTGATCAGGGGCGACGTGGACCACCGACAGGCCTCGCCGGCTCAGGGCCGCGACTGCGGCCGATCCGGCCGGCCCCGCGCCGACGACGGCGACGTCGAAGCGCACGGCTATCGGGTCGTGCCCGCCAGGGCGGCAGCCCCGATGATCCCCGCGAGGTTCTGGTGCACGGCGATGGCGATCGGGGCCCGCACCTTGAGGTAGCCGAGCCACTTCGCTGACTCCTTGCTGACTCCTCCACCGACGATGATCAGCTCCGGCCACAGGAGCGCGTCGAGGCGGCGCAGGTACTCCTCGATCCGCTTCGAGTACTCCCTCCAGGAGAGCTTCTCGCGCTCGCGAGCCCGTCCCGACGCCTGCCGTTCGGCGTCCTTGCCATTCACCTCCATGTGGCCGAACTCGGTGTTGGGCACGAGCACGCCATCCATGAAGAGCGCACTGCCGATGCCCGTCCCCAGCGTCACCATCACCACGACGCCGCGGTGCCCGACCCCCGCGCCGTAGCGCATCTCGGCCACACCGGCGGCATCGGCGTCGTTCATCACGGTGACCGACATCCCGAGCGCATCGGTGAAGAACGCGTCGGCGTCGAACCCCTGCCACTCCTTGTCCATGTTGGCCGCGGTCTGCACGACGCCGTGCAGCACGACCCCCGGGAAGGTGACGCCAACCGGTCCGTGCCACTCGTGACGAGACACGATTCGCTTCACGATGTCGAGCACGTTGTCAGGCGTGGACATGGAAGGGGTGTCGATGCGGGCGCGCTCAGCGGTCAACTGGCCTCGGGTGACGTCGACGGGGGCACCCTTGATGCCCGTGCCGCCAATGTCGACGCCGAGTCGGATGTCGCTCACCTTGCCCCCTCCAGTTCGGCCATCCGGCCGAACAGCTCGACGATGCCCGCTCCTTGGTACCCGGGTTCGAGGCTGCGGTAGGCCGCCTCGACGTTGACGGCCAGCCGACCGGCCTCACCCCACGAACCGTACGGCCCCAACGCGATGTCGCGAGCGGCCTCCCACGCCGTCATGCCGGCGGCGTAGCGGAGGGCGGCCTCGTGCTCGACCCAGTTCAGGTAGTCGCGCACCGCGATGATGCCGGCGTCGTCGGTGACCGGACCGTGCCCCGGCACGACCACCTCGGCCCCCAGGCCGAGCAGGACGTCGCAGGCTGCGACCCAGTTGGACAGCGGACCGGCCCAGACAATGGGAGTTCCCCCGACGAACAGGATGTCGCCCGTGAACACCACGCCGTCGTCGGGCAGGTGGACCACGACGTCGCCCCTGGTGTGCGCCGGACCCACCTCGATCAGCTCGACCGGGCGACCAGCCACGTCGAGGGCGAGCCGGCCGTCGAAGGTGCGCGTCGGCAGCGTCAAGGTGATGCCGTCGAAGTCGAACGCGCCGAAGAACCGGCGGAACACTACGCCGAGATCGCCGTCGGCCCCGCTCAACGATGCGAGGAGCGAAGGGGGCAGCTCGCTCATCTCCTCCGCCGCGGCAGTCGACGCCACGATCTCGGCCCCGACCACGAGCTGGTTGCCGTAGCAGTGATCGCCGTTGGCATGGGTGTTCACGACGGTGGCGATGGGCGCCGGGCGGGTGTGGGTGGCCATGGCCTCGAGCATCTCGCCGGTGAGCGACAGGTCGAACAGGGTGTCGACGAGGAGCGACGAGCCGTCACCCACCACAAGGCCCGCGTTGCTCCAACCCCAGCCGCCATCTGGCTGGAGGTAGGCGAAGACCCCGTCGGAGAGCTCGTGGAGCCCGCGCGTGTACGCCATAGCGGTTGCTTAGCACCTTGTGGCAGGTGCTCCCTGCTGCAACCATGGGCCACTTCTCCAGACCACCAGGGGGTCGTCCCGTTGCGCCAGCTCACAGGAGTCGACGTCAGCTTCCTCAACATGGAGACGGCGAGCGTGTTCGGTCACGTCTCGTCGCTCACCATCTACGAGCCCAAGGACGCGCCAGGGGGCGGCGGCTACGAGGCGACCAAGACGATCATCGAGGAGCGGATGCACCTGTTGGAGCCGTTCCGGCGACGGCTGGTCGAAGTCCCGCTCGGGCTCGACTTGCCGTACTGGATCGAAGACCCCGACTTCGACCTCGACTTTCACGTACGCCACCACGCCGTTCCCCCGCCCGGGACCGACCACCAGCTGGCCGAGGTCGTCAGCCGCATCGTCGGGCGCCCGCTCGATCGGAGCCGCCCCCTGTGGGAGCTGTACGTGATCGAGGGCCTGGAAGGCGGGCGCATCGCCCAGCTCACCAAGGTGCATCACGCCACCATCGACGGTGCCTCCGGCGCGCAGCTCCTCGCCACGCTGCTCGACCCCGACCCGACCTTCCGCCCATCGGGACCGTCGCCTGACACGCCGGAGTGGGAGCCCGAGGAGGTGCCCACCAACGACCAGATGCTGCGCATCACCGCGCGCGAGTACCTGCGCCGCCCGGAGAAGCTGATCCGGCTGAACGTGCGCATGCTGCGCGAGCTCGCCAAGTCCACCCAGAACGGCGGCCTGCGGGCCATGGCCGACCTCGCCGCTCAGCCCATGCCGGGACCGCTCGGCGACATGATGCGCAAGCGCCTGCGGTCCCAGTCGGGCAACGAGATCGACAACCCCCCCGCCCTTCCGCCGACCTCGGCCCCCCGCACCCCGTGGAACCGGTCGGTGACTGCCCACCGGCGATTCGCCTTCACCACGATCCCGCTGGACTCGGCCAAGAAGGTCAAGAACGCCTACGGCACCACGTTCAACGACGTGGTGATGGCGCTGTGCTCGGCCACGTTGCGCCGGTACCTCGACGAGCGCGGCATGCTTCCCGAGGAGCCCCTCATCGCCATGGTGCCGGTGAGCATCCGCTCGGGTGGCGAGTCGGCGACCTACCAGAACCGGGTTTCAGCCCTGCTCGCGAACTTGGCCACGGACGAAGAGGACCCGGTCGAGCGCCTCCTGCGCATCCACGGTTCGATGAAGTCGGCCAAGGAGATGCACGACGCCATGCCGGCCGAGCTGCTGCAGGACTTCACCGAGTTCGCCCCCCCGGCAATCGCGGCACGGGCCATGCGCATGTACAGCCGCACCCACATCGCCGACCGCATGAACCCGCCATTCAACCTCATCATCTCGAACGTCCCTGGCCCGAACTACCCGCTCTACTCTGCCGGCGCGGAGCTCTTGCACTTCTACCCGGTCTCGGCCATCGCCGACGGCCAGGGTCTCAACATGACGGTGCAGAGCTACAACGGCCGTCTCGACTTCGGCTTCATCTCGTGTCGTGAGCTGGTGCCGGACCTGTGGGACATGACCGCGTACCTGCAAGACGCGATGGACGAGCTCCTCGACACGCTCTGACGACCGCGCGATCGCGCCGCTCAGACCAGGCGGGCCGCTTGGGCGTCACGGAACCAGCCGGCCACCTCGACGAGCAACTTGAACGTGATCGAGGCCTCCGACTTCAACATCGGCCGGAAGTTGAAGCCGGCGATGGCCAAGGTGACCATCGGGGTCACCGCAACGACCGACGCGCTCCGCGGGCCTTCATCGATCAGGGCGAGCTCGCCGAACCAGTCACCGACCTCGACGACACGCAGCACGCGCCCCTTGGACATGATGTGCGCCGTACCTTCGGTGACGAGGAAGAAGCGGGACGCCGCCTCACCCTCGGTGACGACCGTGTCGCCGGGAGCGAACTTGAAGATCTTCGACAGGCCGTGCACCTGCGCCAGTTCCTTGCGGGTCAGCCCCGAGAACAGCGGCACGCGAGCCAGCATGTCGACCGTCGGATCAGCCTTCGCCATGGCGCACCTTCCCTCGTCGTGATGCTGGGAACCTAGCTGCCGCCGTCATCGCGAGCCGAGATCGCGCCTCATCATCGTTGCGATGCGTTCGCCCACCATCACCACGCTCAAGTGCGGGTTGGCCCGGGGCAACGACGGAAGCACCGAGGCATCGGCGACGCGGAGGCCCTCGACGCCGACGTACCGGCACGCCGGATCGACCACGGTCATGGGGTCGTCGGGCTGGCCCATCCGACACGTGCTTGCCGCATGGACGTGATCGCCGACGTGATCTTCGATCCAAGCGTCCAGGCGGTCGTCGTCGCCGGCCACCTCCCTGGCCGGCGTTCCTTGCTCGTCGGCGACAACCCGATCGATGACGCCTGCCATCGCCTTGTGCTCGCACAGCGCCAAGAGGTGGCGCAGCGCACCTCGGAGGCGAGACCGGTCGTGCTCGGTGGCCAGCATCGCCTGGTCGACGATGGGATCGACCGTCGGATCGCTCGACGCCAGTCGCACCGACCCGTGCGACGCCGAGTCCATCAGCGCGGCCATGAGCAGACCCATCGACACGGCTCCCTCGCCGGCCCCGAGCACGTTGGTGACAAGCCCCTGCAGGTCACCGTCGCCCCCTGGGCTCGACCACCGCAGCAGGCACTCCAAGGGGCGGACGTGGGGCGACGAGGCTCTCGCCTCTGGACGCAGGAGCAAGGTGAAGCTGGCACCAGGATGGTCGAGCAGACCGGCACCGACGCCCGGGCGGTCGCAACCGCTGCGCAGGAGCAGGGCAGGCGAGTGGATGGCACCAGCGCTCAGCACCACCGAACCCGTCTCGATCTCCTCGCCCGCCGCCAGGCGGACCCCGACCACGCGGCCTCGCTCGATGATCACTCGATCAACGAGTACGTCCCCGCGCACCTCGAGGTTGGGTCGCCGGCGAGCCGGCTCGAGGTAGGCGTCGTTCGTGCTCCAGCGGCGACCGGCGCGCGAGGTGAGCGCGACCGGACCGACGCCGAGCGTGCCGGGGACGTCGTTATCGGCGCACCACGGGTGGCCCGCAGCCCGGGCCGCGGCCGCGAACGCCGCTGACGCCGCACCCCATGCAGAGGGGTCGACCCGCTCGACGACCACCGGCCCATGCTCGATCAGGGAGGTGAACGTCGGCGCCACATCAGCCCACGCCCACCCCGTGGCCCCCGCGGCCGCCCAGCGGTCATAGTCGGCAGGCAAGCCCCGCATCGCCACCATGGCGTTGACAGCGCTCGAACCACCGACGCCACGGCCGCGGAGGTACGGCTTCGCCGGGCGCCCCGTGACCCGGGTGGCGACGAGGTTGGGCCAGGTCCACCCTGGCTCAGCCAGAGCCTCGAAGAAGCTCGGCCCACTGACCGCCGCGGGCGTCGTCTGGCCCGTCACATCAGGTCCGGCCTCGAGCAGCAGGACCGACAGCGCCGGGTCCTCGGACAGCCGCGCCGCAACCACTGCCCCGGCAGATCCGGCCCCGATGACGACGTGCGTGGGGTGCACGCCGCTACCGGTCAGGACGCCGGCGGTCGGTGAGCGACGCCCGCCGCCAGGTCGGCAGCCAACCGGCCCGCCACATCTGCGTACATCTGGGGCGTGGGCAACGACAGCAACGACGAGCCGCCGTCGACGCAGAGCGTCTGGCCGGTGATGAACGAGCTGTGGGGCCCGCACAGGAACAGCGTGGCGTCGGCGATGTGCTGTGGGTGGCCCATGAAGCCGAGCGGCGTGATCTCGATCATCGCCTGCACCGCGATCGGGCTCTGGAAGATGTGGTGGGTCATCGGAGTTTCGATGAGCCCGGCCGCGATGGCGTTGACGCGCACCAGGGCCTTGCCGTACTCGACGGCCGCGATCTGTGTGGCGTACTCGAGTCCGGCCTTGGCCGAGGCATAGGCGGTGAGCCCGATCGCTGGGTTGTGCGCCGTGAGCGAGCTGAGCGAGACGAACGACCCTCCGCCGGTGTCGGCCATGGCGTTGCAGCAGTGCCGGAGGAAGTACAGCGCGCCGACGAGCTGGACGTCGTGCATCGCCTTGAGCTTGTCTGGCGTGAGGTCACGGATCGGCGTGCTCTGCTCGTAACCGGCGCAGTTGACGGCGATGTCGAGCGTCCCGTGCGCGTCGACCACGTCGGCCACCATGGCTGACACGGCGTCGTCATCGGTGATGTCGCAGCGCACGCCGGTGCCGTTGACCGCAGCGGCGACTTCGTTCACGAGCGCCTCACGCCTCGCGGCGACCACGACATGAGCGCCCTCCCGGGCGAACGTGTGGCTGATGGCCTCACCAAATCCGCTGTGGCCACCGATGACGATGGCGACCTTCCCGTCGAGCATGCCCATGAGGGGGCGAGTGTAGGGAACCGATCCCTCGGCTCCTAGCCCGAGGCGGCCGACGATCCCGCCGGCGTCGACCCCGGCAGCCCTTCGAGGTGGGCGGCGTCGTTGTAGCGCAGCAGCCGCCAGGCGCGACCGGCCCGCTCGACTTCGGTGAGCGATGTGTTGACCGTGTGCAGCTCGAAGCCCCCGACCATCGGCAGGCGCAGGAGCGACCGCAGCGCGGCGTCGATGACCCCTCCATGGACCACGACCACCACGGTGCGTCCAGAGCGAGCCTCGGCCAGCGTGTGCACCGCGGTAGCCACCCTGTGCTGGAACGCGGCGAGGGTCTCGCCACCGGGGAACCCGACCGAGTACGGGTCGGTCTGCCACCGCTGCCAGTCACCCTCGCCGAAGCGGGCCACGTAGTCCGCGAAGGTCAGACCGTCGCAGTCGGGCCCCGGGTCGTGCTCGATCAGCTCGACCTTGCGCTCGACCGGAAGCGATCCGAGCGCGGCGCTCAGCACGTCAGCCGTCTCGAACGCACGGGGCATCGTGGACGACACGAGGTCATCGGCGATGATCTCGCCTGTGCGAGCCAGCCGCTCGGCGAGCGCGGCAGCCTGCTTCCATCCCAAAGGGGAGAGTCCAGTGCAGGTCAGCGGTCCCCCGATCCGACGTTCGACGGTCGCGTTCGACTCACCGTGGCGTACGAAGACGAGCTTGGTCACGACCGGCGACGCTACCGAGCACAGGCTCCGGCACCACGCGACGGGCATGCCAGGATGCCCGGGCAATGGGTGCCGACACGACCGAACCAGAGCTCGCGCGGCCCGCTGATGACTGAGCGAGGAGCAGCCGAGGCGGGCCTGGTGGAGCTGATCCGCTCGCTGTTCGATGCCGAGATGACCCGCGTGGCTCACGTGCTTGACCGTGATGCTGTTCTCACCGCGCAGTGCGACGCCGCCCGCCGCATGGCGTCCGCCGGAGCCTGCTCGGTGGCCGTCGTCCAACCTGACGGCCGATCGCTGCGCTTCGTCGCCGCCAGCGGACGGGGCGCGGGAGAGATCATCGGGACGGTGCTCCCCATCTCGACGGGCATCGCCGGCTACGTGGCCGCCTCGGGTCAGGCGCTCGAGGTCGGAGACGTTCGCGACGACCCTCGATTCGCCGCCGACGTGGCCGAGGCCACCGGCTACGTCCCCCGCTCGATGCTGGCGCTGCCCCTGCTCGGCGACGACGGCGAGGTGGCCGCTGTGCTGTCCTTGCTCGATCGGGTCGCCGATGGGCTCCCGGCCTGGGCCGAGACGTTCGTGCCCGGGCGAATCGGTGCCGCACCCGCCATCGACCTCGCGGGCCTCGACCGCGCCTGGGCCTTCGGGGACGCATCGGGACGGGGAGTCAAGGTGGCCATCGTCGACAGCGGGATCGACGCCAGCCATCCACTGGTCGGCGCCGTTCAGGGCGCGGTGATCGTCGAGCACGACCCCGAAGCCGAACACGGCATCCGGTACGTCGTGGGGCCGCACGACGACCTCTACGGTCACGGAACGGCCTGCGCGGCGATCATCCGTCAGCTCGCACCCGAGTGTGAGCTCTACAGCGTGCGGGTCCTGGGCGAGCGACTGACGGGCAAGGCCGGGATCTTCGCCTACGGCCTCGACTGGTGCATCGAGAACGGCATGGACGTCGTGAACCTCAGCCTGTCGACCACCAACCACGAGTGGTTCGGCACGTTTCACGACCTGTGCGACCAGGCCGCCTACGGCCGCATCTTGCTCGTGTCGGCGCTAGCCAACGAACGCAAGGCCAGCTACCCGAGCGAGTTCTCATCGGTGTTCTCCGTCGCTGCCGCGCCGACGGCGGACCGCAGTCAGTGGTGGTACAACCCGAACCCTCCCGCCGAGTGGGGCGCCGCCGGCCTCGACGTCAAGGTGGCATGGCAGGACCACGGGACGATCAGGGCGTCGGGGAACTCGTTTGCGGCGCCGGTGATCGCCGGGCACCTCGCCCGGCTTCGCGGCGCGCACCCGGCCATGACGGGCTGGCAGGCCCGGACGGTGCTGGCCGCACTTGCCGCGAACGCGCGGCAGTGAGGGCGGGCCCCCCTTCCCTGGGAAAGCCCGACCTCACCACCGCCGCGAGTTCAGGGGGCGATCCGATGTCCTTCGGTGTCCTCGGCGTCGGAGATCGCTGGTCGGCCCGCGGGCGCCTCGAGACCCTCGAGCTCGGCGTTCGACTCGCGGAAGGCAAACCTGTGACCCTCGGTGTCATCGATCTCGTCGGCTCGAACTTCGTCGCTGCTCATGTCGGTCACCTTTCCACTGACGGGCCGGCACCCCTCGGGCCGGCTGGAATCATCATGACCGAGCGGGCCGGGCCCGTCCGTCGCCACCACGACGCTTGGTGCGTATCGGAGGTGACACAACACCTACGATCCGAGCTGGATGAAGTGGGATCTCCTGGGCGGGCTGAACGAGGACGAGCAACGGTCTGTGCTCGCGGCGAGCACGCGCCGTCGGTTCCGAAAGGGCGACACGATCATCCGAGAAGGTGACGTGGGCGATTCGCTCCACTTGCTCGCCAAAGGGAAGGTGGCCGTGCAGGTCACCACTCCCATGGGCGAGATCGCCACCCTCGCTGTGCTGTCCATCGGGCAGTCCTTCGGGGTCCAGGCCTTGCTCCACGGCGGCCAGCGGCGCACCGCGAGCATCGTCGCCCTCGAACCCGTCGAGACCTTGGCGCTCCACCGTGACCGCTTCGACGAGCTCCGCCACCGTCAGCCTTCGGTCGAACGACTCCTCACCGCGCTCCTGGCCATGCAGGTCGTCCGCCTGACCGATCGCGTCATCGAGGCGCTGTACTGCCCGGCCGAGACACGCGTGCTCCACCGCATCCGTGAGCTCATCGAGGTCTATGGGGATGGAGGGATCACCGTCACCATCCCCATGACCCAGGAGGAGCTGGCCACGATGGCTGGCACCACTCGGCCCACGGCCAACCGCGCCCTGCAGCTCGCCGTCGAAGCCGGGGCCATCACGCTCGGCCGTGGACGGGTCACCGTCGTCGATGAAGCGGCGCTGGGCCGGCTGCTGCGCTGAGCCGACCAGCCGCACGGCCGACCAGGCACGGGAAGGGTCGGGGTGCCCGCTTGCCCCCCGACCCCATCCGCCGTGCAGGTTCCCGCACTCCGGAGCCATCCTTGCTCGCAGCACGATCGTCTCGCACCGAAGTGGCGCAGTCTGTATCGAACACGACACAGCTCGAGGAGTTGACGATGAGCCCCGCGGGCGTCGTTGGTCAGGCGAGCTTCTCGACGAAGGCCTCGAGCTGGCGCAGGTTGCGGCACTCGTAGACGCCATCGGTGTGCGTGCCGTACTCGCCGACGATCGAGTCGCCCGTGTTCCAGTACGACCTGGGCTCCGGGTTGAGCCAGTAGACGTGGCGCGCCTTCTGGCGGATCTCCCTCACGACCCAGCCCTGGGCGGCGTGGTAGTTGTTGCGGGCGTCGCCGAGGAGCAGCACCGTGGTCTTCGGACCCACGTCCTTGCCGTAACGCTCCCAGAACACCTCGAAGGCGTGGCCGTAGTCGCTGTGACCGTCGACCCACACCACGTCGGCCTCGGTGTTGACGCGGTGGATCGCCTCGGTGATGTCCTCGACGCCCTTGAAGTACTCGGTGACCTCGTCGATGCCGTCGATGAACACGAAGGCACGGACCTTGGAGAACTGCCCCGAGATGGCGTACACGAGATGGAGGGTGAACCTCGCAAAAGCCGCGACCGAACCGGAGATGTCGGCCACCACCATGAGCTCGGGCTTCGAGGGTCTCGGGTACTTGAACTTCGGTTCGGCCGGCACGCCGCCGTAGCTCAGGCTGTGGCGTACGGTGCTGCGGAAGTCGAGCGGACCTTTGCGACCGTGACGGCGCTTACGAGCCAGGCGGGCAGCAAGCTTGCGGGTCAGCGGTTGCAGCGCCTTGCGCAGCGATGCCAGCTCGTCACGGCTGGCGTGCATGAAGTCGACATCCTCGGGCAGCGGCTTGCGCAGCGTCTTGGCCATGGCCTCGACACCGCGGTCGGCCACGAGCCGGCGCCGGATCTCGGCCTCGATCTCCTTCTTGAAGTTCTCGATCCGCTCGGAGAACTCATCGGTCTCAAGTCGCTCCTCGAGCGCGGTCAGCTCACCTCCGACCTGCTCGCGGCTGGCCTCCATGAGCTTGGCCATCATCGCGTCGAGGTCGAGGTTTCGCAGCGTGCGGTACAGGTAGTACGTGCCCCCCACCGGGCGACCGGGCTCCATGCCGGCGTAGCGGTTGACGGCCTGACGGGCCAGGGCCCGCATCAGGCCCTGGTCGCCGTTCATCAGCGCCTGGTACAGGAGGTGCATCAGCTCCTCGGGGGTGAGCGAGTCCATCGATCCGGCGCCGCCCTTGCCTTCGCCCTGACGGAGCTGGTCCTGCATCTCGCGCCAGAAGTCGTCGGCGCTCTCGCCTTCCTTCAACTCGTACTGCGGCCCGCGCAGGCTGAAGTAGACCTCGAACACCGTCTCGAACGACCGCCAGTGGGCGTTGTTCTTGACGAGCGTGGCGCCGAGCGCGTACTTGAACGCCTCGCGGTCCTCGATCGGGATGTGGGTGACGGCTTCCATCGCGTCGAGGTTCTCGGTGAGCGACACCGGCAACCCAGCCGCCCGCAGCTCTTGGATGAAGCCCCCGAGCAGATCGAGCACGGTGGGCCGCCCTACTTCTTCGTCGCCGCGTCGACCGAGAGCTCCTTGGCCGCCTTGGCGATGTCGCTCTGGTACTTGAGCAGGATGTGGAGCGTCTCTTTGGCCTGCTGAGCATCGATGGTGTCGATGCCGAGCAGCACGAGGGTCCGGGCCCAGTCGATGGTCTCAGAGACCGACGGGGCCTTCTTCAGGTCGATCTGACGGATCGAGCGCACGATCCGAGCGATCTGGTCGGCCAGGTTCTCGGTCACGCCCGGCACCTTGGTGAGCACGATCTGCTTCTCACGCTCCATCGTCGGGTAGTCGACGTGGAGGTAGAGGCAGCGGCGCTTGAGCGCCTCGCTCAGCTCGCGCGTGTTGTTCGAGGTCAGGAACACGAGCGGGATCTGCGTGGCCTCGACCGTGCCCAGTTCGGGGATCGACACCTGGTAGTCGGACAGGATCTCGAGCAGGAGCGCCTCGGTCTCGACCTCGACGCGATCGACCTCGTCGATCAGCAGCACGACCGGGTCCTTGGCCCTGATGGCCTCGAGGAGCGGCCGGGTGAGGAGGAACTCCTCGCTGAAGATGTCGTCGTGCATGTCGTTCCAGCCCTCAGCACCGCGGTCGGCCTGGATGCGCAGCAACTGCTTCTTGTAGTTCCACTCGTACAGGGCCTTGCTCTCGTCGAGGCCTTCGTAGCACTGGAGGCGGATCAGGCGAGCGCCGGTCATCTCGGCCACGCTCTTGGCGAGCTGGGTCTTGCCGGTGCCGGCGGGACCCTCGACCAGGACCGGCTTCTGCAGTCGGTCGGCGAGGAACACCACCCCGGAGATCCCGTCGTCGGCGAGGTAGTGGACGTCCTGCAACCCCTGGCGGACATCAGAGACGGCGTCGAATCGGTAGGCCATGGCGGGCGACCGTACCAGCGCGCTTGACCCGTCGGTCAATCGGTTCTGCGACCACGTGGACCGGTCAGGATCGGACGTGGCCGGTGCCCTCGACGATGTACTTGCCGGTGGTCAGCTCGCGCAGCCCCATCGGTCCGCGCGCGTGCAGCTTCTGGGTGCTGATGCCGATCTCGGCCCCGAAGCCGAACTCCTCACCATCGACGAAGCGGGTCGACGCGTTGACGAGCACGGCGGCGGCATCGACCTCGGTGGTGAAGCGCCGAGCCGATTCGACCGAACCGGTGATGATCGCCTCGGAGTGGCCCGAGCCGTAGCGCCCGATGTGCTCGATGGCCTCGTCGAGGGAGTCGACGACACGCACCGCCAGCTTCAGATCGAGGAACTCCGTCGCCCAATCGGCGTCGGTCGCCGCCCCCATCGACGGACACAGCTCGCGAGCCGCGTCGTCGCCGACGAGCTCGACACCGTCGAGCGCGGGTACGGCCCGGTTCAGGAACGGGCGGGCGATGGCACGGTGGACGAGCAGGGTCTCGGCGGCGTTGCACACGCTCGGCCGCTGCATCTTGGCGTTCACGATGATGTCGACGGCGCTCGACAGGTTCGCCGTGGCATCGACGAAGACGTGGCAGTTGCCGTCACCGTCGATCACGTACGGCACGGTGGCGTTTTCGAGGATCGATGCGATCAGCGATGGACCACCACGAGGGATAAGGCAGTCGATCGACTCACGCAGGCGCATGAACTCGACCGCCCCCTGGCGAGTGGTGTCCTCGACCAGGACGAGCGCGTCCTCGGGGAGGCCGGCCTTGGCGATGCCGTCGCGCAGGATCGCCGCGATCGCCTGGTTGGAGCTGATCGCACCCGACGAGCCCCTGAGGAAGGCGGCGTTCCCCGACTTGAGGCACAGACCAAACGCGTCGCTGGTGACGTTGGGGCGGTTCTCGTAGATGATCGCCACGACCCCGAGCGGTACCCGCACCTGACGGATGCGCAAGCCGTTGGGCCGCACCCATCCACCGATGACCTCGCCGACCGGGTCGGGCAGCACGGCCACCTTGCGCAACCCCGCGGCCATCGACTCGACCCGGGCCGGCGTGAGCCGGAGGCGATCGATCACGGTGGCGCTGACCTCGGAGCGCTCTGCTCGCTCGACATCGACCTGGTTGGCGGCGAGCACCTCGTCGGTGCGCTGCACCAGGAGCTCGGCCGCGGCAAGGAGAGCCGAGTCCTTAGCTGCGGTCGAGGCGGTGGCGAGCACACGTGATGCCACCTTGGCCCGACGGCCGAGCGCAGCGATGGGCGTATCGGTCATGGGACGCGAGCCTACGATGCCCGGCCATGGCGCTCCCCACCCCGGTACGCCGCCTGTCGGCGCGGTGACCGAGGTCAGGCGCGGGGGGCTGCTGCGGGCCAACGTCTGGGTGGCGACCGGTACCGCCGTCAGTCGCATCACCGGCTTCGTGAAGCTCGTGGCGCTGCTGTACGCCCTCGGGCGCACCGCGGTGGCCGACGCGTACAACACGGCCAACAACTCGCCGAACATCGTCTACGAGCTGATCCTGGGCGGGATCCTCACCGCGACGCTGGTGCCGATCTTCACCGAGCAGATCGAGCGCGACGACCCCGCCGGCACCGACGCCGTCGTGAGCGTCGCTGCAGTGCTCCTCGCCATCCTGACCGTGATCGGGACGTTGGCCGCCCCGCTGATCATCGGGCTCTACACGGTGAACACCGGTGGCGGGGTCGACGCCGGGCAGCTCCGCGACGTGGCCACGAAGCTCGCACTGCTGTTCCTCCCCCAGATCTTCTTCTACGGGCTGAGCGCGCTCTGGTCGGCGGTGCTCAACGCCCACCACGAGTTCTTCGCCCCTGCGTGGGCCCCGGTGCTCAACAACCTCGTGGTCATCGCCGTGCTCCTCATCGTCGCCTCGCGCTTTGATCAGCCCATCTCGCTCACCAGCGCGCTCGCCGACCCTGGGCTCATCTGGTTCCTCGGAGTCGGCACCACTGCGGGGATCGTGGTGATGACGCTTGCCCTGTGGCCGGCCATGCGGCGTGCCGGCATCAGGCTGCGGTTCCGCCCGAACGTCCGCCACCCTGCCGTCAAGCGAGTGCTGCTGCTGTCGGGCTGGACCATCGGGTACGTCGTTTCGAACCAGATCGCGTTGCTCGTAGCCACGATCCTGGCCGAGCCCGGGTCCGGTGGCGTGACCGCCTACCAGGCCGCGTTCTTGTTCTTCCAGCTCCCCCACGGGCTGCTGGCGGTGTCGATCATGACGACGTTCCAGCCCGGGCTGTCCCTCGCCGCGCTGCGCGGTGACCAGCAGGGGTTCGACGACAAGCTGGCGCTCGGCTTGCGGGCCATTGCGCTGGCGACGCTGCCCGCGTCGGCGCTCTACGTGGTGCTCGCCCGCCCGCTCGTGGCCGCGCTGCTCGAGCACGGGGCCTTCAGCGCGGACGCGGTCACCGCCACTGCCGACGTCCTCGTCGCGTTCGCCATCGGGCTCTTCGCCTACTCCGCCTACCTGTTCGTGCTGCGGGGCTTCTACGCGCGCCAGGACACCAAGACGCCGTTCATGCTGAACGTGATCGAGAACGCCATCAACATCGTGTTCGCCCTCGTGCTCGTCGGACCGTACGGGGTCGTCGGGATCGCCGCCAGCTTCTCGATCGCCTACTTCATCTCGGCGACACTGGCCCTCATCGTGCTCGCGCGGCGGGTGGGCGGGCTCCGCCTCGGTCCGCTGGCCGAAGGCCTCGTCCGCCTCACGCTGGCCACCGTCGTGGCCGCAGGGTTCGCCTGGCTGATCGTCGATCGCGTTGGCAGCCAGAGCGGCTGGGGCGCGGTGACCACGGTCCTGGCCGGGACCACCTCGCTGGTCGCCGTCTACGCCTGCGGGGTGCTGGCGTTCGCCCCCGACGAGCTCCGGTCCCTCGCGGCTGCTCTTCGACCGACGGCCGAGCCCGCCCCGAGATGAGCGTCGGCGACCCAGAGCGCCGCCAACGCTCCTCTCGGCCCACGTGCGCCTCCGGCCGCGCCCCACTTCATCGACCGCGGCCCTAGCGTTTCGCTCATGGCTGTGAACGTCGAGGTCACCGACGACGCAGTGACGATCACCCTGTCAGGACTCGATCGCGTGGCGGCGCTCTGCCACCGTTGCACCATCCCGATCGAGGCCATCGCGGCCGCCCGTGTCGTCCCGGTGGCCGAGCCGCGCGCCACGCTCGGCTGGCGCACCGGCGGGTCGTACTTCCCCGGTTGCATCGCCACTGGCTGGTACACGATCAAGCAGCGCAAGGGCGCCCGCCAGCTGTGGGTCGTCTACCGCGACCATGAGGTCTTGGTGATCGACACGACGCTCGAACGGCCCGCCCAGATCGTGCTGCAGACCCCGGCCCGTCACGACATCGCATGGTTCATCGGCGAACGCCTCGGACGCCGCTGACCGGCTCGACCAGGCAGAGGCCACGTCCACGAGGAGGGCATCGGTAGGCTGCCCGCATGTTCGAGGGACTGAAGAAGCGCTGGAAGTACTTCGTCGCGAAGCAGGACGCGCGCTTCAACGAGAAGGCCGATCCCAAGGTCCAGCTCGAGCAGGCGATCGCCGAGGCCAAGGAGCAGCACCAGCGACTCCGGGACCAAGCCGGCAACGTCATCGCCAACCAGAAGCAGACCGAGATGCGCCTGAACCGGTCCCTCGAGGAGCTCGAGAAGATCACGGCCAACACCCGTCAGGCCCTCATCATGCAGGCCGATGCCGTCGCCAAGGGCGACACCGGCAAGGCCACCGAGTTCGGGGCGGCCGCCGAGTCGCTCGCCACGCGGATGTTGCAGATCGAGCACGACGTCGACGACCTGAAGGCGCTGTCGCTGCAGGCGACGCAAGCGGCCGATCAGGCCAAAGCGGCGGTGCAGCAGAACTCGCTTTCGCTGCAGCGCAAGCTGGGTGAGCGCCAGAAGCTCCTGTCCCAACTCGACCAGGCCAAGATGCAAGAGCAGGTCAACACGGCAATGGCCACGCTCACGGTCGCCGTCGGTACCGATGTGCCGACCCTCAACGAGGTC
>JBBRTJ010000073.1:0-18797 GCA_038244535.1 Acidimicrobiales bacterium | reverse complement strand
GCGTGCGGTCCTGATCGGCGAGCGGGACGAAGGATCCGTCGGCGCTGGTGCGAGCCGGTCGTCGTGCGTCGGTGAGGAGCATCAGGGCGAGGAGCCCGGCTACCTCGCCGTGGTCGGGTTAGCACCCGGTGCAGCTCCCGAGCCAGGCGGATCGCCTCGGCACCGAGTGACGGCGCGGTGAGAACGCTGCCCGTCGTCGCGGTATGGCCCTCGGTGAACACGAGGTACAGCACGTGGGCGACCGCCGCCACTCGCGCCGGCATCTCTGCCACCCGGGGAGCAGCGAACGGTTCGCCCTCGTGCTCGAGCCGGGCCTTGGCCCGCGAGATTCGCTGCGCCATCGTTGCTTCAGGCACGAGGAACGAGCGGGCGATCTGCGCGGTCGTCAGGCCGCCGACTGCGCGCAACGTCAGGGCCACCTGCGACGAAGGCGACAACGACGGATGGCAGCAGAGCAACATCACCGCCAAGGTGTCGTCGCCCTCGATGGGCGCTCCGTTCAACGACGCCGGTCGGTCGGGGCTCGGCACCTCGCGCACGACCCGCGCTTCTCGACGCGCCCGGGCGTCGTCGGCCCGGAGCCGATCGACCAGCCGGCGCGACCCGACCCGGATCAGCCAGGCCTTCGGGTCGTGCGGCGTCCCCTCCAGCGGCCACTGCTGGGCCGCCGCGAGCAGCGCTTCCTGCACCGCGTCCTCCGCCGCGTCGAAGTGGCCGTACCGCCGCACGAGCGCGCCGAGCACCCGTGGCGTGCACTCGCGCCAGACCTCGTCGAGGGCGGGTTCCCTCACGCGTCGGGGCCGCCGGCCCACATGGCCGGGCGCAGCTCGATGACGTCGCCCGGGTGGGCAAAGATCGCCGCGATCTCCTCGGCGCGCTCGCGAGAGTTCACGTCGATCAGGAAGAAGCCAGCCAACTGCTCCTTGGTCTCGGCATACGGTCCGTCCGTCGCGACGTGGCCGGCACCTTGCCACCGGTAGATCGTCGACGACGCCGGATCGGCGAGGGCCTCGCACACCACGAGCTCACCGGACGCCGACATGGCGGACATCAGCTCATCGAACGCGCGGTCCATCTCGGCCCGCTGCGTGCCATCGAGCTGCCGCCCTTCGGCAGTGAAGTGGCCGGTCGGATGCCCCCACGGGTCGGGGTTGGCGTGGATGAGGATCACGTACTTCACGGCTTGCTCCTGTCGTGGGCTCGGCATCGGGTCGTACCGCCCGAGGTACATGAACGTCGTAGCCGCCGCCTACTTCTCGACATCGTGCCCGCCGATGCCGATCCGGACCTGACTGCTCCGACATCCCGAGCGTCCATCGAACCCGAACGTACCGACGATGACGCCACCATCGACCACTTCGGCCCCGACCGTGTTCGTCGAGATCGCCACGCCAGCCCGGCGTCGTTGCACAGTGGCCGTGGCGTGCCAGAGGTCGGCGGTCCAAGTGCCCGCATGACTCGCTGTGCGTAGCATCCATCAGACCGCGAGAGGACCGACCCGATGGCCAAGGGAGCCAACCCGAACAAGGCGGGCAAAGCGCACGCTGCTTCGGGGCGCAAGGGCAAGGATCGCTTGCGGTCAAAGGACGTCGCCGCCCTCGACCGTGTCGTCGATGCCGCTGCTGAGTCCGCGTTCTTGGGTGGTCCGACGGGGGCCGTGGATCGTGCCGATCGGATCGAGGCGGGCCGGGCGCTTCGTGCTCGGGTCCCCTTCGACAGCCACGCTGAGTGGACCCCGCCGGACGATCGACCCGATCCGATCGCGCTGCTGGTCGAGCAGGGCAAGGACCGGGTGGCCGAGCTGCTACCCATCCGCTACGGGCGCATGCGGGAGTCGCCGTTCGGCTTCTACCGAGGCGCCGCCGCCGTGATGGCCGCCGACCTGGCCGTCACGCCGAGCACGGGCGTGGCGGTCCAGTTGTGCGGGGATGGCCACCTCGTGAACTTCGGCGGCTTCGGCACGCCGGAACGACGGCTGATCTTCGATGTCAATGACTTCGACGAAACGCTGCCCGGCCCCTGGGAGTGGGACCTCAAACGCTTGGCGGCGAGCCTGGCCGTGGCCGCTCGGTCGAAGGACCTGGGCGACAAGGTGACCAGAGCCTCTGCGCAGCGGGCCGTGCTTGCCTACGCGGACCAGATGAAGGCGTTCGCCAGGATGCCCACGATGGAGTCGTGGTACTTCAGCATCGACACGACCGCGGTGCAGGCCCTCGCGGAGTCGATCGGCGACAGGAAGCTGGTATCCCGGGCCGACGCCGCCATCTCCCGCGCCCATGCCTACGGCAACCTGCAGGCAGTCGGCAAGCTCACCGAGCTCGTGGACGGCAAGCGCCGCATCATCGATCAGCTCCCACTGGTCGGCCACGTCCCCGGCGTCGATCACCTCGACGAGTTGAGGCCGCTCTTCGACGGATACCGGGCCACCCTCCCCGACGAGGTCGGACACCTCCTCGACCGCTTCCAGCTCACCGACGCGGCGCGCAAGGTGGTCGGGGTCGGAAGCGTGGGCACGCGCTGCTGGATCGCGCTCCTCGACGGCGGGAAGGGGGATGATCCACTCCTGCTGCAGTTCAAGGAAGCCGGGGCATCGGTGCTCGAAGCGCACTGCGGGGCCTCGGTCTATGCAAACCACGGTCAGCGAGTGGTCGAGGGGCAGCGCCTCATGCAGGCCGCCAGCGATCTGTTCCTCGGATGGACCCGCGACGAGGCCGCCGGCATCGACTACTACTGGCGCCAGCTCCACGACATGAAGTTCTCGCCGAACGTGGCCACGCAGCCCACGAGCGTCTTTCTGATCTATGGACAACTGTGTGGCGTGGCGTTGGCCCGGGCCCACGCCCGCTCCGGCGATGCCGCCGCCATCCACGGCTACCTCGGTGATGGCGAAGCGTTCGCCCGGGCCGTCGGCCAGTTCGCCATCGCCTACGCGGGCCAGAACGAGCAGGATCATTGCGCCCTCGTCGACGCCATCACCTCGGGTCGCCTCCCGGCGACTGCCGACCTCTGAGCCTGTCGCCCACCACGCCCCTACGTCCCTACGTCCCACTGATCGCCGGGCGGGCTGCGTATCCCTGGAGGAACGCGTCGACCACCTGCTCGGCCAGCCCGGCTGAGAGCTCGCCACCGAACATGAGCCGGAAGTAGACGGGGCCCACGAGCAGCTCGGTGGCGATGGCCGCGTCGGCGTCGCCGCGCAGGTCGCCGCGCTCAATGCCCCGGGCAATCACCCGGGCTACCTCCCCTCGTCGGGCCCCCACCACCGTCGCCCGGAACGGGTCACCGAGCGAGGGGTTGGTGGCGATCTGTGACAGCAACGCCCGGATGACCGGCCCGAACGCCGTCTCGGTGAGCGCACTGATGGCGTTGCTCACAGCCGCCAGCAGCGGTCCTCGAAAGGAGCGGATGCCATGAACCACCAGAACGTGGTCGAGCTCGTCGAACAGGCTCTGCACAGCGAACCGCGATGCACCGCCTGCGGTAGTCCCACCCATCCGGTCGTCAGGGACTCCGGGCTGTCGCTCGAGTGCGCCGCGCCCGACCGACCGACGTCGTTCCTGCGCCGGTTGGTGAGCTTCGACGGCGGGTACGCCCACACCCGACGCCACCTCATCGACGCCGAGGCGATCGAGCCGGCAGCCTGACGCTCCGATCACCCGCAGTGGGCGATGCCCTCGACGGGGCCGGTCCGTCAGGTGACCTGTGACGCCAGCCGTGACACTCGGGCGGCCGCCGCTCGCTCTGGGTGGACAAGGCCGGGGGTTCAGGTCCCCCCGCCCCGCGCGGTCTGAGCAGTGCTGCTTCGCTCGGGACCTTCGTACATCGAGTCGAGCAGCGACACGTAGCGCGCCTCGACGGCCCTGCGCTTGAGCTTCATGCTGGGCGTGAGCTCGTCACCTTCGACGGACAAGTCGTGATCGAGGATGCGGAAGTCCTTGATCGTCTCCCAACGGTTCAGGCGGCTGTTGAGCTCCGAGACGCAGCCCCGCACGTAGTCGTGAACGGCGGGGCTCGCAGCGAGCACGGCGAAGTCGCCCACCGCCAAGAGCTGCGCTCGCCCCCAGCGGATCAGGGCTTCGGCATCGAGGGCGATCAGGGCCGTGGCGTACTTGCGTCGTTCGGCGTGCACGAGCATCTGGCTGGCTAGCGGGCAGACCGACTTGAACAGAACCTCGATCGCCTGTGGCGCGATGTACTTGCCGCCGGACGTCTTGATCAGGTCCTTCTTGCGGTCAGTGACCCGCAGCCGGCCTGCGGCGTCGAGCTCGCCGACGTCACCGGTGGCGAACCAGCCGTCGGCCATCAGCACCTCGGCCGTGGCCTCGGGCAGGTTGTGGTAGCCACGCATCACCAACGGGCCACGGATCAAGATCTCCCCGTCGTCGGCGATCTTGATCTCGGAGCCGACGAGCGGCGGGCCGACGACCCCGAGGATCGGATGCTCTGGGTCTCCGATGCAGGCCCCGCCACCGGTCTCGGTCAACGCGTACCCCTCGATGAGCACGAGCCCAGCGGCGTAGAACCAGGCCGCGATGTCTCCCGAGATCGCTGCGCTTCCCGAGACCATGAAGCGGATCCGTCCGCCGAGACGGGCTCGGATCTTCGACAGCACCAGCCGATCCGCTAGCGCGTGCTCGGCGCGGAGCAGCGCGCCGGTAGGGCTGCCTGCGAGGCGGGCGCGCGACACCCGGCCACCTACCCCGAACGCCCAGTTGAACAGCCTGAGCTTGATCCCACCCTCTTCCTGCATGGTCTGCACGATCGTCGCGTAGACCTTCTCGAAGATCCGCGGGGGACCAGCCATGAACGTGGGGCGGATCACTGCGAGGTTCTCCACGATCTTGTCCACCCGGCCGTCGACGGCAGTGGGGAACCCGATCTGCAGCTGCACGGCCTCGAGCATCTTGCCGAACGAGTGCGACAGCGGCAGCCAGAGGTACTGGAGATCGTCGAGGCGCAGGATCCCGATGGCCTCCGCCCCGGCACCGAGGTACGTCCAGCAACGATGGGGCAGCTCCACGCCCTTGGGGAGTCCTGTGGTCCCCGAGGTGTAGATCAGCGTGGCTAGGTCCTCGGGCTGGATGGCGGCCACGGCCTCGTCCACCGCGCCGGGGTGGTCGATGAGGTGCTTGGCGCCCAGGGCCTGCACGTCAGCCAGGCTCAGCACCCAGTCCCCATCGGCTTCGCCGACGAACGTGATCACTCGGAAGAGCTCGGGCAGGCCTTCGCGCTGATGGCGCAGCTTGGCGATCTGGGCGTCATCTTCGGCAAACACGATCCGGGTGCCGCTGTCCGCAAGGATGTAAGCGACGTCCTCGCCCGTCGTCGTTGGATACAGCGCCGTCGTGGCCCCGCCGGCGCACGCGATCGCTAGGTCGGCGTAGATCCACTCGATGCGCGTGGCGGACGCGATGGCGACTCGCTGCTCGGGCTGGATCCCCAAAGCGAGCAGCCCGGCAGCGATCGTCCTGACGGTCTCCTCGGTCTCGGCCCAGGTGACGGAAGCCCATCCGGTCTTGGTCGGGAAGCGAAACGCCTCGCCATGTGGGGTCGCCGCAACCCGGTCGTAGAACATCCGGGCCAACGACTGAGCGGGCAAGGGAGAGCCGCTCGTGTCCGAGGACCCGCTGGTCGTCAACGTCATGGCACCCTCCAACTCCGGGGGCAACCGGCGCCCGCCCAGGTGCTCGTCACGCACCATAGGGCCACGCGCACGGCCCGAGGCGCGGATGGGTGCGGCGCGACCACGGCCACGTGATCACGTGATCACGTGATCACGTGAAGATGATCTGGCCTCCGGCCGCCTTCTCGTAGAACTCGCCGACGGTGATGATGTCTTGGATCTGGGGGACGAAGTCATCCATCGTCAGCCCGAACATGTCGACCGAGGCCTTGCCGGCGTACATGCCGGCGCCGGTGTCACCGATCATCTCGATGAACTCACCGAGCGGGGGGATGTCGATGCCCTCCATCTTCCGGCTCATCATGTGCGTCGCCAAGGCAGACATCCCGGGAAGACCACCGATGAGGGTGGGGATGTGCATGCCCGGGTTGCCGACGGTGGCCACCTTGATGTGGTCGATGCGGCCCTTGTGGATGGCGTCCATGCCGAAGAACGTGAAGAACAGGTTGGCCTCGATGCCCTCGGCCCTGGCTCCATTGGCCATGATCAGCGCGGGGTAGATGCCCTCGAGCGATCCCTTCGACACGACGATCGAGACCTTCGTGATCGGCTCGGGCTTGACCGCCTCAGCCTGTCTGGACGGCGACGTTGCGATGTCGGTGACGCTCATATGCACCCTTTCGGCTTCGGGATGCCCGCGATGCGGGCCGCGACCTTGGCGGGACCTTTCGGGAACAACTGGTAGAGCTCCTTCACTGACACGCCGGATGTCTTGCCCAGGACGCGAACGGTCGGGCCGGTGCCCTTCTCGAACCACTCCTTGCGCATGAAGTCGATGACCTGCCAGTGCTGCGGGGTCAGCTCGTCGATGCCCTCGGCCCGCCCCAGCTCGACAGCAACGTCGCGGGTCCACTGCTCAGGGTGCTCGAAGAAGCCTTCGTCGTTCACGTCGACCGTGACGCCGGCGTAGGTGGCGGTGCTCATGACGCTGCTCCTTGCGGTTCGTTTGATCTGGATCCATCCGGACGGTGCTTGCCGGCGGTCGGCATGGCGCTACCGACCATCGGGATGTCGTGACCGGGAAGGAGACCGTGCCAGTAGAAGGACTGGAACATCAGCTTTCCGAGGTGGTTGAGGCGGCTCTCCTTCAACAGGGGCAGGCCGACCGCGGTGGGGAAGTGCCCCTCCATCGGCTCGGTCTCGTAGTTGAAGTCGATCAGCAGCGCCTTGCCGAAGCCCGTCTCGATGAAGCAGTTCGCGTGACCGTCGTAGCTGGCATCGAGCTCGCGTCCGTCGAGGAAGCGGATCAGGTTCTCGGTGAGGACCTCGCCCTCGAAGTGGGTGACCGAGCCGGCCTTCGACGCCGGCACGCTCGTGGCGTCGCCGATGGCAAAGATGTTGGGACGGACCTTGGACTGGAGGGTGGCGAGGTCGGTCGGGACGAACCCGAGCTCGTCGCCGAGCCCCTCGGAACGGGCGACGTAGGGGGCGCCGTTGTGGAGCGGCACCACGACTGCCAGGTCGAAGGGCACCTCGCGCCCGTCGTAGCCGACGAGGCTCCCGGGACCGTCGAGGGACGACTCGACCGAACCAGTGTTGAACTCGGTCACGACCTCGATGTGCTTGGTCTCCAACAGCTCGCCGAGCTTCGCTGACGCGATCGGCTTGGTGAAGGCCCCGTCGAGCGGCGTCACGTAGGTGATCTGCACTTCGTCGCGCCGGCCTCGGCGGGTGAAGTACCAATCGGCCAGGAAGCAGAACTCGAGCGGCGCGACGGGGCACTTGATCGGGAGGTCGACGATGTTGACCACGAGCCGGCCGCCAACGAACGCATCGAGGGCTTCGCTGAGCGCGGTGGCGCCGGCCAGGTCGTAGAAGGTGAACACGTTCTGGTTCCAGCCCGCCCCGGTGAGGCCCTCGGTCTCGTCCGTGGCCAGCACCGCGCCGGTGGCCACGACGAGGACGTCGTAGGGAACCTCCGTCGCATCGTGCAGGACGACGACCTGACGGTCGATGTCGACGCGCTCGATCGCCTGCTGGACGAACCCGATGTGACGGTGGAGCTGGTGCTGCCTCGGCCTCACGATCTCGGCCGCCGTGGCCAGGCCGAACGGCACGAACAACAGGCCGGGCTGGTACACGTGCTGGTCGTCCTGGTCGATCACCGTGATCTCGAGTTCATCGGGATCGAGGTGGCGCCTCATGCGGTTGGCGATCAGCGTCCCACCGGTGCCGCCACCAAGGATCACCATGCGCCTCGTCATCTGCCATCTCCTCACGTTCGATCTCTGATCTACCGGCCTGAGCGAGCCGGGCGTAGGGCCGAACGTCCCGGAACCCGGCCTGAGTGGTCCGGCGGGTGCCGGCGTAGTAGGCACCACGACGTGGCTCACACCAGGCTGTACCGCAAGGGCGTGCTGCTCGACGAAGGGTTCCCCGTCGCCGCCATTTCAGAGCTCCTGGCCGAGGACGAGCCGGACACGATGGTGTGGGTGGACTTCTGCGCGCCCACGAAGGAGGAGCTGGACGAGCTGGCCAGCGAGCTCCACCTGCACGAGCTGGCCGTCGAGGACGCGCTGGGTCCGCACCAACGGCCCAAGCTCGATCACTACGAGTCGCACCTGTTCCTGGCGACCCACGCCGTGCGGATCGACCGAGCCGAGGCTCGGCTCGAGGAGACGGAGATCGACGCGTTCATCAACACGCACTGGCTGGTGACCGTGCGCAAGGACGACGCGTTCTCGATGGACCCGGTGCTCGCCCGGTGGGACCGCTCCCCCGGCTTGGCCGCCCACGGTGTCAGCTACCTGCTCTACGGGCTCCTCGACGTGATCGTCGACGGCTACTTCGACACCGTCGAGGGCTTCGACGAGTTCTACGACGAGATCAGCGAGGGCATCTTCTCCGAGCACCCGCTCGAACCGTCCCAGCAGCGCCACTGGTTCCAGATGCGCCAGGCCCTCATCCGCTTCCACCGACTGGTCGTGCCGACGCGCGAGGTCGTCAGCGCCCTGATGCGCCGTGAGCAGTCCATCGTCGACGACGCGCTCTACCCGTACTTCCAGGACGTGTACGACCACGTGCTGCGGGTGAGCGAGGCGACCGACGCGCTGCGAGACCTCGTCAGCACGATCGTCGAGACCAACCTCAGCCTGCGCGACTACCGCACCAACCAGATCATGAAGCAGGTCACGAGCTGGGCCGCCATCATCGCCGTCCCCACCCTCATCACCGGCTGGTATGGCATGAACGTGCCCTACCCGGGCTTTGCGCGGGACTGGGGCGTGCTGGCCGCGAGCGCGCTCACCATCGTGATGTCGGGCAGCCTCTACCTGCTGTTCAAGCGCAGGGACTGGCTCTAGCAGCGTCCTGCCGCTTCAGGATTGACGCTGCTCCCACCGCCTGCAGCGCCTTCAGTCGGCTCTCGGTGCGTTCAGACGCACTGATGCGACTGAGCGCCCCCAGAACAGCCAGCCCGGCATCTCGCCCAGCTCGCCCGGCTTCGGGCGGGTCGTCCACTTCGTGGCGGCCAGGTACAGCAGGAACAGGCCGCCTGCGATCCGCAGGACGTTCATGACCGTCGATGAGCCGCTGTCGGGATCGTCGGCGCCGCCGAACACGCCGACCACGATCGAGCAGACCGCCACCAAGCCGACGACCCAACCGAGCGCGAACAGCGGGCCGTTCGACTTGGCCGTGGCGCTGCCGAGCACCAGCACCACACCGACGATCGGGACCGGGCTCAGCGCCACCGCGGCAGCTGCGGGAAGGAACCCACCGATGGCGTCGCTCAACACCCGTCAACGCTCGGCTGGTTCACGCGCAACACTCGAGCGACCGTACCGACTCGGGACGTCGCTGGTGAGCGTCGCCGGCTGGGCTCCCCCGTCGCTGTCGGGACCGATCGGACGCCTCGCCCACCGCCCCGAGAGCGCCGCTCCCCACCTACCACCGAACTGGGGCCAGAACCGGCCACATCTGGCCGCCACCAGCCCCATATTGCCCCACGCCCCAACCGCACCCCACCTACCTCCGAACTGGGGCCAGAACCGGCCACATCTGGCCGCCACCAGCCCCATATTGCCCCACGCCCCAACCGCTCCCCACCTACCGCCGAACTGGGGCCAGAACCGGCCACATCTGGCCGCCACCAGCCCCATATCGCCCCACGCCCCCACCGCTCCCCACCTACCGCCGAACTGGGGCCAGAACCGGCCACATCTGGCCGCCACCAGCCCCATACTGCCCCACGCCCCAATCGGGCAGTTCGAGCCGGGCATCGACGTAGGGTCGAGGTCGCCATGAGCACGCGACCCCTTGACGACACCCGGGCCTTCTTCGCCGAGCGAGCGGCCACCTGGGAGGAGCGGTTCCCCGACGACGGTCCGGCCTATGCCGCTGCGGTCGCTGAGCTCGGCGTGCCGGTGGGTGGGGTCGCTCTCGACCTCGGCTGCGGCACGGGCCGGGCGCTCGTCCCCTTGAGGGAGGCCGTTGGGCCGGCCGGCGCGGTGGTCGGCCTTGACGCCACCCCCGAGATGCTCGCTGTCGCCGCGGGCTACGGCCGAGACCAGATCGCCGTGATGGTGGCCGGCGATGCCGATGCGCTCCCCTTCGCCGACGCGTCGTTCGACGCCGTCTTCGCGGCCGGGATCATCCACCACCTCCCGTCGCCGGCAGCCGGGCTCATCGGTCTCGCTCGGGTGGTGCGCGCCGGCGGGCGATTGGCGATCTTCCACGTGATCAGCCGAGCCGCGCTGGCCGCTCGTCACGGTCACGAGCTGCGCGCCGACGATCCGCTCGATCCGACCAACATCGACGAGCTGCTGGCCGGGACGGGGTGGCGGCTCGTTTCGATCGAGGACGGCGAGCGCTACCTCGCCATCGCAGAGAGGGCGCAATGATGAAGGTCGAGCAGCTGTGGCGATACCCGGTGAAGTCGATGCAGGGCGAGCCACTCGATCACGCGACCATCGGCGTTCGCGGCATCGATGGCGATCGCCAGTGGGCCGTGGTCGATGCCGCGACCGGGCTGGCGCTCACGGCGAAACGCGAGCCACTGCTGCTGATGGCGTCGGCTCGTGCGCTCGATGCTGCCGGCGGCGGGGCGAGCGTCGAGGTGACGCTTCCCGACGGGTCGGTGGCCGCTGACGATGCCGCGCTGTCAGCGTGGCTCGGCCGGGAGGTTCGGCTGCAACGGGCCGACCCCGATGCCCGAGGGACATTCGAGATAGCGGCCGACTTCGAGGATGAGGCCGGCTCGGAGGTGCTGCAGTGGAACGGGCCGAAGGGCAGCTTCCACGACTCGAACCGCACCATGGTGTCGATCGCCTCGCTCGCCTCGATCGCATCGTGGGACGTGCGCCGCTTCCGCATGAACGTCATCGTCGACACCGGCGGCGAGGACGCGCTGATCGGGGGCCGGGTGCGCCTCGGCCGAGCGGTGATGGAGGTCGTCAAGCCGATCGACCGCTGCGTCATGACGACGCGGCCGCAGCCCGGCGGCATCGAGCGCGACCTCGACGTGCTGCGCCGGATCAACGCCGAGCGAGCCGGGAACCTCGGCATCGCGGCCATGGTGGAGGTGGGCGGCGTGGTGCGGATCGGCGATGAGCTGACACCGATCGCCGACTAGCGTTTGAGCGCCCTTGCGGGTGTAGCTCAATGGTTAGAGCTCCAGCCTTCCAAGCTGGCTATGCGGGTTCGATTCCCGTCACCCGCTCCATGTGATGTCTCAGGACATCGGCAACGATCCGAACCTGTTCGAAGCGCCCCGAGTTTCATAGGGGCTCAGTGGTTTGAGTCCCGGGCCGTTTAGCGGGGACGGTCTGACGGTAGTCGTCGGCTTCGAACGCCCCTGGGGTCGTGGCCGGGCCGGGTTCGACCTCGCGGTGAGGGCGGCGGTGGTTGCTCGAAGGGCCAAGTCTTGTAGGGCGCAATCCCCTGCCCGGCGAGTACGACGAAGCGCACCTGGAGACGGTCGCAGCGGCAGGCCAGACCATCCGCCCTCACCGCAACAGCCACCGTCGCGGCGATCTGGTCGGCGATGGCAACGATGGCAACGATGGCGACCGCCTCGTCGGCCGTGATGTCCGGAAGGTCCGTCGGGTAGCGCGCATCCACCGCCGATTGCTGAAGACGCTGGAGATCGAGGCCGGCGACCTCCGACCGAACGGGCTCGGGCTGCATGGTCACCAGCACGACGAGGTCATGGGTGTTGCGGAACTGAATGGCAGCATGAAACAAGCGAGGCCTTCAGCGCCTTCTCGGCGGCTTGCTGCGCGTGGAAGCAAGCCAATCGGGCCGGCAGCTCGACGTCAGTCAGCAGCAGCCGAGCCGCAGCCAGATCGTCGTGGGCGAACCGCAGCCACTCGTGGCGGGTCAGATTGCTTGGACACTCGAGCGCCGAGAGACGAGCCGACCCTCGGGGCGGGCCAGTACAGGATCGAGCCGACGTCGTCGCGTCGCTGCGCCATCTCGGCCGGATCGGTGACGATCACGTCGACCGGCGCGAACGTCTGGATCGCCGATCGGATGCGCGCCATCTTCGGCCGCTTCTCCGCCGGGTCGATGTGCTCGAAGGCAACGAGCAGATCGATGTCGGAGTCGGATCCGTCCTCGCCCCGCTCCACCGAGCCGAACAGGATCACCTCGGCCGGGTTGACAGCGCGGACCACCTCGTCGACTACCGACGGCCACAGCTCCTGCAGCGTCTTACTGTCGCAGCGCCCCTGCTCGTCGACGACGTGCTGGACAGACATGGGGCCAAGGTACGAACTGTCGCCCGGTGGCCTGATGGCATCACGCGTCGTCACCCGCTCCGGGTGATCGTCCAACGGTGAGCCCCATTGGGACCTTCCTTGGCTACGCAGCACGGCGCCCGGGCGTGCTCCGATCCACGCGGTCATCGGCTCCGACCCGATCGGGTCAGCGACCCTCGGCCTCGGCCAGGGCCGTGAACGGGTCGTCGACCCCCATGAAGCGGAACAGGTTGGCGTAGAAGTGGCGGAGCTTGGTCTCGTTGTAGGACGCGAAGACCACCTCCTGCTGCTCCTGGGCCTTCAGACCGGTCTGCACGTGGGGCAGGTTCAGCGAGTCCTGCTGGAACACCTTCAGGACGGGGCCGAGCTCGGGGGCCATGGTCCACTCGTCGTCGAAGTCGAGGCGCGTGACCTTGGCCGGCCGTGGCCGATTGGCCGGGTCGGGCGCGGGCACGAAGCGCATGATCTCGAACAGGCACGAGTCGGGGTCGTCGCCGTTGGGGCGGAACCGATAGAAGAGCTCGTTGAAGCAGCCCCACGGCGACCAGTTCGGGAACACCGAGTAGTAGATGGCGTCGATCATCTCGGCGTCGCTCACCGCGTCGACGTCGATCAGGTCGCCGTGCAGGCGGCGCACCCCTTCGCGCCGCTGCTCGGCGATCCAGGCCCGCCGCAGTGCCGGGGTGTCCATGCTCGCCGGCGGATGGGGCAGCATCTGCGGGATCTGGTCCATGCCGTCGAGCATCGACCCGCCGATCCACTTGCACAGGTGCGGGTCGGCCTGGGTGAGTCGGCCGTCGATCCAGTTGCCGTCCTGGTCGAACAGGCTCACCAACCCGTCGAGGTCGGTGATCTGCACCCGGTCGAACTCGAGTCGCTCGTAGAGGAAGCCGCTCAGCGGGTGGCGCCACCGGGCGAACTGCAGCCCGTCCTCGGGCTGCTCGTAGTGGGTCATGTTGGCCAGGTGCGGGCTCTCCACGCCGTGGGGGGACACGGCGCGGGAGAAGGTGCCGAAGACGTCGTAGCGGGTGTTGGCATCACCGAGGTTCGGCATCAGCGTGGGGTGCGTGGCCACCGTGTGGTACGCCTCCATGAAGGCCTCCTGGCACGCCTTCCAGTTCACCCGCATCTTGCGCTCGATGTGGGCGATCTTGACCCGCTTCGTGAACGGCAGGTGGGTGAAGTGCTCGTCGAGCCCGGCCAGGAAGTCGTCCAGCGGTGCCGCGTCACGGTCGGGGTTGATGAACACGAAGCCCTGCCACGTGCCGACCTTTGCCTCCGGCAGGCCGCAGGTGGACAGGTCCAGGTCCGGAAAGTCCCACTGGCACGGGATCTCCTTGAGCGAGCCGTCGAGGTTCCAGGCCCAACCATGGAACGCGCACCGCAGGTGCTTGGCCCCGCGGCCCTCGTTGACGCGCAGCTTGCGGCCGCGGTGCAGGCAGGCGTTGCGGTACGCCTTGATCTCACCCGAGGCAGTGCGGACCACGAGAAACGACAGGTGGGCGACCTCGTAGACGTGGTAATCGCCGACCTCGGGGATCTCCTCCTCGAGGCAGGCCAGCTGCCAAACCCGGCTCCACAGGCGCACAACCTCGAGGTCGTGCCAGGCCTTCGAGTAGTAGAGGCCGGCCGGGACCCGCGTGTTGCCGGTCTCGATCGGCCCCTCGCGCAGGAAGACGTCCGTGACGGGGTGGCTGTCCTCGGCCAGCAGCTCGGCCAGGCTGATGCCGGCCGAGCGGTCGGTTCCGGTCAAGGTCTCGGTCACGGTCGGTTCCCCCTCCGGGCCACATGGTCCCCAGGAGCCGCAAGGTAGATCGCCCGGCCTCCGGGCGCGAAAATTCGCTCCACCTCGGCCCGGCAAGGCCCGGCGACCGGGAGCCGCAGGACAACCAAGCTGGATGCGGCGAGCGCATTCCGACGTACAGAGGTCGGGGAACCGGAGGCCGCTGCCGCTGACGGTCGAGCGCGTCGCGTTCGAGAACCGACATCGATCTGCGGCACCTGGTTCTCACGCTCTTCTCTGAGGTCACCAACCTGCAGCGGTGACCTGCGGTGGCGACGCTGAGGAGACGCCTCGACCGGGGGGCGTCGGAGGGCGTTCAATGGTGGCCATGGACCTGAGCCCGCAAGCTGACCCGGCAGGCGCGGCGCACGACGAGCCCTCTCGCGTCATCGAGTTGGCCGGGCGCCTGCTGCGGGAAGCCGAGTCGCTGCGGACTGGCGAGAGCCGGGCCGTGCGGCGCCGAACCGCACGAATGGCCGCCATCGTGGGCGATCGAGACGCACAGGCCTTCACGATGGCGCTGACCGACGAGGTGACTCGCATCCAGGATCCCCGCCGGGCGGCGCGGCGGTTCGCGGCGTTGGTCCACGAGGTTCCCCTCGGAGGTCTCGGATCATTCGACCGGTTGCTGCTTCGCGTCGGTGCCCGCCTGGCCCCGGTGTTGCCCCGGCCTGTCATGGCGCTGGTCGAGCGGCGGCTCCGGGCCGAGAGCGCGGAAGTGGTCCTGGACGCCGACCCCGAACGGTTGACGCGTCACTTGGCGGCTCGGCGAGCCGCCGGAGTGCGCAGCAACGTCAACGTCCTCGGTGAGTCGATCCTCAGCGACGCCGAAGCCCAGCACCGACTTCACCTCGTGCTCGAGCAGTTGGCTCGACCCGATGTCGGCTACGTGTCGGTCAAGATCTCGGCTGTGTGCGCTCACGTGAGCGCGCTGGCCTTCGACGCCACCGTGGCCCAGGTGAGCGACGCGTTTCGTGACCTGCTTCGGGCCGCCATGGCACACACGCCGGCGAAGTTCGTCAACCTCGACATGGAGGAGTACCGCGATCTTGAGCTGACGACGACGGTGTTTCGTACCGTGCTGGATGAGCCCGAGTTTCGCAACGTCGAGGCGGGCATCGTTCTTCAGGCTTACCTCCCCGACTCCCATGCGGTCGCCATCGATCTGTGCACGTGGGCTCGGGCGCGGGTGACGGGCGGCGGCGCCAAGATCAAGATCCGCGTCGTCAAGGGCGCCAACCTCGCCATGGAAACGGTCGAGGCGGACCTCCGCGGCTGGGAGCTGGCGACCTTTGCCAGCAAGGCCGAGGTCGACGCCAGCTACAAGGCGCTGCTCGAACGCCTGCTCGAACCCGCGAACGACGACAGCGTGCGCATCGGCCTGGCGAGCCACAACGTGTTCGATCTCGCGTGGGGGCTGCTGCAGCGCGACCAGCTAACCGAGCGTGGCCAGCAAGATCGGCTCGAGTTCGAGATGCTCGAAGGCATGGCGCCCGCCCATGCCGCCGCCGTCAAGGCGCGCGCCGGTTCGATCCTGCTCTACTCCCCGATCGTCGGACACGACGACTTCCCCGCGGCGATCGCCTACCTCGTGCGTCGACTCGACGAGAACACTGCGCCGGAGAACTTCCTCACCGCTCTGTTCGAGATCGCTCCCGGCAACGCGGTGTTCCGTGATCAGGCCAACCGGTTCGCCGTGGCGTGGCGCGATCGCCGCTCGATCGACCGGCGGACCCGGCGCACCCAGGATCGTCGCCAGCCACCGGCACCGATCGACGCCGCGACACCGTTCGTCAACGAGGCCGACACCGACTTCACGCGACCGGTCAATCGCGAATGGCTGGCGACGACGCTCGAGCGCTGGTCGTCATCACCGCCGCCACCGGTGGCCAGCCTCGCCGATGTCAACGACGCAGTGAAGTCCGCTGTCGCCGCGCAGGTCGTGTGGGCGGCGGTCCCCGCCACCGAACGTGCCCTGCTCGTCAACCGGATCGGCGATGTCGTCGCCGACCGTCGCGGTGAGATCCTCGCCACGATGATGCATGAGGCCGGTAAGACGGTCGGCGAGGGTGACCCGGAGATCTCCGAGGCCATCGACTTCGCCCGGTACTACGCCCGATCGGTCATGGCCATCGAACGCCTTGCCGCGGATGGCACGGCGTCCGCGCCGCTCGGCACGGTGGTGGTGACCCCGCCGTGGAACTTCCCGTTCGCCATCCCCCTCGGCGGTGTGGTTGCCGCCCTTGCTGCAGGCAACACCGTGGTGCTGAAGCCGGCGCCACAAGCGGTCCGATGTGCGTCACTGGTGGCGACGTGTTGCTGGGCGGCGGGGGTCCCTCACGAGGTGCTCCAGTTGGTCGCCTGCCCCGACGATGACGCGGGTCGGCGACTGATCACCCATCCGGATGTCGACGCCGTGATCCTCACAGGAGCGCACGCCACGGCTCAGATGTTCCTCGGGTGGAGGCCGACGCTGCGGTTGCACGCCGAGACGAGCGGCAAGAACGCCATGGTCATCACGGCCACCGCCGATCTCGACGCCGCGCTCGGCGACCTGGTTCGCTCCGCGTTCGGTCACGCCGGCCAGAAGTGCTCGGCCGCCAGCATCGCCATCGTCGAAGCATCGGTCTACGACGACCCAGGGTTTCGGCGCCGCCTGCGCGACGCCGTCACGACGTTGCGTGTCGGTCAAGCGGACGACCTGACGACCGATGTCGGCCCCCTGATCGGACCGCCGGGCGACGACCTTCGTCGTGCTCTCACCACGCTCGACGACGGCGACGAGTGGCTCGTGGAACCCCGATGCCTCGATGGCGACCGGCTCTGGTCTCCGGGCGTGAGACTCGGGGTTCGACCCGGCTCGTGGCTCGCTCGTACCGAGTGCTTCGGTCCGGTGCTCGCGGTGATGCGAGCCGCCGATCTCGACGAAGCCATCGCGCTGCAGAACGACAGCGCCTTCGGGCTCACTGCAGGGTTGCAGGCGCTTGATCCCGCCGAGATCGAGCAGTGGTGCGACCAGGTGGAGGCAGGGAACCTCTACGTCAACCGAGGCGTGACCGGCGCCATCGTGCAACGCCAGCCCTTCGGCGGCTGGAAGCACTCCGTCGTCGGTCCGACCGTGAAGGCCGGCGGCCCGCACTACGTCTCATCGCTCCGATGCTGGCCCACTCCACCCGGACCGATCCCAAGCGATCTAGCCGCCCGATTCGGAGCCTGGACACGCGCTGAGGCAGCCGCCGAGCATGACCCGACCGGACTGCGGTCCGAACGCAACTCGTTGCGGTACCGCCCGCTCCGCGGTGGCGTCGCGCTGCGCCTTGGCCCCGATGCACCACCAGGCGCCGAACTGCTCGCTCGCGCCGCGGCCGCCGCGCTCGGTGCCCGACTCATCGTTTCCGATTCGGACGCCGAGTCGGACGACGCGTTTGCGACGCGGCTCGCCTCGCTCACTGTCGATCGGCTGAGAATCGCCGGCGCCGTGAGCGACGATGTGCTTCGCGCCGCGCATCGTGCATCGGTGGCCGTCGACGACAGCCCCCTGCACACCGACCCCCGTGTCGAGCTGCCGCGATGGCTTCGCGAACAGGCCGTGTCCCAGACCCTCCACCGCCACGGCCGGCTCCCCGCTGGGCAATCGAACCCTTGACCGTCCGAGGCGACGAGTGTGAGCGGGCACCGATCTGCGACGCGTGGTTCTCAGAAATGAGAAGGAGGCGACGTAGACGGTCGGCGACGAGGGGCCGATGCATGCGAGCGACCTGCTCGAACCGCGCTCACAGCTCGTGCTCGGCCAGCTCGCGGAAGGCGTCCGGAACCCGATCACTGGCGGAAAGGGCGACGGAGGCGTAGCCGACTGCGGATCGGCCGAAGCGGCGCCGCACCAGATCCATCGAGTGGTCCACCGCCCATCGGGCCGCACCCGTCGTCGAGCCCGGGCGAAGCGGGTCGTCGGGAAGCACGCCGAGCTCGAGCTGGAGCGCCGGCTGGTCGACGAGGTTGGACACCGAGATGGCGAGCAACGAGATCTCTTGTTCCTCGGCGTGCTCCGCAAGCGCTGACCACACCAGGCGCTCGGCGACCTCGGTGAGGGTGAGCGTGGTCGCGATCGGATGCGGGCCGGTGAACGACCTCGTGACCGCCCGCATGCCGACGAAGCGCACCCGAACCGTGACCGTGCGCCCCGCGCGGCCCTGGGCTCGTAACCGCGCCGCGACACGATCGGCGAGGTGACCCAACACTGAGCCGACCAGGTCTGGCGTCGGCTCGGTACGACCGAGCGCGGACTGGGCGCCGACCGAGCCGGCCCGGGGGTTGGCTTGCACCGGGCGCCGGTCCTCGTTGGCCGCCAGGCCTCGCAGCTTGGTGCCCATCGTGGGCCCGAGGAGCGAGCGAAGTTCCGAGTCGTGTGATGCGGCCAGTTGGCCAATCGTGTGGATGCCTCGATCGGCAAGGATGGCTCGGGTGACCGGGCCAATGCCCCACACGAGGCCGACGGGCAACGGGTCGAGGAAGGTGACCTCCTCGCCCACCGGCACGACGACGAGGCCGTCGGGCTTGGCCACCTGCGATGCGATCTTGGCGAGGTGCTTGGTGCTTGCTGCGCCAACTGAGATCGGCAAGCCCACCTCGGCTC
>JBBRTJ010000072.1:0-18908 GCA_038244535.1 Acidimicrobiales bacterium | reverse complement strand
GGTCTTCTCCGTCGGCGTGGCGGCCCACCCCGAGCTGCACCCTCGGTCACCGTCGAGGGCAGAGGATCGCCGTCACCTCGCGGCCAAGCTCCGCCATGCCGACTTCGCCATCACCCAGTTCTTCTTCGAGGCGCACCACTACCGGCGGATGGTCGACGAGCTGGGCGAGCTGGGGTGCACCAAGCCGGTGCTGCCAGGGATCATGCCGGTGACGAACCTGGGCCAGGTGCGGCGCATGGCTGAGCTCTCAGGGGCGGCGGTGCCGGCGTGGCTCGTCGAGCGGTTGGAGCGCGTGGGTGACGAGCCTGCCGCCGTGCGGGCCGAGGGGGTTGCGTGTGCCACCGAGTTGTGCCGTGAGCTGCTCGACGGCGGCGTGCCCGGCTTGCACTTCTACACGTTGAACCGCAGCACGGCGACCCGCGAGATCTTCGCCGCGCTCGGCCTCACCTAGGGGCGCCTCGGGGTGGTCACGGGCGCAGCTCGTGCGCCCAAAGAGGCTTCTGACCGCGTTCGCCCCACAACCTGCCGACGAGCTCCGACGAGCTTGGGGGCCCGGCGAGTCGACGTCGAATCGTCGCCGACGTTAGGTTCGCCTCGACGTCCCTGCCGCGCCTGCTCGCGGTCCGATCGACGAGGAGAGCTCCATGAAGACCTACGACAATCTGTACATCGACGGTGCCTGGGTGCCGAGTACGGGCACGGGCACGCTCGAGGTGGTCAACTCGACCACCGAAGAGATCATGGCGACCGTCCCCGACGGCACGCCCGCCGACGTGGACCGGGCCGTTGCTGCGGCGAAGGCCGCCTTCGATGCGTGGAGCCAGACCAGCCGTGAGGAGCGGGCCAAGTACCTGACCCGCATCAACGAGGGTCTGACCGCCCGCATGGACGAGATCGCCACGGTCGTCTCGCAAGAGGTCGGCATGCCCAAGATGCTGAGCCAGCTCGTGCAGGTCGGCCTGCCCATGGCGTCGTTCGGTTCGATGGCGGCCCTGGCTGAGTCGTTCGAGTTCGAGACCCAGGTCGGCTCGTCGCTCGTGGTGCGTGAGCCTGTCGGCGTCGTTGCCGCCATCACGCCGTGGAACTACCCACTCCATCAGATCGCGGCCAAGGTTGCTCCCGCGCTGGCGGCTGGCTGCACGGTCGTGCTCAAGCCGAGCGAGGTGGCACCGGTCAACGCGTTCCTCCTGGCCGAGATCATCCACGACATCGGTCTGCCCGCCGGGGTGTTCAACCTCGTGACCGGCCAGGGCGCCGTCGTGGGCGAGGCGATGGCGGCCCACCCCGACGTCGACATGGTGTCGTTCACCGGCTCGACCCGGGCCGGCAAGCGAGTGGCCGAGCTGGCATCGCAGACCGTCAAGCGGGTGTCGCTCGAGCTGGGAGGCAAGAGCGCCAACGTGATCCTCGACGACGCCGACTTCGCCAAGGCCGTGCCCGACGGCGTGGGCAAGTGCTTCCTCAACTCCGGCCAGACCTGCTCGGCGCTGACCCGCATGCTCGTCCCGCGGTCGCGCCTGGCCGAGGCCGAGGCGTTGGCGGTGGCCACGGCCGAGGCCTTCACGCCAGGTGATCCGTTCGCCGAGGGCACGCGCCTCGGGCCGCTCGTGTCGGCCGTGCAGCGCGAGCGCGTGCGCAGCTACATCACCAAGGGCATCGATCAGGGCGCCACCCTGCTCACCGGTGGCGCCGACGCCCCCGACGGCCTCGACACGGGGTTCTTCGTCAAGCCGACGGTGTTCTCGAACGTCACGGCGGACATGACCATCGCCCAGGAGGAGATCTTCGGGCCGGTGCTCGTGATCATGCCCTACGACGACGAGGACGAGGCCGTCCGCATCGCCAACGGCACGGTCTACGGCCTTGCCGGTGGGGTGTGGAGCGGGGACCCCGAACGGGCCCAGCGGGTGGCGCGCCGGCTGCGCACCGGTCAGGTCGAGGTGAACGGCGGCCGCTTCAATGCCATGGCGCCGTTCGGTGGCTACAAGCAGAGCGGCTACGGCCGTGAGCTGGGAGCGTTCGGCCTCGAGGAGTTCCTCGAGGTCAAGAGCCTGCAGCTCTGAGGAGCGATCATGGCAACCGAGGACGATCCCCGCGTGAAGGTGGCGGCTGGGCTGTTCGAGGCGTGGTCCAGTGGCGATCCCGACGCGCCCGCCAAGTACATGGCCCCCGATGCCGTGCTGTACGACATCGTCGGGGGCGAGCACGTCGGCTGGCCGCAGATCCGCCAGTTCTTCGCCGATGGCGTGGTGAAGTGGCCCGACCTCGCGCTCATCCCCGATGAGTACTGGGTCAACGAGCGGGGCGTGGCCTTGCGGTGGGTCATGACAGCCACGGTCACCGACGACACCTTCGGCCCTGAGGTCGAGGGCAAGGTCTGGCGCAGCGAGGGCATGACGTGGCTCGTGTTCGACGGCGAGACCGTCGTGCGCGAGGTCGACTACCACGACCGCGGCGCAGTGCCCATCTCGCTCGGCCTCATGCCCAAGCGCTGACGTACCGGAACCACGGCATGGCACCGGGGGCCCACAGGAGCCCGTTCTCGCTCGACGGCCGCACCGCGCTCGTGACGGGGGCGTCGCGGGGCATCGGCGCCGCGATCGCCGTCGCGCTCGACGGCGCCGGAGCGCGCGTCGCCCTCCACGGTCGTGATCGCGAGCGGCTGGACGAAGTAGCGGCGACGCTGGCCCACGAGCCCGTGGTCCTCGTCGGCGACCTCGAAGATCCGGCCGAGCCGGCCCGCCTCGCGGCGGCCACGCTCGGCCACTTCGGCTCCGTCGACGTGCTCGTCAACAATGCGGCGGTGGCGGCCCGCCTCGCCACCGTGGACCTCGACGCAGCGGTGATCGACCGCTTGCTCGCCGTCAACGTGTGGGCTCCGCTCCTGCTCGTGGCCGCGCTGGTGCCATCGATGCTCGAGCGCGGCACGGGTTCGATCATCAACCTCAGTTCGGTGTCGGGCCTGATCGGCACGCCGCGCCGGGCGGCGTACGCGGCGTCGAAGGGGGCCATCGACGCCGCGACGCGCTCGCTGGCGATGGAGCTCGGCCCCCACGGCATCCGGGTGAACGCGGTGGCGCCCGGGGTCGTCGACACCGACCTGTGGGCCCGCAACAAGGCGATCCCCGGGGTGATCGAGGGCATCGACGCGCAGACCGCGTTGCGGCGCTGGGCGACCCCCGACGACATCGCCGATGTGGTGCTGTTCCTCGCCTCGGATGCGGCGCGCTTCGTCACGGGCGAGACGATCAGCGCCGACGGCGGCATGGCCCGTACGCTCGACCTCTACGGCGGCGCCGTCTGAGAGGCGTCGTTCGCCGACGCGCGATGGGCCTGGCTCCCCCCGTGCCTCGCGATGCATCGGTGTGAGCGCGCGCGCCGATCAGCGACGCAGTGGTGATGCCCCCTAGGGCTGCAGCAGGACGCCCAGCCGGCGGGTGGCGATGGCCAACCCGATGAGTGCCATGGTCATCAGGTACACGACGTTGACGATCATGCCGCTGTCGAGCTGGCCCAGGCACAGGCCCCGCAGCAGGTGCACGCCCTGGTACAGCGGGGTGCACTGCACGACGATCTGCACTGGCCGCGAGTAGGTGGACAGCGGGTAGAAGGTGGCCGAGAACAAGAACAGTGGCAGCACCACGAGGCCGACCAGCTCGAAGTCGGTCCAGCTGCGCATGTAGCTGGTGCCGGCCACGCCCATGGACGCGAAGGCAAAGCCGATGAGCATCGCCCCCGGGAGCGCCAAGATCGCCCAGGGGCTGGCGATGAGCCCCATGAGTGCCATCACGATCAGGAACACCGCGGCATAGAGCGTGCCCCGGATCACGGCCCACGTGATCTCGCCGAGCGCCACACCGGGGACGGTCACCGGCGTGGCCAGCACGGCGTCGTAGATCTTGGCGAACTTGAGCTTGAAGTAGACGTTCATCGTCGAGTCGTAGACGGCGCCGTTCATGGCCGAGCTGGCCAGCAGCGCGGGGGCGACGAACTCGGTGTAGTCGACCACCTGGCCGCCGGGCAGCGTGATGGTGCCGACCAGGTGACCGATGCCGACGCCGATGGACAGCAGGTAGAAGATCGGCTCGAAGAAGCCGCTCACGATGACCATCCACCCGCGCCGGTACGTGAGCACGCTCCGCTCGATCATGTACCGGGCGCCCCGGGCGGTGAGGCGCCAAGGCGGCACCACCCGGGGGACCAGCACGATGGGCCGGGTATCGGTGACGCTCATGGCCGCAACCGTGAGGTGAAGGTCCGCCGCGCGATGACGTAGCCCGCCACGACCCACACCGAGAGGTAGGCGACGTGGCCGGCTGTCTCGGCGACCGTCGCCGTGCCGAGGCACAGCTGGCGGGCGCCCTCGACACCGTGCCACTGCGGGGTGAGCCAGGCGATCGGCCGTAGCGCGGGCGGCAGTTGGGAGATGGGGAAGAAGGTGCCGGAGAACAAGAACAGCGGCGTGATGACGAAGCGTTGGAGCGCGGCGAAGCCGGCGTCGTTCTCGCGAGAGGCGGCGAAGGCCACACAGGGGGTGGCGAACGCCAGACCAGCCAGCACGGCCATGGGGAGAGCCATGAGCCCCCACCGGCTGGGCATGGCCCCGAACGCCATCATCACGACCACGAAGATGGTGCAGGCCTGCGCGATGCGGGCGGTGATGAACACCAGGTGACCCCGAAGCACGTCGTCGACTGACAACGGGGTGGCCAGCATGGCCAGGTACTCGCGGTTCCACTTGATCGCGCCCATGACCGGCCAGGTCGACTCGCCAGTGGCGGTCTGCATGGCCGTGAAGGCCAGCAACCCGGGCGCCAGAAAGTCGAGGTAGCTGACGCCGTTGATCTGCCCGGTGCCTGAGCCGACGAGCGACCCAAGGCCGATGCCCATCGCCGCCAGGAACAGCACCGGGTTGAGCACGGTGGTGAACAGCGACATCCGAAAGGTGCGCCGATAGAGGGCGAACCAGTGCTCGGCGCTGCGCAGCGCGAGAGGGGCGGCCACCTCAGTCGACCAGCCGTCGCCCGGTGAGGCGCAAGAAGACGTCCTCGAGCGTGCTGCGGCGCACGAGCGAGCTCTCGGGCACGAGGCCCCGCTGGTGGACGGCGGCCAGCGCCGCCTCGCCGTCGGGCGTGGACAGCAGGATCCGGTCGGGCAGCACCTCCATCCGGTCGGCGAGGTCGGCCAGCTTGTCGGCCGTCACCGAGTGCTCGTCGATGCCGAAGCGCAGCTCGAGCACCTCGCGGCTGGTGTGCGCCTCGATCAGCTGGCGGGGTGAGCCCTCCGCCACGATGTGGCCGCCGTCCATCACCACCAGCCGGTCGCAGAGCTGCTCGGCTTCGTCCATGTAGTGGGTGGTGAGGACCAGGGTGACGCCGCGCTGCTTGAGGCGGTACAGGCGATCCCACAGCACGTGACGGGCCTGGGGGTCGAGCCCGGTGGTGGGCTCGTCGAGCAGCACGATGTCGGGCTCGTTGATGAGCGCCCGCGCGATCGTGAGGCGCCGCTTCATCCCACCAGACAGGGCATCGACCTTGTCGTTGGCCCGCTCGGACAGCTGCACGAAGTCGAGCAACTCGTCGGCCCGCTCGCGCACGACCGAGCGGGGCAGGTCGAAGTAGCGCCCGTAGATGAGGAGGTTCTCGCGCACCGTCAGCTCGAGGTCGAGGTTGTCCTCTTGCGGCACGACACCGAGCCGGCCCCGGATCCGCGAGCCGTCGTGCACCGGATCGAGGCTGAGGATGGTGAGTGAGCCCGAGGTCGGCGGTGACACGCAACCGATCATCTTCATGGTGCTGCTCTTGCCGGCGCCGTTCGGCCCGAGGAACCCGAAGGCTTCGCCAGGGGCGACCTCGAAGTCGATCCCGTCGACGGCCGTGAAGGAGCCGAAGCGCTTGGTGAGCGAGCGCGCCGCTATGAGTGCTTCCCCCGGCATGGCTCGACTGTACCCAGGGGGTGCGCGCCCCGGGCCGGCCGTTTCGGCAGGTGGAGGCCCGTCGCTACAGTTCGCTGCATGTCCTCCCCCTCGCCTGTCCGCGTCGCCGTCACCGGGGCCGCCGGCCAGATCGGCTACAGCCTCCTGTTCCGCATCGCCTCCGGAGCCATGCTCGGCCCCGACCAGCCGGTCATCCTCCAGCTCCTCGAGATCACGCCGGCGCTCAAGGCGCTCGAAGGCGTGGCGATGGAGCTCGACGACTGCGCCTTCCCGCTGCTCGCCGGCATCGTGCGCACCGACGACGCCGACCTGGCCTTCGGCGATGCCGAGGTGGCCATGCTCGTGGGGGCCATGCCCCGCAAAGCCGGCATGGAGCGCAGCGACCTGCTGACCGCCAACGGCGGCATCTTCCAGCCCCAGGGCAAGGCGCTGTCGCGCAGCGCCAAGCGCGACGTCAAGGTGCTCGTGGTCGGCAACCCGGCCAACACCAACTCGCTCATCGCGCAGCAGAACGCGCCCGACCTCGACCCCCGTCGCTTCACGGCCATGACCCGGCTCGACCACAACCGCGCCATCTCGCAGCTCGCGCAGAAGCTGTCGGTGCCGGTCAGCTCGATCAAGAAGATGACGATCTGGGGCAACCACTCGACCACCCAGTACCCCGACCTGTTCCACTGCGAGGTCGACGGGCGCACTGCGGCCGAGGCCGTGGGCGACCAGGCCTGGCTCGACGGCACGTTCCTTCCCACGGTGGCCAAGCGGGGCGCCGCCGTCATCGAAGCGCGAGGCTCGTCGTCGGCGGCATCGGCTGCCAATGCCGCGATCGACCACGTCCGCTCGTGGGCGCTCGGTACGCCCGCCGGCGACTGGGTGTCGATGGCCGTGGTCAGCGACGGCAGCTACGGCGTGCCCGAGGGTCTCATCTCGTCGTTCCCGTGCACGTGCGCAGGCGGCGAGTGGTCGATCGTGGAGGGCCTCGACATCGACGCGTACAGCCGCGGCAAGATCGACGCCACGGCGGCCGAGCTGGCCGACGAGCGCAACGCCGTCCGCGACCTCGGCCTGATCTGACCGACTTCCTCGGCCCGAGGCCGCCGCCCCGAGGGGAATCTGACGGTTAAAGGGTGGAAGTCCCCGCCTGGCGGGGAATCTGACGGTTAAAGGGTGGATTTCCCCGCCTGGCGGGGAATCTGACGGTTAAAGGGTGGATTTCCCCGCCTGGCGGGGAATCTGACGGTCAAAGGGTGGAGGTGCCACTAGGAGCTGGCGTCGCCCTGCTCCCGGGCGGTCTTACCGGCTTCGACCCGGGCGTTGAACTCCTCGGTGGAGTTCGATCGGGGGAACTCGCCATCGGGCCTGCGCACCCCGAGGAACGCGCACAGCGGCTCCCAGCCCTCGGCCACGTCGAACACGAGCAGCTTGTCGGCCGGGCAGCGGGCGATCACGTCGGCCTCGTGAGCGGCCAGGGTGGCCAGCAGGTGCTCCTTTGACAGGTCGTCACCAAAGGTGCGCTCGAACAGCAGGGATCGGGTCATCATCCGGTGGGTGTATCCCGGGTCGTCCGGCGCCGGCACGTGCTGGAGCGCCGGGATGATGGTGCTGGTGATGCTCCGGTACCAGGCCTCGGGATCGCGCCGACTGAGGAGCACCTTGGCGCCGGGGTTGCGCTCGAGCAGCAGGTCCCAGAAGGTGCACGCGGGCCAGTCGACGGTGGCCCGGAAGCCGTCGAACAGCGCGTCCCAGTCGACGGGCCGCCCGTCGAGGGCGTCCTGCCATGCGACGTCGTGACCGGCCCTCCCCCAGGTCTCGATCATGTGGTAGCAGGGGTCGAACCCGAGCTGCTCGAGCGCAGCCTTGAGCGACATCGTGCCGGTGCGGCCGAAGCCCGCACCGATGACCTGCAAGTCCATCTCTGATCCCCCGTACGTCGGCCTGATGTGTGGTGCTGGTGCTGACTACAGCGGGGCGACGGCGACGGTGGCAGCCACCGCCATCATCGTGTCGACCCCGGTCTTGAGCTCCTCATCAGAGATGCGGAGGATCTGGCCACCGTAGAGGGTGTCGCTCACGGTCATCAGCGCCAGCGCCGACACCCCCCGAATGGCGGCGATGGTGAACAGTGCGGCCGCCTCCATCTCGACGCCGAGGTGGCCGCGGCTGGCCCACCGCTGCACTCGACCGCGATCGGGGTCGTAGAAGACGTCGCTGGTGACGACAGGCCCGACGTGGAAGGCGATGCCCCTGGCGCGAGCCTCGGCCACCGCCCGCTCGGCGAGGCGCCAGTCAGCCGTGGGCGCGTGGGGCTCGCCTCCGGTGTAGGTGATCGCGGTCTGATCGGACGGCGTGGCCGAGATGGCGATGATCAGGTCGGCCATGGCCATGCCCGGTTGGAGGGCACCAGCGGTTCCGACGCGGATGAGCCGCTTGGCCCCGAGCTGGATCAGCTCTTCGTAGACGATCGACGCGCTGGGGGCGCCCATGCCGCTGGTCTGCACGGACAGCGGCTGACCGTCGAAGGTGCCGGTGAAGCCGAGCAGGCCGCGCTCGTCGTTGACGAGGCGGGCGTCGGTGAGCAGCGTGTGGGCCAGGTACTCGGCCCGCCGGGGATCGCCCGGGCACAGCACACCGTCGGCGTAGTCTCCGGGTTCTGCTCGCAGGTGGATCGGCATCGTTACGCCCCTCGGCTACTTCAGGAACTTGCTGGTCGTGTTGTCGGCCAGCACCTTGCCACCGGTCTGGCAGGTGGCGCAGTAGTTGACGGTGTAGCCGCTGTAGACCACCTCACGAACCGGGTTGCCGCAGTCAGGGCACGGTTGCCCCGTGCGATGGTGCATCGCTGCGGGACGATCGGCCGACGAGCTCATGTCGTCCCGTGTGCGCTCGTAGGCGAGGCCCTCGTCGACGCAGTGGTGGATGGCGGCCACCACTGCCTCGGCCCCGACCGGGCCGAGCTTGCCCGTCATGGCGAACGGCGACAGCTTGGCTCGGTGGCACACCTCATTGGCCAGGAGGCGGCCCAGCCCGGCGACGCAGCCCTGGTTGCGCAGGAACCCGTGCAGGCGCATGTTGCGGGCGGCAAAGCGCTCGGCCAGGTGGGCAGCAGTGATCTCCATCGCCTCAGGCCCCAGGTCGTCGAGGGGCGAGCGTCCAAGAGCACCGTCGGTCAGCGTGCACCACACGCCGGCCTTGCGCTCGGTGCCGGCTTCGGTGAGCAGCCAAGCCCGACCGTCGCCGAACGTCCAGCGGGCCTGACCGCCGCGGGGCTTCGGCGCCTGCTTGGGATCCTCCTTCAGCCGGCCGCCCTGCATCAGGTGCACGACGAACGTCAGCTCGCCGAAGTCGGCGAGCAGGTACTTGCCTCGGTGGCCGACCGCTCGCAGCGGGTGGTCGACGGCGAGCGACGGCGATGGCACGGCGGTCTTCATGGCTGTGAAGGTGAGCGGGCGGAAGGTCGACAGCACCGCGCCGCCGTAGCGCTCGGTGAGTCGCTCCGCGTGGGCCTGGACCTCGGGGAGCTCGGGCACCGCTAGCCCTCGACGGTGCCGTAGTCCGTGCGCTCGCGCACGTCGTGGAACACGGCGTCGAGCGCGGCGAACACCGGCTGGCAGGCGACGAGGCGGTCGAGGTCACCGGTGATGCGCAGCCGCCCGTTGATGAAGGCGTCCTGAGCGTTGAGCGTGCCGGTGGCTACGGCCACCGCCGTCTCGTGGTCCTGCACGAACCGCACGTCGGAGAGCTCCAGCGGTCCCGGGCCGACCTCGATCGTCCCATCGGCCACGACGACGTGGTAGCTCACGTCGCCCTCGGGGCACCCGGTCACCAGTTGGGTGACGGTGATCGCCCGGCCGGCCGCAGCCTCGATCAATGGTCCGTGAGCAAGGGCGGTCACCCTGAGGTCGTCGATCCAGTCCAGGCTGAGGTAGCGGGCCACCTCGGTAGTCTGCCCCACCATGCGCGACCTACCCCCTGGTCCGCTCGCGATCCGTGGTCCCCGCGTGCTGGCTCGGGTGTTCGATCTTGCCCTGCTGTTCTACGGAGCGGTGCTGGTCGAGTCCGAGCTCATCAGCCGGCTGTTCGGCAAAGGCGGGGGCAACCTCGCTGATGCCTTCAGTGCTCGCGAGGCGCGCCTCGTGCTCGTCGTGGTGCTGATGTCAGTCGTGCTCGAGCTCGTGCCGGTGGCGGTGTGGGGGCGCACGCTGGGCAAGGCCATGCTCGGGATGCAGGTCGTACGCATCGAGGACGCACGGGTGCCGGGCGTCGTTCGGGCGTTCGGGCGGTGGCTGCCGCTCGGCGCGGCGGTGCTGGCGCCCACGATCGGGCTGCCCCTCTACGTGCTGGCCGGCATGGCGCTGTTCACGAACCGTTCGCGCCGCAGCGTCGCCGACCTGATCGCCGGCACCGTGGTGATCGACCACCGCGTCGAGCAGCCGTCGCCACCGCGTGGTTCCCGGTCCGACGATGGTTGAGCAACGGCCCAGCAGCGATGACGGACCCCACCTCGCCGGCGGGCTCTCGTTCGAGGAGGGATGGACGTTTGCGGCCTGGCTGCCGGACGGGTCGGCCGGCGTGCTGACCACGTTCGTGCGGCGGCCAGGGCAACGTCTCGGCTGGTACTGGGCGCTGGTGGCACGGGCCGATGAGCCACTGGTGGCCGCCGTCGACCTGGCCGTGCCGTTGCGCAGCGATCCCCTGCTCGTGAAGGCCGAGGGGCTGTGGGCCGAGCACATCATCGAGGCACCGTTCGAGCAGTGGACGGTGGGCAACGAGGCCTTGGCCGTGGCCCTCGCCGATCCCGGGGACCTCCTCGGTGCCGGCTACGGCGAGGCGGTGCCGGTGGCCTGCGATCTCGAGTTCTACGCCGAGGGGCCGAGCGAGCCGCCAGCGTGGCTCGCGCCCCCGGTGACCGGCGACGCGTACGAGCAGGCCGGTGAGGTCCACGGGGTGGTCGAGCTCGAGGGTGGGCCCTGGTTGTTCGATGGGGTGCCCGCCCGCCGCGCCCACTGGTGGGGCGTCGTCGACTGGCGCACGCCGTGGGGTAGCGAGCGTGACGACGCGATGATCGTGGTGCCGGTCCCGCTTGGCGAAGCAGGGGTGGGAGGGACCGTGCTGATCAACGCCCTCGGGCCTGGAGGTTGGCGGTGCTCGACCCGACTGCGTCACTGAGCCTCAGGAGCCAACCTCGACCGCAGCGCGCTTGGCTGCCCGCCAGTGCCTGATGAGCTCGATCGCCACCGGCGTCAACGACAGCGCCACTACGGCGAGCACGGCGATCTCGATGTTGTTCTTGACCGCGTCGATCTGACCGAGGAAGTAGCCGAGGGTGGTCAGGCCCACCGTCCAGAGCGCGCCACCGATGATGTTGTAGATCACGAAGGTCCGGTACTTCATGTCGCTGACGCCGGCCACGATCGGGGCGAACGTCCGCACGATCGGTACGAACCGGGCCATCAGGATGGTCTTGGCGCCGTAGCGCTCGAAGAACACGTGGGCTTTGTGCACGTGCGCCTGCTTGAAGAACCGGGAGTTCGGTCGGCTGAAGAGCGCCGGGCCCACCTTGCGGCCGAACCAGTAGCCCACCTGGTCGCCGGTGACGGCGGCTAGGAAGGCGCACAGGATGACCAGCGGCAGCGGGGGCAGGAGGTTGCCCCCCGCCGACGACGACAGGAACCCGGCGATGAACAGCAGTGAGTCGCCGGGGAGGAAGAAGCCGAAGAACAACCCGGACTCGGCGAAGATGATCAGCGAGAGAAGAACCAGACCGCCCTTTTCGAGCAGGTCTTGCGGATCGAGCAGGGCCAAGACCGAGAGCATGAGTCCAGCTTCGCAGGCGGTAGGCGCTCAGCAGCCGCGCTGGACCCGATACACGATGTAGTCCGCCGTCGTGTCGACGACGGCCACATCGACCCCGCTCGTGCACGCACCGTTCGCCGCCAGCGATGCCAGCCGTTCAGGTTCGTTCGATCGGTAGGCCTGCTTGTAGGTCGGCGCTACGACCACGAAGTCGACCCGCCGGTGGTTCAGGAAGCGCGCGTAGATCGTGTCGTTGACGAAGCTCGCCCTGTGGAGGCTCTCAGGGAAGAACTCGGAGTCGAGACGGGCACCGCCACGCACGAGCGAGTACGGCCCGTACTTGCCGTCGAAGCCCGTCAGCACCCGGTAGGTGGCCCCCGGCACGAAGTCGGCGCTCTGCACGAACGTGGCGATGGTGGGGTCGGGCTTCTTGACGAGCGACGCCCAGGCGACGTTCATGTTGAAGGGCCGGTACATGGGGACCTGCACGGCGAGGAACGTGAGCGCGAGCGCGACCGGGATGATCGGGCGCTTCTGGCGCTGCAGGAGGATCAGCGCGATCGGCACCACCACGACCAGGATCCGGAACCCGACGGTGCCGAGCTCGGCGACGAACTGCTCCCACAGGGTCGTGGACTCCATCACCGGTGAGACCATCACCATCCAGGCGAACGGCAGCACTGGCAGCAGCGACAGGCCGTAGCGGAAGAGCAGCCCACGCTTGTCTCGCTCGAACGGCAGCCACAGCAGCACCAAGGCGGCGGCGATGGGGATGAGCACAGCCGGATGGATGATCTGTGCCACCGCGCAGGCGGCCAGCGCCCACCCGGTGCGGCCACGGCGCCAGGAGCCGATGGCCACGAAGAAGCAGGTGATCGCCCACAGGAACGGGAGCTGGCCGAGCATCGGCGCCAGCACCAAGGCTGGGTTGAGCAGCGCGGCGGCCGCCCACCAGCCGGTGCGGAGCTCGGGAAAGGCCCAGAAGGTGGCGAACACCGCACCGACGAAGCCGGCGACCAGCCACAACGTGATCGTCCAGTCACCGAACAGCGGCCAGGCGAGCGCGGCGGTGAGCCATGGGATCGAGGCGTAGGGGAACGTGAGGGCGTCGCCGCCGGCCAGGACGGGAATCTTGAACGTGAGCGAACCGTGGTGCCAGATGCGATCGGCGATGTACCAGACGTGGACGTGGTTGCTCACGGCGTCGGTGGTCAGCAGCACCCGATGGCGCAGGATCATCGCCGCGACGATGGCCCACGCTGACGCCACGACGGCCAGGGCGATCGTGCCGGTGCGCGACGCTGCCGGCGCCGGCTGGAGCCGGGCCAGGTCCTGGTCTGGTGACCTCGGGATCGTGGTGAGTGAGATGCCTTTGCCTCCACCGGGAGCCAAGATTGGAGCGTGCACGTCGCTTCGCCTCGGACCACCCCTCCGGCACTGGTCCGTGATGCCGGTACAGGCTATGCCACAGGGGCCGTTCTGCTGGGGGCACTCACCGTCGACGCCGGGGCAGGTGTCACGGCATGGCTCACCGCCGCGCTGTCGGTGGCGATCGCGCTGGCGGCGGCCTGGGCGGTCGGCCGCCTGGTCCCTCGGCCTCGTCTGGCCTTGCTCGGCCTCGCCGTGGTGGTGGTGGCGGCGCTCCTGGCCGGTGTCGTGCCGGCGGGAGCCATCGGCGTGCCCATCGGCCTCGTGGCGGGGTCCGGGTTGGCGCTGGCATCGCCATCTCTGCTTCGGACCCGCGCCGACACCCTGGTCGGGTTCGCCCTCGTCGGCCTGATCGCCATCGTCCTGCGGGTGTTGGTGGGCGAGCAGTGGGCGCTGCTGGCCGTGGTGGCCGGAGTCGCCATCGCAGCCGGCGTGTCACTCGCCAGTCGGATCAACCCTCGCCCGGTTCTGGATCGGGCCGCCAAGGGCACGGTGACGCTGGCCACAGGCCTCGCCCTGCTGCTCGTGCTGTGGGTCGGCTGCAACGATCCTGCGCTGGGCTGGTTGGGGCCGGTCACCTCGCACGGCCCCCGCGACCAGCCGACGGTCGCGCTCACCTTCGATGACGGTCCCGACGGGACCTACACCTCGGCGGTGCGCGACATCCTCGACCGGGCCGGCGTCAAGGGCACCTTCTTCACCGTGGGCAAGGCGCTGGTGGCCCGCAGCGACATCACCAGGGCGCTGATCGATGACGGTCACCTGGTGGGCAACCACTCGTACCGTCACGACTACTGGGGGTGGCTCAACCCGGCCTACCCCGAGCTCGACGAGACGCAGAAGGCGTTTGGCGGCACGCTCGGGGTGTGTCCCGCCTTCTATCGCCCGCCGCATGGCCAGCGCACGCCGATCACCGCGTGGCGGGTCAACGGCAAGGGCATGACAACGGTGACCTGGGACGTGTCGGCGTCCGATTGGGTCGAGCGTGACGGCGCCGTGGTGGCCAAGCGGATCCTCGACCAGGTCCGTCCGGGCTCGATCATCTTGTTGCACGACGCCCTCGACGGGAAGCTGCAGGCTGATCGCTCGGTGCTGCTCACTGCGCTGCCGCTCATCCTCGACGGCTTGAAGGCCAAGGGGCTCACGCCTGTTCGCCTCGACCAGCTCCTCGGCGTTCCCGGCTACCTCCCGGCCGCCGACTGCGCCTGAGAGCCAGGGCTATCGGCGGGCGAGCCGCCAGATCCCACGCAGGGTGAGCAAGCCGACGCCGGCGAGCCCGGCAGTGACAGCGACAGGTGGGACGAGGCTTGGCACCTTGGTTCCTGCCGGCTTGCGCCTGCTCACACGGACCGCGGCCACCACGATCATCGCGAGGTCGATGAAGACGTCCTTCATCCTCGTGCGGCTTCGGAACACCGGCACCGGCACGACGATGTCGTTGCGCACCTTGTAGCCGAGGCGGCTCAGCACGATGGCGACCTCGACGGTTTCGGAGTACTTGTAGCCCTGGTAGTAGCTGAGCGCATCGGCCAGTGCTCCGAGGCGGAAGATGCGATAGCCGGACTCGACGTCGTTGAGCTTCACGCCGCCCGACCACAGCGTCGCCCAGGCGCTGATCAGCCCGTTGCCGGCCCGCTTGTAGAGCGGGTAGGTCGACAGGTCGCGCCGAACGAGCAGCGCGTCGATGCACTCCTCGATGGTGGTGCGCTGGAGCTCGTCGAGCACGGCGAGCTCGTGCTGACCGTCGGCGTCGATCGTGAAGATCAGGTCGTTGGGGGACAGCTCGCCGCGGCCCAGGCGGTCACGAAGGTGGGTGAACGCCTTGTAGTAGGCCTCGGACATTCCTTGGTTCTCGTCGTGCCACAGCAACGTGGCCCGCCCGTGCCCTGGAAGCCATCCCTGGATCTCGGCCCTGGTGCGATCTGTCGACCCGTCATCGACGACGACGAGCTCGTCGACGAGCTCGTAGAGCTGGCCGAGCACCGTCGCGACGGTGGGCTCCTCGTTGTAGGCCGGCACCACCGCGATGCGGCGCACCTTGGTCGGTGCGGGGGCAGCATCGACGTGTCCGTTGGCATGTCCGTTGGGCGATGCCTTGGCCATCAGCGGAGCAACGGTGGCGTCGTCGGGGGCCTTCACTGGTCGACGTCCACGGCCGTCTCGTCGGCCTTGGTGAGGCCGAGACGGTCGAGGTACCACTCGAAGGTGATCTTCATGCCTTCGTCGAAGGACACCTCGGGCTCCCAGCCGAGCACGTCACGCGCCTTGTCGGCGTGCACCACTCGGGCGGCGAGGTCGCCGGGCCGGCTGGCCCCGAACTCGACCACGGTGTCGCCGACCAGCTGCTGCACGGTCTCGGCGATCTGGCGGATGCTGACCGACACCGAGCCTTCGATGTTGAACGTCTCGTTCTCGGCCTGGGGCTGGAGAGCCAGGACGTGGGCGCGGGCCAGGTCCTTGACGAACACGAAGTAGCGGCCCTGGCGGCCGTCACCGTCGATGCGGATGGGGTCCTTGCGGAACGCCCGCAGGAAGAAGGCGGCGCTGACGATGTTGTCGCGCATCCGCGGGCCGTAGGGGATGCCGTAGCGCAGCACGGTGTACGGCCGGCCGTACAGGTGCAGGTAGTCGCGGCACATCATCTCGGCCGCCACCTTGGTGGTGACGTAGAGGTGGCGATTGGTGCGGGGGTCGAACGCAGTGTCCTCGTCGACGTCGGCCAGGGCTGGGTCGGAGGCGGCGTAGACCCAGACCGTGCTGGCCAGGACCACCTTGCCGGCCTCGGCGAGGCGGGTGGCCTCGAGCACGTTGGCAGTCCCGAGGATGTTGAGCGCAACGCTGTCGACGGGCCGGGCGAAGACGTCGTTCACGTCGGCCATGGCGGCGAGATGGAACGTCGCATCGGTGCCCCGCACGGCCTCGGTGAGGGCGTCGAGGTCCATGATGTCGGTGGGCACCCACTCGACGTCGCGACGGAGGGGTTCGCGGGGGTCGAGGACCCGAACGCGGTGGCCGGCTTCGACGAGGGCGTCGATGACGTGCGAGCCGATGAAGCCGGAGCCGCCGGTGACGGCGACGAACTGGGAAGAGGTCACGTGATCAGCTGTCCTTCAGGCAGATGCGGAGTGCGTCGATGACCATGGCGGCCTGCTCGTCGGTCATGACGGCCGAGACGGGGAGGCAGATGTGGCGGGCGCAGAGGTGCTCGGCGCCGGGCAGGGCCCGGTCGGCCCAGGGGGCGAACACGGGCTGCAGGTGGAGCGGGAGGTCGTACACCTCGCCGGACAGGCCGATCTCGTAGTCGGTGCGAAGCGTCTGCTTCAGCTCCGAGCGGTCGACGCCGTCAGGCAGGTAGGCCACGTACTTGTAGTAGTTGCACCGCGCCCCGGCGGGCACCGCGATGGGCGTGAGCGGTAGCGAGGACAGCTCGGCGTCGTAGATCGAGGCGATGTGCTGGCGGTGGGCGATGAACTCGTCGAGGCGGTGCAGCTGGGCGAGCGTGATGGCCGCGTGGGGCTCGCTCATGCGCCAGTTGTACCCGAGGCGAGTGTGGAGGTTGGTGAGGAACGAGGCCTTGCCCTGATCGCGGTAGATCCTCGCCTCTTCGGCGATGCGATCGTCGTTGGTCACGATCATGCCGCCCTCGCCGCCGGCCATGACCTTGGTCGGGTAGAACGAGAAGGAGCCGGCCACGCCGAACGAGCCCGCCATGGTGCCGTCGAAGGACGAGCCGTGAGCGTGCGCCGCATCCTCGAAGAGCCAGAGGCCGTTGTCGTCGCAGATGCGCTTGATGTCACCGATGGCGTGGGAGATGACGCCGCCGATGTGCACGACGACGACGCCGACGGTGTCGGGACCGATCTGGCGCTCGAGGTCCTCCGGGTCGATCGACATGGTGGCCGGATCGCACTCGAGGAAGCGGATGCTGGCCCCGGCGGCGATGGTGGCGGCGGCGGTCGCGAAGAACGTGTTGGCCTGGACCAGCACCTCCTTGCCCTGGCAGCCGAGGGCCCGCAAAGGGATCTCGACCCCGCAGGTGCCGCTGTTGACCGCCACGGCGTGCTTGACGCCGTGGTACTGGGCGAACTCGTGCTCGAGCGTGCGACCGATGGAGCCGAGGGTGAGCTGGCCGCTCGTGAGGGCAGCATCGATCTGCTGGAGGATGAGAGCGCGATCCTCGGCGGGGAAGTAGATGGCGGCAGGCGGTACGCGCATGTTGTGGTCGATCTCGCTTCGTTCAGGTGGGGCGGGCCATGAAGGCTCGGCGCCGGCCACGTGGGGCTGGTGCGGTGCGCCTGGAAGGCGTTCTCGCCGCGGAGACGGTGGTGACCGATCCGCTCACACGCACGGCTGAGCAGCATACTTGCGGCGCCCAGCCCAGCCCGTCACCCCAAGGTGGCGGCTACCGGATGTCGGCCATCGACGGGGCCTTGCGCTTCGAGAAGGCAACCGCACCGATGAGCACGACGAGAGCGGCGCCGGCGATGGCGTACCGGAGATCGTTGTCGCGCATGCTGATGATGGCCGGCAGCAGCAGCAACGACACCAGGTTCATCACCTTGATGAGCGGGTTGAGCGCCGGGCCGGCGGTGTCCTTGAACGGGTCGCCCACCGTGTCGCCGATGACCGCGGCCTTGTGGGCATCGGAGCCCTTGCCGCCCTCGTGGCCGTCCTCGATGAACTTCTTGGCGTTGTCCCAGGCCCCACCGGCGTTGGACAGGTAGTTGGCCATGAGCTGACCGGTGAGGATCACGGCCGCCAGGAAGGCGCCGAGGGCCAAGTAGTTGATGCCGAAGCCGATGATGATCGGCGACAGGACGGCGAGCAGGGCGGGCGTGGCCAGCTCACGCAGCGATGCGGTGGTGCAGATGTCGATGACAGGGCCGTAGTCGGGCCGCTTCTCGCCGCTCATGATCTTGCCGTCGGCGAACTGGCGGCGAACCTCCTGCACGACCACGCCGGCGGTGCGGCTGACGGCGCGGATGGCGAGGGCGGAGAACAGGAAGGCGATCGAGCCACCGATGAGCAGCCCGATGAAGGTCTTGACGTCGGCCACGTTGATCTGTGTGAAGGGGCTCTTGAAGATGTCTTCACCCTCGAGGGCCTTGCCGACGAAGGAGCTGTCGCGACCGAAGGAGCCGATGTTGGCCTCGGTGTACTTGAGGCCGAGCTCGCCGGCGATCGTTTCGATGTAGGAAGCGAACAGGGCGACGGCGGCGATGACGGCCGATCCGATGGCGAACCCCTTGGTGACGGCCTTGGTCGTGTTGCCGACGGCATCGAGGCTCACCATGATCCGCTCGGGCTCGCCATGGAACTCGCCCGACATCTCGGCGATGCCGGCGGCGTTGTCGGACACTGGGCCAAACGTGTCCTCGCTGACGATCATGCCGGTGGTGGCGAGCATGCCCATGCCGGTGAGGGCGACGAGGTACAGCGAGAGCTGGATGTTGCCGCCGCCGAGGGCCAGCGCGGCGCCGAGGGCGATGGCGATGGCGATGATGGCGTACACCGTCGATTCGAGGCCACTGGCCGTGCCCGACAGCACGACGGTGGCGGGGCCAGTGCGGGCCGACTCGGCGATCTCCTGCACCGGGCCATGCTCGGTGCCCGTGAAGTACTCGGTGAGCTTGCTGACCGCCTGGGCGAGGACGAGGCCGACGACGACGGCACCGAAGCAGCGCCAGCCGATGTTGTCCTGGTCGTTGCCGACGTAGATGAGCGACAGTGCACCAATGCCCACGACCGTGATGAT
>JBBRTJ010000071.1:0-19578 GCA_038244535.1 Acidimicrobiales bacterium | reverse complement strand
GGCGCCCGGCGCGCCGGCGTTGGACGGCATCGAGTTCGACACCTTCAAGTTCAAGCCCCCGACGTACAACCAGAACGACGGCGTGGAGAACCTCGACTGTGACGCCGACGGTGTCATGGACTACTGCCAGCAGGGCAACGGGACCACGGCCCAGATCACGTCGTGGGGCGTGGGCTACCAGTTGCTGCTCGATCGGCTCAAGGCCGCCATCGCGACCTACGACGCCCCCGGGACGCGCACACCCAAGGTGATCATCATCGACCAGGGCCAGTACAACCAGGCGCCCGGGTTCGGTGGCGAGTACGAGAGCTTCCCGTCGTGGGACACCTACAGCAAGAGCTCCGAGGACCTGTCGCGGCTCGACGTGTTGAACCACGCGTCGGCGTCGGGCATCTCCTACGCGTACACCAAGGACATCTCACCCACCTACCCATCGGTCAGCGACCAGAACCCGAACGGATGCATCGTCCCGCCGGCGGGCAAGTGTCGCAACGGCGCGTACCGCTACGGCATCGTGGCGGCCTCGATGAGCGACGCGGCCTTCGCGTACAACGACGAAGCGTGGATGGACAAGCCGCTCCCGTTGGACGAGGAGGCCACGATCAACCAGACGGCGACCGGGTTGACCGCCGGGTACCTCGGCGCCGCACTCGCGGCTCCCGTGCGCCAGTTCCGCTACAGCGGACCGAACCTCGTGCCGACCTCTGACTTCGAGAGCGGGCTGGGGACGTGGAGCTACGCCAAGACGCCCGGCGTCACCGGGTCCCTCACCCTTGACGCCACCACCGCCGGCCAGGGCTCGAAGTCGATGCGAGCCGACGTCGACCTGGCCATGCTCGACCCGTCCTACGGCGACGCCAAGCCGCGCATCGCGCTGACCGGCCCGATCACGGCGAACACCGAGTACACGGTCAGCTTCTGGGCCAAGGCCACCGGGGTCGGAACCTCGTTCCGCACCACTCGGGTGGTGCTCGACGGCAGCGGCGGGTTGGTGCACCAGGTCACGCTGACACCGCAGTGGCACCAGTACTTCATCAGCGTCCTGGCATCGTCAGGCATGTCGAGCGGCGCCTACCTCCGGTTGCTCGTGGGCGCCGACACCGGCTCGTACTGGTTCGACGACGTGCAGGTCCACCAAGACACCGCCGGCGTCATCACCCGCCAGTTCACCAACGGCCTCTTGGTGCTCAACGACAGCGACGCGACCCAAACCAATGTGGCGCTGCCCGGCGGCCCCTACCACAAGTTCCTCGGCGTCCAAGACCCCGTCGTCAACGACGGCTCCTCAGTCGGCGCCGTGCTGCCCACGATCGCCAGCAAAGACGGCATCATCCTACTGAGAGGCGCTACCGCTTCGGTCACGCTCGTACGCATCGAGCTGACACCTGCCGCCCCGACCCTCGCCAGCGGAACGACGATGCTGGTCGCAGCCACCGGCACCTACTCCGACGGCACCACGGCTGACCTGACCAGCTCGGTGACGTGGTCGACAGGCTCCGCCCGGGTCGCCACGGTCAGCGCCGGCGTGTTGACCGCGACCGGCGTCGGCACGACCACGATCAGCGCCACCTTCGGCGACCTCACTGGCTCGACGACGGTGGTCGTCGAGCCCGCCACGCTCCAAGGTCTCCAGGTCACACCGCCCATCGCCTCTATGCCAACCGGCACGTCGTCAGCGCTGACCGCAACGGGCACGTACTCGGACGGCTCGACCCAGAACCTCTCCGCCACGGCGAGCTGGGCATCGTCGGACCCGACGGCAGCCACGGTCGACGCCAGCGGCGTCGTCACGGCGGTCCTGGCGGGCACGACCACGGTCACCGCGGCGACGGGGGCCTTCTCCGCCACTGCGTCGGTCACGGTCACCGCGGCCGCGCTCGTGGCGCTGCAGGTGACGCCGCCCATGGCGTCCCTTCCCAGGGGCACCACGATCCAGCTCACCGCCACCGGCGCCTACACCGATGGTTCGACTCGTGACCTCACCGACCTCGTGACCTGGTCGGCCAACTGGCCGAACACGGCGTCGGTAACCGACCCCGGGGGCCTCGTGACGGCCAAGTCGGCGGGCCACTCCACGCCCGTCAAGGCCACCTATGGCGGCTTCACCTCCCAGAGCATCATCTCCGTCACTGCTGCCGTGCTGACGGGCTTGCAGCTGTCGCCGTCGTCCCCCTCTGTCCCCAAGGGGGCGACGGTGCAGCTCACGGCCACCGGCACCTACAGCGACGGCAAAGCCCTTGACCTGAGCGCCTCCGCGGCCTGGTCCTCGTCGAACCCGGCGAGGGCGTCAATCGATCAGACGGGGCTCGTGTCGGCCGCCACCCCGGGCAACACCACCATCACCGCGGTCGTCGGCGGCTTCACGACCTCCACGGTGGTCACGGTCACCGCCGCCGCGCTGGCGGCACTGCAGGTCACTCCGCCCGCGCCGTCGCTGCCGAAGGGAACCACGGTGCAGCTCACCGCCACCGGCATCTACACCGACGGTACGACGCGGGACCTCACCGCGCTGGGGAACTGGACCTCGTCGGTCACTTCCCGCGCCACGGTGACCAGCCCTGGCGGACTCGTGACCGCCGTAAGGATCGGGACGGCGAAGCTCACCGCGACCATGGGGGGCTTCACCGACTCCGTGGTCCTCACCGTCACGGCCGCCGCCTTGGAGTCGGTGCAGGTCACCCCGACAGCTCCGTCGCTGGCCATGGGGGCGACGCTCCAGCTCACCGCCACCGGCTTCTACACCGACGGCAGCACGCAGAACCTGACCGCGTCGGTCTCCTGGGTGTCGAGTGATCCCATCACGGTGACGATCACCAGCCCTGGCGGCCTCGCCACCGCCGTCGCCTCAGGACCGGTCACGATCACGGCGACGGTGGGGGCCGTCAGCGGCTCGACCACGGTCATGGCTACCGAGGCCGCGCTCATCACCATCCAGGTCACGCCCCCCATCACCACGCAACCCGAGGGGACGACCGTCCAGTTCACCGCCAGCGGCATCTACTCCGACGACTCGACGCAGGACCTCACGAACGAGGTCTCCTGGATCTCGGCGCGCCCGACGGTGCTCACGATCACCACCCCGGGCGGGCTCGGAACGGTCGGTCGGCCCGGCACGACACAGCTGTCGGCCACGTTGGGGGCCATCACGGGGAAGGCGATCCTGACGGCCACGCCCGCCGCGCTCGTGTCGATCGACGTCGCGTCGCCGCCGGTCCCGCTGCCCATGGGTCTCACCTCTCAGCTCACAGCTACCGGCACCTACACCGACGGCACCACCAAGAAGCTCATCACGGCGTCCTGGGTGTCGTCGGACCGGCACGTGGCCACCGTCACCAGTCCCGGCGGCCTCGTCACCGGCGTCACCGAGGGAACGGTGACCGTCACCGTCACCCTCTCCGGCGTCAGCGGAACCAAGGTGGTCACGGTGAGTCCCGCGATCCTGTCCTCGATCGCCGTCACCCCCACCGGGGTCTCGCTGCCCAAGGGCGTGGCTCAGCAGCTCACGGCGATGGGCACCTACTCGGACGGATCGGTGCTCGACATCACGGCCGCGGTGTCGTGGACGTCCACGGCGATCGGCAAGGTCACCGTGTCCAGTCCGGGCGGGCTGGCCACCGGGGTCGGCGTCGGCTCGGCCACCATCAGAGCGATGTTGGCAGGCGTCTTGGATTCGACCGTTGTCACCGTCACGGCCGCCGCGCTCGTGTCGGTTGCCGTGACGCCGCCGGGGGTGTCGCTGTCGATCGGCGTGGCCCTCCAGATGACCGCCACCGGCACCTACACCGACGACTCCACCCACACCCTCACCTCCACGGCGACCTGGATCTCGTCGGCACCGTCGCTCGTCACCGTCTCGAGCCCCGGTGGGTTGGCGACGGCGGCCGCCCTCGGCACGGCCACCATCAGGGCCACCTCAGGAGGCATCTCCGGGCGCGTCGACATCACCGCCGTCGCCGCAATCCTGTCGTCGATCATCGTCACCCCCGCGGCACCGTCGTTGGCCAAGGGCCTCACGCTCCAGATGTTGGCGACGGGGATCCTCACCGACGGCTCACCCGAGAACCTCACCGACCAGGTGGCGTGGACCACGAACTGGCCGACGGTGGCAACGGTGACGAGCACCGGCTTGGTGACGGCGCTCACCACGAGAACCACGCCGGTGAAGGCGACACTGGGCACGATCACCGGCCAGACCACCATGACCGTCATCGCCGCCGCCCTCACCGGGATCGAGGTCAGTCCGCCGAGCGCATCGTTGGCGAAGGGCACCACCGCGCAGTTGGCCGTGACCGGCACCTACACCGATGGCACCACCAACGCGGTCACCGCCACCTGGTCGACGTCGGCCGGTGGCAAGGCCATCGTCAGCAGTGCCGGTCTCGTCACGGCGGTTGGCACCGGATCGGCGACGATCACCGCCCGCTCCGGTGGGTTCACGGCGACGTCCGCCATCACGGTCACGCCGGCCACGCTCGAGTCGATCACGGTGACCCCGGCGTCGCCGTCGCTGCCCCGCGGCGCGACGCTGGCCATGCCCGCCACCGGCACCTACACCGACGACACGACGCTCGACCTGACCTCGACGGTGACGTGGTCGTCGGGGTGGCTCGGTGTGCTGACGGTCACGAGTGATGGCGTCGTCACCGCCGAGGCGGTGGGCTCGACGAAGGTCAAGGCGACCCTCGGTGCCCTCGTGGGCTCGACCACCGTCACGGTGACCTGATCGGGCCGAGCCCTCCCCTCCGCTCGAGGGTGCCAACGGCGACGCCGCTGGTCTTGGACATGATCGGTGGAGACGATGGGACTCGAACCCACGACCCCCTGCTTGCAAAGCAGGTGCTCTAGCCAGCTGAGCTACGTCCCCATTCGCCCTTGATCAAAGGACATATCCACTGTACCGGGCGGCGCCACTACGGTCAGACGGCGATGCAGGTCGTGTGCTCGGACGCCCATCTCGCTCACTGCCCCACCCACGAGGTGCAGGGCGGGCGCAGCATCGCGCTGCACGAGGTCCCGGTGCGGGCCGAGACCATCCGCCACGCCCTGCGCGACGCGGGCGGGTTCGTCGAACGGGCCCCAACCGACCACGGTCTCGCTCCGATCGAGGCCGTCCACGACCCCGATCTCGTCGCCTACCTCGCTCACGCGTGGCAGGACTGGGCGGCAGCCTGCGCCGACGACGAGCAGCGGGCCGAAGCCATCGCCGACACCTACCGTCACGCCGCGCTGCGCGAGGGCATGGGACCGGCGCACCCACCACAGAGCGGGCTCGGCCGTCTCGGCTACTGGTGCTTCGACACGGCCACGCCGATGGTCGAGGGGACCTACGGGGCGGCACGATCAGCGGTCGACATCGCCCTCACCGCGACCGACTTGGTGCTGAGCGGCGGTCACCGAAACGCATATGCGCTCTGCCGCCCACCGGGCCACCACGCTCCCCGCGCCGGGATCGGCGGCTACTGCTTCTTCAACAACGCGGCCATCGCGGCCCAGCACGCCATCACCGCCGGCGCAGCGCGTGTGACGGTGCTTGACGTCGACTACCACCACGGCAACGGCACGCAGCAGATCTTCTACGGCCGCGGCGACGTGCAGTACGTGTCGCTCCACGCCGACCCTGATCGCGCCTACCCCTACTTCACCGGCTTCGCTGACGAGACCGGCGCCGACGCCGGACGGGGCGCGACGGTCAACGTACCGCTGCCGGCCCACTGCACCGACGACCGCTACCTCGCCGCCCTCGACCAGGCGCTTGACGACGTGCTCACGTTCGACCCCGACCTGCTCGTGGTCTCCCTCGGGCTCGACACCTACCACGGCGACCCGATCGGCGACTTCTCGGTGACGACACCCGGCTTGGCCCGCTGCGGCGAGCGCGTCGGTGGCGCACAACTGCCTACGGTGGTGGTTCACGAAGGCGGCTATGACGTGGCGACGCTCGGGGCCAACGCCGTCGCCTGGCTGAGCGGCCTGCTTCGTACGACCAGGGACGGGTGACAGAACGTGCCGAGTGTTGCCGTCAACGACATCGACTACATGCGCGACGCCGTGCTCTTCGACGGCCCTGACGTCCGCAACCGCCTCAGCCGCTTCGCCATCCTCATCACGCTGTCGTCCACGATCGCGGCAGCTGGCGTCGTCGCCGACTCAACGGCGACCGTCATCGGAGCCATGATCGTTGCCCCGCTCATGATCCCGATCCAGGGCACGACGCTCTCGGTGGTCCTGGGTGACCGCAAGAACCTGCTTCGATCGATCGGACTTGTCGTCGCCGGTGCCTTCACCGCCATGGCGATCGGCTGGCTGGTGGGGTCGCTGGTCGTCAACGACGTCGTGGCCAACAACAACGCCCAGGTCGCGGCTCGCGTCAGCCCTCGCCTCATCGACCTCCTGGCGGCGCTCGCCACCGGCGTCGTCGGCTCGGTGGCCCTGGTCCGCAGGGACATCTCCGACACGCTTCCCGGTGTCGCCATCGCCATCTCACTCGTGCCACCGCTGTCCGTGGTGGGGCTCACGTTCGAGGCCGGGGCCTGGGACGAAGCCGCCGGAGCGCTCCTGCTGTTCGTCACCAACGTCGCTGCGATCCTGGCCACCGGCATCGTGGTCCTCGGCATCTACCGGGTTCATCGCATGGTTCGACCACCGGTCGATGCCGAGCACAAGGCGGTCAACCGCCGCAACGCCGTGCTCGTCATCGTCGCCCTCTTCGTGCTCGTCGGCGTGCCGCTGACCGCGTCGACCGTGTCGATCACGCAGCAGAACACTCGGGAGGGCCGGGTGAAGAGCGCGGCCGAGGCCTGGGCGGCACCGGTCGGTTGGGAGGTCGTCGACGTCAGCACCCGCCAGGGCGAGGTCATCGTGCGCGCCGAAGGACCACTGCCGATCCCAGACACGGCCACGATGCGCTACGAGCTGGTCAAGCGCGGGGTGGACCCGACCGCGGTCCAGATGGACCTCCTCCCCCGCAAGACCGTCAGGTTCGGCGCCCCGAAGGGGTGACGCCCCTACTTGAGCGACGGCGCCTGGGCCAGGGCGCCGAGCAGGTCGACGACGTACTTCGCCGAGTCATCGGGCAGGTGACGGCGGTTCAGCACCGCACCATGCACGACGGTTCCTCCTCGGCCCTCGACGATGCGGGTGAGCTTGGGGATGGTCTTGCCGGCATCGAGCCCGTAGGTGCAGAACACCGCCGCCAGCTTCCCCACCATGAACGGCAACGACGCCAGGCGGCCCCCGTGCGCAGGGCGCTGCCCCACCACGAAGAGGCCATCGGTCCACGTGCCGACGATGACGAGGTCAGCGGCCGAGAGGGCCTGCAGGTTGACCTCACGGGTGGGCGACACGGCGCCGATGGTGTGGCCCGCAGCCTCGAGCCCGGCGCCGATGCGGTTGGCGGCCTCACGGGTGTTGCCGGTCATCGACTCGTAGATCACCACGGTGTTCATCGGGAGTCGAGGTTAGACCGCCTGCCCCCGCCGATCCTGAACAGATCCGCCGGGCGCGGCGCGGCGAGATCTGACCCCGTCCGTCGTTCACGCGACCGGAACGTGATCGTCACCGCAACATCCACCCGCCGTGCATCACGGCGGGATAGGAACGCATCTACTGCACGAACCCATCGACCCAGCGAGGTGCGCCATGCCCGAGCCCCGGTTGTTGCGCCTGCTGATCGGCAGGCCAGTCGAAGTCGAACGTGCCGACGGAACCCAGGTCGGCGGGACGCTGTTCAACGTCAGCCAGCGCAGCCTCTGGCTCGTATGCGGTGACGAGGATCGCATCGTGCCGATGAGCGACGTGGTGGGCCTTCGCCCCGCCAGCTGAGCCGCCTCAGATCACGTTGATGGCGTCGAGGACGCGGGCTGCGTAGTCGGCGTCACCGGCCACCTCGACGCCGCTCACCCGCCAATCCCGGCGATCGGTCCCCCAGCACACGAAGTCGTGCGCCGTGGTCGTGACCGTGGCCGCAGCATGCGCATCGCTTCCCGGAACGACGCTCATGAAGGACTCGCCAGCAGCAGCGGGCGTGAGCACCCACGATCCGCCCCCTGGGCCCTCGAACACCAGGTTGACGGCGCGGTCGGCGCCGGCCAACGCCGCGGCGCACATCTGGGGCAGACCGGTCAACATCCACGTCATCGTCGGCACCAGGCGGAGGTCGTCGACAGGCAGGGCCGGCCGAGCGAGCGGGCCGTGGGGCTGCAGCAGGTCGTGTCGCAGGTGGCAGTAGTGATCGAACACCAGAGCGTTGGCCAGCAGGTGCAGCGGGTGGCGGCCGAGGTTGCCGAGTGGCACCACGGTGTCCGCCATCGGCGGCTCCTGCAGACCGGCGAGCGCGCCGAGCGCGACGGTGCTCCAGTGCTCGTAGGCCTCGGTGACCTGCGCCGGGGTCCAGGTCTTCCGATCAGCGATGCCCAGCTCGGCGTTCTCTTCGGCATCCTCGCTCGTGGATGGCGGCATCGAGCCGGGATCGGCGATCTGCTGGAACACCGACGCCATGTGGGTGATGACGTCCTGCACCCGCCAGCCCGCGCAGTCCGACGGCAGCTCCCACTCGCCGGCGCTCAGCGAGGCGATGAGCGCCATCGCTTCGGCGCGCTCGGCTTCCAGGGCGGGGATGGCATCGCGGCTCATGAGCAACCTCCGGTTGGCGGTGAAAGGGCTTGGCAGTTCAGCTGCGCAGGAGGTGACCGGCCAGCGCGCCCGTGGGCTCGCCGTGATCCATGAACACCTGGCCGTTCACGATGGTGCAGTCGTAGCCCGCAGCCTTCTGCACGTAGCGGCCGGCGCCACCGGGGAAGTCGTGAACGAACTCGGGCTGGTGCAGCACCATGGCGTCGAGGTCGATCACGTTCAGGTCGGCAAAGGCACCGGGGCGCAGCACGCCCCGATCGGCCACGCCGAACAGCGCCGCCGTGTCGGAGGTCATGCGACGCACGGCCTCCTCGATCGTCCATCGGGCGCGCTCGCGCACCCAGTAGGTGAGGAAGAAGGTGGGCTGGCTCGAGTCCATGATCTGGCCCACGTGGGCGCCGGCATCGGCCAGGCCCATGACCACCACCGGATCGTCGAGCATCTCCTCGACTGCGCCGAGGCGCTGGTTGAGGAACGGGTAGTTCACGATCGCGGCGCCCTCTGATTCGAGGGCCAGGTCGATGAAGGCCTCGGCCGGTGACACGCCACGCCGGGCGGCCACGGCCGCCAGCGAGTCATCGGGACCGTGGTCGTAACGGGCTGGGCCGGGCTCCAGCACGAACACCATCGACAAGTCGAGGGCGGGGGGCTCGGCCTCGGCCCCGGCGATCAGCTCGGCTCGCCGCACCGGGTCGCGCAGCACGTCGAGTCGTCCCGCAAGGGGAAGCGCCCGCAGGTCCCGCCAAGCCGGCGCCCGATCGAACGGCGTGCGATTGGCGATGCCGAACAGCACACCAACACCGCGAGCGGTGGTCTGGGGCCGCACCTGCGCACCCGAGGAGTTCTCCTCCTTGACGAAGCCGATCACCCGCTCATAGAGGTCGGGGCGGCGGTTCGACTGCGTGAGCCCGAACGTGACCGGCCGTCCCGAGCGACGCGACACCTCGCCCATCCAGGCCACCTCAGCCCGGGTGTTGGCCAGGTCGGCTCCATCGCGCTCGCCCAGGCGACAGGCCGCTTCGAACACTCCCCGGCCGTGGCGACCGAGCACGTCGCCGATGGCGAGCAGCTCGTCGACCGACGCGAACGTCCCCGGCACCGGGCGTCCGTCGGGGACTCGGTGCATGAGCGTTCGCGAGGTCGAGAACCCCAGTGCGCCGGCGCCGATGGCCTCGTCGACGAGCGCGCACATGGCCGCCACGTCCTCGGCCGACGACGGCCCCTCGTCCATGGCCCGCTCACCCATGGCGGCGATGCGAACCGCGCAATGGCCCACCATCCCACCGACGTTGAGGCCCTTGGGCATCCCGTCGAGAAAGTCGAGGTACTCGCCATAGGACTGCCACGTCCACGGCAGTCCGTCGAGGATGGCGTCACGAGGGATGTCCTCGACGCTCTCCATCATCTCGGCCAGCACCGTGCGATCAGCGGGCTTGCACGGGGCGAAGGTCACGCCGCAGTTGCCGAGCACCACCGAGGTCACGCCGTGCCAGCACGATGACGTGCCGATGGGGTCCCAAGCGAGCTGTGCGTCGAGGTGGGTGTGGATGTCGACGAAGCCCGGCGTCACGAACCGTCCCTCGGCATCGACCTCGCGACGGCCGGTGGTCTCGACGTGATCGTCGACGGCCACGATGCGCTCGCCGATCACTGCGACGTCGGCGCGGCGGGCCGGTGCCCCGGTCCCGTCCACGACCATGCCGTTTCGAATCACCAGATCGACATCCACGCCCAACCCCCTCGGCTCGCGTTCGCGAAGACCACATCTTCGCCCCGCCCACTGCCGCCGCACCAACCGGACGCGAGCATCACCGGCCCCTGACGGGAGCCGGGCGGTAGCCTGCACGAATGGCCGGCGAGTTGATCTACGCCTTTCGCGTGACGCGCCTCCCGCTCCTTGATGCCGCCGGCGCCACCATCGGGCGCATCGAGGACATCGTGTTCGTTCCCGGCCACGACGGCGCTCCGCCCCAGGTGCTCGGCTTCGTGGCGTCCAGCCAGCGCCGCCGGATCTTCGTCAACGTCAACCGGCTGCAGCTCATCGACAACGACGGCGCCCGCCTACGGAGCTGGGACGTCGACCTCAACCCGTTCAAGCCCCGCTCCGGCGAGGTGCTCCTCAGCCGCGACCTGCTCGATCGCAGAGTGGGCGACGAGACGGTGAGCGACGTCGCGCTTCGCGAGATCCCGGGCCGCAACGGCGGTTGGGAGGTCGCGGCGGCTCGCCTCAGCCGGCGTTCACCGCTGCGCCGTCGCCAGGGTCACCGGGTGGTCGACTGGAGCGAGATCGGCTCGCTCTTCAACGTCACGCCCATCGCGGCCGAGGCCGCCCGGCTGCGCGAGATGCACCCGTCCGACGTGGCCGCCATCGTGCGCAACCTGCCGCTCGGCCACCGCCGGCAGCTCGCCGAGGCCATGGAGGACGAGCGCCTCGCCGATCTCCTCGAGGAGCTGCCCGAGGCCGAGCAGCTCCGCATCATCGAGGGGCTCGACGTCGACCGCCTGGCGTCGGTGCTCGAGGAGATGGAGTACGACGACGCGGCCGACCTCCTTGCCGAGATGACTGGCGAACAGCGCACCAAGGTCCTCGAGGCCATGGACGAGGACGACGCCACGACGATGCGACGGTTGCTCAGCTACGGCGAGGGCACGGCCGGCGGCCTCATGAACCCCGAGGTCATCATCCTCGGGCCGACGGCCACCGTGGCCGACGCCCTCGCACAGATCCGCGATCCGGAGTGGCTCGTCTCCATCGCGGCGCAGGTGTTCATCACCCAGCCGCCGTTCGTGACCCCGACGGGCCAGTACCTCGGCGTCATCCACTTCCAGCACCTGCTGCGCGAACCACCGAGCATGGAGCTCGGCCGCATCGTCGAGGACGAGCCCAGCGTCCTGCCCGACACCCCCGAGCGCGAGGTGGCCGAGAAGCTCGCCTCCTACAACCTCTTGTCGCTGGCAGTGTGCGACGAGCAGCACCGACTGCTCGGCGCCATCACCGTTGACGACGTGCTCGACCGCACCCTGCCGGCGGGATGGCGCCACCGCCATCGACAAGCAGGGCGGACGTCGTGAGGCGGCGCGAGGACCTCACCACCCCTCGCAGCAGCCGGCGGCTCGGGATCCACTACGACCCCGACGCGTTCGGCCAGTTCTCCGAGGCGATCGCCCGGTTCCTCGGCACCGCCCGCTTCTTGCTGTTCCAGACCGTTCTCGTGGCGATCTGGATCAGCCTCAACGTGGCCGTCTGGCAGTTCCAGTGGGACCCCTATCCGTTCATCCTGCTGAACCTGATGTTCTCCACGCAGGCCGCGTACGCGGCGCCGCTCATCCTGCTCGCCCAGAGCCGCCAAGCCGAGCGCGACCGAGTCGCGACCGAGCGCGACCGCGAGATCAACGCCCGCACCCAGGCCGATGCCGAGTTCCTCGCCCGCGAGATCGCCAGCGTGCGCGTGGCCATCGCCGCGGTGGCAACCACCGACGACCTCGACGACCGCCTCGACCGGCTGAGCGATGCCATCGAGGCGCTCGGCGGCCGCTTGGACGCCAGCCCCTTGCCAGGTCAGGCCTGAGGGCTCGCCACGCGGTCGGCCACCGAGTCGACCAGGCGCCTCGTCGCCGCGCTGAACTGCGCCGGCTGCCCCCAGAAGCAGAAGTGGTCGCCGGCCAGCTCGACGATCTCGCCGTTGACAGCCGCGGCCAGGGCACGCTGCTTGGAAGGCTTGACCAACTGGTCTTTGGTCGTGACCAGAACCGCTACGGGCACCTCGACCCCGACCACGAACGGGCGGGCGTCGTAGTCACGCAGGGCTCGGCCAGCGCCGACGATCGCCGTCGCATCGCCCCGGCGGGACTCGCCAGCGATCCACGGCAACCAGCGCTCGATGTCGGCGTTCTGCTTGTGCAGGGCCTGCAGGGCCCGATCCTGCAGCCGGAACGTGATGCGTGAGCGGAGCGCGCTCTCGAAGCCGAACAGGAACCACCAGCGCATCCGCTCGAGCCGCGTCGCCCGCCACTCGAGCGCCGTGGCCTCGAGCACCAGGCCGGCGACGAGGTCACGGTGGCGGTTCCAGGTGTGCAGGGCGATCGGCCCACCCATCGAGTAGCCGACCACGATCACCGATCCGAGCCCCAGCTCGCTCACCAGCGCGGCGACGTCGTCGGCCGCCGCTTCGAGGGTGAACCGCTCGAGGGAGCGCATGCCGCGCCCGTGACCGCGGTGGTCGATGGCGACCAGCCGATAGCGCTCGGCCAGGGCCTGGTAGGCCGTGAACCACTGCAGGTCAGCCGAGGCGGTCCAACCGTGGAGCAGCACGAGCGTCGGGCGGGAGCTCGCATCGGGCGGTCCCGAGAGCTCGCGGATGAAGACCTCGCCCCGACCAGGCAGGGCCAGCACCCGGCCCGGAGGCAACGGTGGTGGGAGGGGCGGGAGAGCAGGTCGACGCTTTCGGCGACGCGACTCGCTGCGATCAGGTGCCATTTGACCCACGATACGGGCGGTTCGCACCGACGAGCCCGGGCCAGCCGCCGAGCCCGCCAGGCCGATCGCTCACTCGCCATCGGCGGCCAAGAACCGTCACACTGGTGCTGTGCGCACCTCACCGCCCGCCTCCCCACCGTCCACGTGGAAGCGGGTGGTGCCGCTGTTCCACCCGTATCGACGCCAGGTGTGGGCCACCATCGGAATCGTCCTCGTCGCCGCCGCCGTCGGGGTCGTCAACCCACTCTTGATCCGCACGGTGTTCGACACCGCCCTCTTCGTCACCGGCGGGCCCGACATGACCCGGCTGCTGTGGCTGTCAGCCCTCATGGTGATCATGGCGGTGGCCAGCAGCGGCCTCGGCCTGGTCCAGACCTGGCTCACCAACAAGGTCGGCCAGCAGGTGCTGTCCGACCTGCGCACCAAGCTGTTCTCGCACCTGCAGCGCCTGCCGCTCAGCTTCTTCACAGGCACGCGCACCGGCGAGATCCAGAGCCGCCTCACCAACGACGTGGGCGGCGTCCAGGGCGTGCTCACCAGCACGCTCGGCTCGGTGCTCTACAACGTGGTCACCTTCCTGAGTGCGCTCGCCGCCATGCTCGTGCTGTCGTGGCAGCTCACACTCGTCGCCGTCGCCACCGTGCCCGTGTTCTTCCTCCTCACGCGATGGGTGGGCGAGCGCCGGCGCGTCGTGGCACGCCACACCCAGGAGCGCCTGGCGGATCTGACCGCCATCACCGAGGAGTCCCTCTCCGTGTCGGGGATCTTGCTGTCGAAGGTGTTCCACCGCCACAGCGACGAGCTGGCGCGCTTCGACGGGGACAACCGCCAGATCGCCGACCTCCAGGTGCGCCAGCAGGTGATCTCGAACGGGTTCTTCTACGGGATCCAAGTGTTCCTCGGAGCCTCGCCAGCGCTGGTGTACCTCGGGGCCGGGCTGTTGCTCAACAGTGGCTCGGCCGCGGTGACCGCCGGGACCGTGGTGGCCTTCACCACCTTGCAGACTCGGCTCTACTTCCCGATCAGCCAGCTGCTGCAGGTGATGGTGGAGCTGCGCAGCTCACTGGCCTACTTCGACCGCATCTTCGAGTACCTCGACATCGAGCCGAGCATCATCGACCCACCCCAGCCGGTGGTGATCGACCGCTCCGCTGCTCGCGGCGAGGTTGAGCTGCGCGATGTGCGCTTCCGCTACGACCGGGCGGCTGAGCCGCCGCACTGGAACCTCGATGGCGTGTCGCTGGTGGTGCGGCCCGGTCAGCTGGCCGCCCTCGTCGGGCCCTCGGGTGCGGGGAAGACCACCATCGGCTACCTCGTGCCCCGCCTCTACGACGTCGACGAAGGCGCGGTGCTGCTCGACGGCGTGGACGTGCGCCAGCTCGGTCACCTGTCCATCACGAACCTCGTCGGGTTCGTCACGCAGGAGAGCTACCTCTTCCACGCCACCATCGCCGACAACCTTCGCGCCGGAAAGGCCGACGCCACGCTGGCCGAGCTCCGGCAGGCCTGCGAGATGGCGGCGATCGACCGCCGCATCATGGAGTTCCCCGATGGCTACGACACCGTGGTTGGCGAGCGTGGCTTCCGGCTCTCCGGTGGCGAGAAGCAGCGCGTCGCCATCGCCCGAGTGATCCTTCACGACCCGAAGATCCTCATCCTCGATGAGGCCACGAGCGCCCTCGACACCACGAGCGAGCGGCTGGTGCAGGAGGCCCTTGGCCGCCTCATGGAGGGCCGCACCACCATTGCCATCGCTCACCGGCTGTCCACCATCCAGGCTGCCGACGTCATCTTCGGCATCGACGGCGGCAAGGTGATCGAGCGCGGCACCCACACCGAGCTCCTGAGCACGGGGGGCCTCTACGCCTCGCTCTACCGCGAGCAGTTCGGAGGCGGGCGGATCGAGGCGGTGTGCAGCGACGGGGTGCGCATGTGCGATGGGCGGGTCCTGCCCCGCCACGAAGCGCCCGTCGAGCTGGCGTCGTGACCACCGTCACCGAGCAGTTCGCTGCGCAGCGACGGGCCGCCGGGCTCGATCCCAACGGCGGCCTCAAGTGGGCCGCGTTGCGCGACGACCAGCCGAGCTAGCTCGTGCTTCGGTCAGGCCGACGGGCCGGTGGCCCTGACCTGCTCGACCTGGGTCATGGCGCTGCGCAGCTGGTCGATCCACTCCCCTTGGTGACGGCCGACCAGGCGGACGCACCAGGCCAGCGCATCGCTGCGGCTGCGGGCCACGCCGGCGTCGACCAGGGTGTCGAGCACCCTGCGCTCCGGCTGACGCAGGCGGGTCATCACCGGGACGCTGGCCGTCGTGAAGAGCTCCTCGCGGTCACCGCAGGTGACGCCCCAGGAGACCTTGCGCTCGAAGCGCTGCTCAGCCTCGGCAGCGATCCGGATGCGGTGCTCACGGGTCTCGTCCCGAAAAGCCCTGCAGCGCGTGGCCAGCGCCACCTCACGGGCGTCGGCGCTCGTCCCCGCGGGCAGTGCCGGCTCGGCCAACCGTCCGACGACCAGCACCTCGTCGCGATCGATCACCACCGCAACCGGCTCGGTGAACCAGGCATCGGGCAGCCGCCCGGCGAACCAGGCGGCAACGAGATCGGGCGGGCGGTGAGCGGCAGGTGAGGACATGCAACGAAGATTACAGGATTACAACCCGTGGTCAACTCGGTGAGCTGCTCGTCGCAGAACCGTCGAACACCGCCGCCCGGACCCCGCGCCGGGCCAACTCCAACAACATCGCGGTGGCATCGCTCACCAGTTCGCCAACTCCACCAGCCCCGACAGTCCTCATCGTGCCCAACCCGGCAACATCGCCCCCCAACGCCACGGCCACGACCGCGCCGACCGCGCCCGCCACCGCCGCCGGCCGGTCGAGCGCCCCGAGCACTCGGATCTCGCGGCGACCAGCGACGCTGCCCCGCAGCTCGACCCGCACCGCTCCCGCCAGACCCTCGGGGTGGGGCGGCAGCAGCATTGGCAGGCGAGCGGTGAACCGATCACGGCGAGTCGCGCTCATCCGCCCGATGATCCTGGACGCCTCGGGCACGGCGCGGTGCAGCAGCAGCGAGTCGGGGAGCTCGGCCCGGTAGCAGTCGAGGCCTCCCACCGGATCGGGGAACCAGCACAGCTCGCGCCCCGCACCGGCCGGCCGTTGCTGCCACTCACCGTCGTGCCAGTCGACGGCGATGCCCGCCAGCGCCCGGTGGTGCTGCTTGGCACATTCGGGACCACCAGTGCCGTGCTTGGCCACGTGGAGCTCGTCGACCGTGTCCAGGAACCGGCGCGCATGCGCCACGAGCAGGCACGACAGCCCGGGTGCAAACCCGGCGCCGACCACCAGCGCCCGGCCCTCGCTCCGGGCCAGGCCATCGAGCTCGAGAAGGTCGGTGACGTCGTCGCGGTCGTCCGACACCGACACGACGTGGGATCCAGCGCGAAGCCAGCCTTCGGCCAGCCGCAGGTGGGGGGCCGGGCCAGCCAGCACGACGACGTCGGGTGCCTCGGCATCACCATGGAGCCCATGGCGGACACGGGGATCGATGGCCCCGACCACGGCGGCGACGCGCGACGGATCGGGATCGTCGACCAAGACCTCGTCCACCGAGCCCGTCGCCGCCAACTGCCGCGTCGCTCGAGCGCCGACGGCACCCAGCCCGAGGACCCCGACCCGCATCAGGTCGGGTCGTCGAGCGGGAGCTCGCGCCAACCGCCGCCCTGAGGGGGCACGCCACCCTTGCCCCGAACACGCAGAGCGCCAGCGATGATCGCGGCGCCAGCAACGGCGAGGAGGGCTCGGCGGAGGAACTTCATGGTGGGGCTAGCAAGAATCGAACGTGCGACCTCATCCCTCTCAGGGATGCGCTCACTCGGCTCCGGTGCACTACTCCTGTGCTGGTGTTTAAGGCGTGAATGATAGCAACATCCGGCGAGCAGATGATGTCATCAGCACCAGCATCCTGACCAGGCTGCCCGGTGGAGGTGTTCCACGAGCTGTTCGCCGCCCACCGCTCAGCCGCGATGGTCCTGCACCTGATGCATCGGCTCGTCGGGCGCGGGGATCTTCCGGGCGACCAGCCGATCTGGCGCGCCAACCCCGCGGCCGACGTCCTCGATCGGCTGCTCCGCACCGCCGACTGACGGCTATGCCAGCAGGTAGCCGTACTGCTCGAGCGGCAGGCCGCAGCGGGCCGCGAGTGCGGTGTTCGACGTCGCCACCTCGTCCGCAACTGCGCGCGGGATTGAGCCGGCGTCGGATCGCGAGCCGTTGCGACCGAACCGCACCACCGCGGGGTTGACGACTCGGACGACACCGGCGTGGCCCACTCGGTGCAACAGCTCGCTGCGCAGGAGCGGTCGGTCCTGCAGCTCCGAGCGAGCGAAGCATCGGTTGACGACGCGCATCCACGCCAAGCTCGACGGTGCGAGCGAGGCGTGCTCGCGTCGGCGCGCGGCGTCAGCGAGCTCGGCCGCGCCCTCGACGCCCACGAACTCGCCGAGTGTGGCCAAGAACCGTTCGGGCGCTTGGGCGAGCTCCTCGAAGAGCAGCACCTTCACGTTGTCCGCCCCGATGATCGACTGGACCTCGCGCACGAAGTCGTCGTACAGCAGGCATTGCGGTTCGACGATGCCACCGTCGATGAACTGCGCCCGTGACGCCGGGCCACCCGTGCGCACGTAGTGCGCGTAGACGGATCGCAGCATCGACCGCTGCTCGCGGATCGTGAGGATGACGCGCATCGTGGGGAACAGCTCGTGGAGGCGGCGGCAGTTCTCCAAGCCGTCGCTGCGCGGGTGGTAGAAGGTGCCGCTCAGCGTCTCGTACGACGCGAAGCTGATTCGGTCGTCGGGGCTGACAGCGGCGGCGCGCAGCTCCTGCCACTTGGGCTCGGCTGCGTCCCACGTGTCGCTCCAGGCAAGCTCCTTCAGCAGGGTGATGGCGCGGCGTTGCTCGTCGTCGTTGTTCCGAGACACCAACGGACCGTTGCCCCAGAGATGCAGCCGCTCGAGCCGCGGGAACACCCCGCCCTGGAGGGTCTTCGTCGCGGTCTTCGAGTAACCGATGTGGAAGTAGACGGGCGCCGTCTCGTTCGTCGCCATCGTGGCGGACACTAGCGAACGGCGGCGCGGGCCAATCGATCGACGCGTCGCGCTCAGACACCCCGGACGCCGATGCCACCACCTGCTCTGCCGGGCAGTTCAGCTCGAAGTTCGCTCAGCGCGGCTGACCTGCTCCCCGGGCCTCGAACTCGATGATCAGTGTCACGGTCGGCAGCGCTCCCGGTTGTAGGGAGGAGCTCATCCACCGCATCCGCGATGGTCACCTCGCCTGAAAACAACTTCTACGCTGGGACTTTGTGGGGCTAGCAGGAATCGAACCTGCGACCTCATCCTTATCAGGGATGCGCTCTAACCGACTGAGCTATAGCCCCATGAAGCGAGGAGTGATCGTAGCCGAGGCGCCAGTGACTCGGGCCAGCGCGCTCAGCGGCGCCGGCGGGAGCGCCGCGGAGCCGGTGCATCGAGGGCGAGGACCTCTTCTTCGAGCACGGTGACCCGGATCCCGCCGACCAGGTCGGCGATGAGGTTGAACAGCACAGCAGCGGTGACCGCCATCGCTGTTCCGGCCACCACGCACAGCGCCCCCAACACGACGCTGGCCCTGAGAAGGGTGCCGCTCTCGAAGGTGAACGAGTCGAGCACGAACAGGGAGCGGATGAAGCTCTCGACGTTGTCGATGGTTCCCGTCGAGTTGGCCACCGACCACAGCAGAACGCCGGCCACCAGCAGGATCGCGTACGTCGACAGGAAGAACACGAAGGCCACGCGGCACACCGACCAGGCATCGACGTGCCGGATGACGCGAGTGACCTTTCGGACGCGAGGGCGACCGTTGCGCCTCGGCGCCGCCAACGCTGGCTCCACGACGAGCTCGGGTGCGGGCTGGTCGACCACGACCACGGGGAGCTCGCCAGTGGTGCGGGGGTCGAACGTGAACGCCCCCGTGGGCGCCGAGGGAGCCCCTCCCGACGGGGCGCTCCCGAGATCGACACCAGAGCGACTGGTGGTTTCACCGGGACCGACGGGGCTCACCGATCCCGCTCCCATGCCCGCACCAGCGATCACTGGCGTCGGCTGCACCGGCGAACGCCGAGAACGGCTTCGTCCGGCGCCGTCGGATCTCTCACGTCCGGGCATGGTCACGAGCATAGGCAGGGGCACCTCGCACCGATGGGCCACCAACGACCACGGTCGCCGAAGCCGACGCGTCCACCGTGCCGCGGCGAACGACCACCGTCACGCGATCTGGCCGCACGTCGATCGAGATCACCTCGGCCCCGTCGGCCAACGCCACCGAGCGCGCCGCGCACGGACCGGCTCGCGCCGCCGCGAGGGCGGCGGCATCGGCGGCCGCCTGGGCCCGGGACTGGTCGACCTCGCTGCCGATCCAGCGGCCGACAACCACCAGG
>JBBRTJ010000070.1:0-19601 GCA_038244535.1 Acidimicrobiales bacterium | reverse complement strand
TCGCTGGTGTCGATCACGGTCGACCCCTCGGCCTCGCGCAGAGGCCCATCGGTGCAGCCCTGGTCCATGGCATCACGCTCGGCGATGGCGGCGGCCACCTCTTCGTAGGCGAGATCGGTCACCTCGCGGTGGCGGCGGGCGGCGCGGATCTCGGGGCTCGCCGTGAGGTAGAGCTTGAGGGCGGCATCGGGGAAGACCACCGAGCCGATGTCGCGACCCTCGATGACACCGCCCCCGTGCTGCTCGGCCCATTCGCGCTGGCGGCGGCGCAGCTCGGCGCGCACCTCGGGGTTGGCGGCCACGACACTGACGGCCCGGGTGATCTCAGGGCCGCGGATCTCGACGGTGGCATCGACGCCATCGACCTGCACGCCGTGGTCGCCGACCTCGAGCTCGACCTCGCGGGCCAGCTCGCCCACCATCGGCGCCTCCTCGGGATCGATCCCCCGGCGCAGCGCGGCGAACGCCACGGCCCTGTACTGGGCCCCGGTGTCGAGGTAGTCGAGGCCGAGTCGCGCTGCCAGCGCCTTGGCCACCGTGGACTTCCCGGACCCGGCAGGTCCGTCGATGGCGATGACCCGAACGGGTCGCAGGTCGGTCATGGCGCTCCCATCCTTGCCGAGGCGACGAGCGCCGACCAGAGGCTGACGAACTCGGGCATGGTCTTGGCCGTCGTCGCCACGTCGTCGAGCTGGACGCCGGGTACCGCGAGGCCCACCACCGCCGCCGCCGTCGCCAAGCGGTGGTCGTCGAAGGTGGCGAACCGGCCGCCGTGGAGCCGGGCCGGCAGGAAGGCCAACCCATCCTCGGTGTCGGTGACGACGGCCCCGAGCCCACCGAGCTGGGCGGCGAGCGCGGCGAGGCGGTCGGTCTCGTGGCCCCGCAAGTGGCGGATGCCGCGCAACCGGCTGGGCGTGACGGCCAGTGCACACAGCGCAGCGAGCACCGGTGTGAGCTCGCCAACGTCATGGAGGTCCGTCTCGATGCCCAGGATCTCGCCGGTGCCGCTCACCGTGAGGCCGCGGCCGTCGAGCACCGCGGTGGCGCCCATGGCGACCAGCAGTCCTCGTAGCGCGTCGCCGGGTTGAGTGGTGGCCAGCGGCCAGCCGGGGATCGTGACCGTGCCCCCTGTGACCAAGGCTGCGGCCAGGAACGGCGCCGCGTTCGACAGATCTGGTTCGATGACGACGTCGAGCGCCGGGATCGTTGCAGGTGCAACGATCCACTGGTTGGGCCGCGAGGTGTCGACCTGGATGCCCCGGGCCCGCAGCACCTCGACGGTCATGTCGATGTGCGGCTGTGACGGCACGGGGGGACCCTGGTGGCGCACGGTGATGCCCCGCTCGAAGCGGGGCGCGGCGAGCAGCAGCGCGCTGACGAACTGCGATGACGCCGACGCGTCGATGGTGACGACGCCGCCGCTGACCGAGCCCGATCCATGCACGGTGAGCGGAAGGGCGCCCCGGCCTTGGGCGTCACGATCGACGACCAAGGCCCGCAGCGCTCCGATGACCTCGCCGAGGGGACGCTCGTGGCTCCTCGGATCGCCATCGAAGTGGACGGGGCCGTCGGCCAGCGCGGCGAGCGGGGGCACGAAGCGCATGACCGTGCCAGCGTTGCCGACGTCGATGGTGGCCGGGCCCCGCAGCGGCGCGGGCGTGACGACGACGTCATCGCCGTCGTCGGTGATCGCGCTGCCCAGAGCGATCAGCGCACCGGCCATGAGCGCCGTGTCGCGAGCGCGCAGCGGGCGCACGATGCGGCCAGGACCGTCGGCCAGCGCCGCCAGCACGTAGGCGCGATTGGTCAGCGACTTCGAGCCCGGCAGCGTGATCGTGATCTCGACCGGATGCTCGACCGTGGGGGCCACCCATGGTCCGCTCGGGGCGACGACCAGCGGGCCGGTGCTCATGCCAGCGGGCGCACGACGGGTCGGTAGCCGCGGGCGACGAGGCCGCCTCGGAACAGGTCACCCTGGATGACGTCGACGAGCAAGATCATCACGCCCTTGTCTCCCTCGGCGGTGTGCGCCACCTCGAAGTCGGCGATGTTGACCCCGAGCTCGGCAGCCAGCGTGAAGACCTCGGCGGCGGCGCCGGCCTTGTCGGGGATGGGCACCCGCACCTCGGCCAGGTCGGCGGGGCGGGCCACGCGCGACGGCAAGTTGGCCCGCGCCGCTCGAGCCCGGGTCAAGGTGGCCAAGAGCCCGTCGCGATCGCCCAGGTCGACCTTGGCCCGGATGCCCTGCAACCCGGCGATCAGCCCGTCGAGCGCTTCGACGATGGCGACGCGGTTCTCGGCGCAGATGTCGGGCCAGATGGCCGGGTGGCCCGAGGCGATTCGGGTCATGTCCCGAAAGCCGCCGGCGGCGAGGCGCAGCAGGGCGGCGTGCTCCTCGGCTCGCTCGTCGGCCAGTGCCATGAGCGTGGCCGCGGTCAGGTGGGGGACGTGGCTCACGACAGCGACGAGGGCATCATGGCGCTCCGGTGCGAGCGCGACGACCTCGGCGCCGAGGCTGGCCACCACCGCGGTGACCGCCGCAAAGGTGGCGTCGGCAGTGTGGGCGGTCGGGGTGAGGACCCACACCGCGCCCTCGAACAGAGCAGCATCGGCGCCGTCGAGTCCGTCGAGCTCGGAGCCTGCCATGGGGTGGCCGGCCAGGAACCGGGGGTCGTCGATCGCGGCTGCCAACGGCGCCTTGACCGAGCCCACGTCGGTCACCACGCCGGAGGTTTCGCGCAGTGCGGCACGGACCGCGGCGGGCAGCGCCAGCACTGGAGTAGCAACGAAGGTGATCGCGGCGTCGGGGTCGATCCCCCCGGCGTCGATCACCATCATCGACAGAGCCCGCTCGACGGCAGCCGGCCGCTCATCGGACGCGGTCACGTACCAGCCCCGGTTGCGCAGGGCCATCGCCAACGAGCCGCCGATCAGGCCGAGGCCCACGACGTTGGCCCGTCGGGGCGCGGCGACATCGAGCGGATCAGCCATGGTCGTCAACGTCCGGCCAGGTCGGGACGCAACGCGACGGCACCTTCGAGGAACACGTGGCGAACCTCGGATCGGGGCCGATCGAGCTCGACGTGCAGGAGCAGCCGCACGCACAGGGGCAGCATCCCGTCAATGGCCAGCTCCTGCGCACCGAGGATGGGGACGTCGTCGAGCCCGCACGAGCGCGCCGCAGTGGCGGGATGGGCCGAATGGATGTCGTTGGTGGCGGTGACGATCAGGCTGATGGCGTCGTCAGCGGTCACGCCGTTTCGAGCCAGCACCTCGAGCACCAGCGCCCGGACCCGTTCGGAGACCTGCTCCGGTGTGTCGGCATCGAGCGTGGTGGCACCCCGGAGGGCTCGGACAGGCATTTCGGCGAGGTTAGCGACCCGCCTGGGCGGGTCCCCGTGTCGCTTCGTTGAGGGCGCGGACCTCTTCCACGCTGAGGGGGCGCCACTGGCCGGGCTTGAGCAGACGATCGCTGAGCGGGCCGATGCGCACACGAACGAGGCGGATCACGGGGTGGCCGATGGCCTCGCACATGCGGCGCACCTGCCGGTTGCGGCCCTCGTGGATCGTGATGCGCAGCATGCCCGGTTGGGGTTGGCTCACCTTGGCCGGCGCGGTGATGCCGTCGTCGAGCTCGATGCCGTGGCGGATCTGCCGGAGGGCGTGGGGCTCGACGTCACCGCCACCGACGTGGGCGAGGTACTCCTTGTCGACCCCGAAGCTCGGATGGGTGAGCCGGTGGGTGAGATCGCCGTCGTTGGTGAGGATAAGGAGGCCCTCGGTGTCGGCGTCGAGGCGACCCACCGGGTAGACGGGGGGATCGGCCGGCACGAGCTGCACCACCGTGGGGCGACCGTGGGTGTCGCTCACGGTGGTCACCACGCCGACAGGCTTGTGCAGCACGTAGTAGGCGAGGTCGGGCCTGATGGCGACCGGGGCGCCGTCGACCTCGACGAGGTCACGGTCGACGTCGACGCGCCGGCCGAGGATCGCGACGTCGCCATTGACCGTCACCCGCCCGTCGGCGATCAGCTCGTCGGCCAGGCGCCGGCTGCCGTACCCACGCTGGGCCAAGACCTTCTGCAGTCGCTCGTCGTGCTGGCCGCCGTCGCCCCGTTCGCTGTCGCCCCCATCGCTCCCGAGGCGTTTGCGGTCGTCGGGTTCGCGGTCGTCAGCCATTGGCGTCCGGGTCGCCCGTCGAGCCGGTCAGCGGGCTGGACGACCGGCCTTCTCGGCGCGAATCGTCATCGCTTCGATCAGTGTTCGCGCCGAGCATGGCCTTCGCGCCGAGATCGCCTCGGAGGCTGTGCTCGAAGGCCTCGACCACCTCGGCGCCGGGCACGAAGGCGGCCAGCGGCGGGAGGTCGGCCACCGAGTCGAGGCCGAGCTTGTCGAGGAACAACGTGGTGGTGCCCCACAGCACGGCCTGGCCCGGCCCGGGATCGCGGCCGACTTGGTCGACGTAGCCCCGACCCTGCAACGTGCGCAGCACGGCATCGGGGTCGACGCCGCGGATCGAGGCGATCTGGGCGCGGCTGATGGGCTGCTGGTAGGCGACGATGGCCAGGGTCTCGAGGGCGGCGGCCGACAGCCGTGGCGTCTGGCCTTCGAGCACGTAGCGCTCGACGTAGGCGGCCTCCGAGGGGTGGGTCTGGTACCGGTAGCCCCCGGCCACCCGCACGAGCTGGAAGCCGTGACCGGCCTCGTCGTAGCCCTCGGCCAGGGCGGCGCAGCGCTGCTCGACGTCGGCGACGCTGATCTCGAGCAGTTGGGCCAACAGCCCCGGCTCGACGGGGTCGACGGCCACCAGCACGATCGCCTCGATGGCCCGGTCAAGCTCGCCCCCGTCAAGCTCGCCCCCGTCAAGCTCGCCCCCGTCAAGCTCGCCCCCGTCAAGCTCGGGCTCGTCGACGGTGCTCACCCTTCGTAGGCGTCGACGGTGACGAGCCGGCGCCCCTCGGGCCGCAGGTCGGCCTCGCCGGCATCCCAGTCGGCCATCTCGGCCTCGGCCGCCTCGAACCCGAGCCACACGACCTCGATCTCGCCGAACGTCGAGGCCTGGCCGAGGTCGATGACCCCTCGCTTGTACAGCTCGAGCACGGCCAGGAAGCGCACGATGACCTCGAGGCGCTCGTCGATGCCAACCGTGAGCCGCCGGAAGGTCGCTCGCCCAAGACGCGGGAGCTCGTCGATCAGCACGGCCACGGCGTCGGCCACGGAGGCGCGCACCGGGGCGACGTGGTCGAGGTCGATCCGAGGCTTTGGCTTGGGGGCGGTGGCCCGCAGGTACGCCGCCCGGAGGCGCTCGCCGGTGACGCCGGCCAGCAGGTCGGGCTGGAGGCCGACGAAGCGATCGTCGAGCCCGGCGAGGCGGGGCACCGAGCGAGCGGCGCCCTCGGCCAGGGCAGCCAGGACCATCGAGACGTCCTTGAACGTCTTGCACTCGAGGAGTCGAGCCAACAGAAGGTCGCGCTCTTCCCACAGGGCGACTTCGTCGTCGAGCGACACGTCGTCGCGCCCCGGCAGCAGACGGCGAACCTTCAGCTCGACCAGGGTGGCCGCGATGAGGAGGAACTCGGTGGTGACGTCGAGATCGAGACCCTCGAGCCGGCCCAGGTACGCCAGGTAGGCGTCGATGATCGACGACAACGACACCTCGTAGAGGTCGACCTGCTCGCGCATGATCAGGTGCAGCAACAGGTCGAACGGCCCCTCGAACACCGGGGTGGAGACCTCGTAACCCACGGCGGCGACCCTACCGGCCCCAACTAGCCTGCCCCGGCCATGACCCGAGTCCTGTCCTGCATCCAGCCCACTGGCGCCGTCCACCTCGGCAACCACCTGGGGGCGCTGGCCAACTGGGTGAGGGGCCAGCGTGAGTGCGATGCCTTCCACGGCATCGTCGACCTGCACGCGCTCACCATCCCCAAGGCCCCCGGTGAGGTGGCGCGGACCACGCTCGAGCTGGCCACGATGCTCTTCGCCGTCGGCCTCGACCCGGATGTCGCCACCGTGTTCGTCCAGAGCCACGTGACCGAGCACGCCCAGCTGACCTGGCTGATGGAGTGCACGGTGTCAGTCGGCGAGCTGCAGCGCATGACCCAGTTCAAGGACAAGGCAGGCAAGCAGGGAACGGGGTTCATCTCGGCCGCGCTGCTCACCTACCCCGCGCTGCAGGCGGCCGACATCCTGCTGTACGACACCGACGAGGTCCCGGTCGGCGACGACCAGCGCCAGCACGTCGAGATCACCCGTGACATCGCCGAGCGCTTCAACGGCCGATACGGCACGACGTTCGTGGTGCCCAAGGCCGCCATCCCCAGGGCCGGCGCCCGGGTCATGGACCTCCAGGACCCCACCTCGAAGATGTCGAAGTCGGCGTCGTCCGAGGCCGGGATCATCTACCTGCTCGACGAGCCCGCCGTGATCGAGCACAAGTTCAAGCGGGCCGTCACCGACTCCGACGGCGAGGTCCGCTACGACGTCGCCGCCAAGCCCGGCGTGTCAAACCTCCTCGAGATCCTGGCCGCCTGCCATGCCACCACGCCCCAGGTCGAGGCCGAGCACTACAGCCGCTACGGCGACCTGAAGACGGCTACCGGCCAGGCCGTCGTCGAGCTGCTCGGCCCGATCCAGGCTCGCTACCGCGAGCTGGCCGCCGATCCGGGCGAGGTGGCGCGGCTCGTGCGGATGGGCGATGCCAAGGCCCGTGCGGTGGCCTCGACCACCTTGGCCCGGGCCTACGCCAACATCGGCCTGCTTCCGGCCTGACCTCCGGCGGGCCGCCGGCCCGAACTCGCCGCCCGATCGCTCCGGCTCGGGACGCCCGGTTGGCTGGCCACCGCGTTGGGTCGATCGGCTCGGCGGCGGCGGGCGTACCGTCGTCGTCGTGCGCATCGTCCTCGACCGGCCGCTGGACTTCCGCCGGACCCTGGGCGTCCACCGCCACGGCTCGGGCGACCCCACGACCCGGCTGAGCACCTCCGAACTGTGGAGGGCCACCCGCACGGCCGACGGTCCCGGCACCGTGCACCTGGAGCGAGTCGGCGACGAGATCCGGGCCGAGGCCTGGGGACCCGGTGCGGCATGGCTGCTCGAGCACGTGCCCGATCTGCTCGGCGAACACGATGCTCCCGGCGGGTTCGACCCGCAGCACCCGGTGGTGCGCGATGCGTGGCGTCGTCACCCTGGGCTGCGCGTCGGACGCTCGGCCACGGTCATGCCGGCACTCATCGCCGCGATCCTTGGCCAGCGCGTCACCGCCGTCGAGGACCTGCGGTCGTGGCGGTCGCTGTGCTGGACCCAGGACGATCCGGCGCCCGGCCCCGTCCCGGCCGGCTCCAAACGTCCGCTCCTGCTGCCGCCGGACCCCGCCTGGCTGGCCCAGCAGCCGTCGTGGTGGTTCCACCCTCACGGCATCGAGCGCCATCGGGCCGAGACCATCGTGGCCGCCTGTCGCCTGGCCCGCCGGCTGGAGGAGGCATCGTCGTTGCCCGTGGCCGAGGCCCGCGGCCGGTTGCTAGCGGTGCCGGGCATCGGCCCGTGGACGGTGGCCGAGGTGGCGGGTCGCGCCTGGGGTGATGCCGACGCTGTGGCCGTGGGCGACTTCCACCTGAAGAACGTCGTCGTTCACGCGCTGACGGGGCGGCCGCGCGGCACCGACGACGAGATGCTCGACCTGCTCGCCCCCTTCGCTCCCCATCGCGGGCGCACCATCCGGCTGCTCCTGGCCGCCGGCGCCCGCGCCCCGGCCCGAGGGCCTCGCCGGCGCATCAACCCCATCGCTCGCTGGTGACGCCGCGCTTCGGTACGAGGTGAGCACAGCGTCATCGGGGTGTCGTCAAGCCCGGGAGGTGCCGGTGGTACGTTCCCGCGCCGTGCTCGGCCCGTCCCCTCATCCCGCTCGGCCGAGCCCGCTGTTTCGGTGAAGCTTCAGCGCGTACTGGCCACCGAAACCACGACGACGACGACTCCGACCAGCCTCGACGGCGTGGTTCACCAGCCGGATCGATCATGGCGGGTGGCGCAGGCCTATGGGCTCGTCGCCTACGTGCTGTCGCGCTCCATGGTGCTGGCCGCGGGAGCCATCGTGGCGGCATCGACCAAGCCGAAGCCGACCTCTGCGGTTCGCCCGCTCATCGACATGCTCACGAGCTGGGACGGCCTCTGGTACCTCTCCATCGTGCGCAACGGCTACCCGACGTCGGTGCCGCCGAACATCACGTACTTCCAGCCTGAAGCCCGCGCCGCGTTCTTCCCCCTCTACCCGATGCTCGTGCGAGCCGTCGATCTCGTCCTGCCCGGGGGCGACTCGATGGCCGCGCTCGTCCTCAACGCCATGCTCGGGGTCGCGTTCATCCTCCTCGTCGGAGCGCTGGCCCGTGAGGTCTTCTCGGTCCGCGTCGCTCGCCGCGCCATGGTGCTCACCGCGCTGTTCCCCGGCGCGTTCGTGCTGTCGTTCGCCTACGCCGAGGCCTTGATGCTGGTGCTGGCCTGCGCCTGCCTGCTGGCGTTGGTGCGCCGTCAGTGGCTCCTGGCGGGGATCGTGGCCGCGGTCGCCACCGCCAGCCGGCCCAACGCCCTTGCACTCGTCGCCGCCTGTGCCGTGACGGCCTTCATCGCCATCCGCCAACGACGCGAGTGGTCGGCCCTCGTCGCGCCGGCGCTGTCGCCGATCGGCTTCATCGCCTTTCAGGTGTATCTGTGGCAGCGCACGGGTGAGGCCTTCGTGTGGTTCCGGGTGCAGCAGGAGGCGTGGAACGAGGGGGCCAGCTTCGGCTTCACCGCGCTGCGCGACATCGCACTGTTCACCGTGCACCCCTTTGAGAGCGCGGTGAACGCGGTCACCGCCCTCTGCGTTGCGGCCACCCTGTTCGGGTTCTGGGTGCTCCTCAGGGTGAAGCTGCCCGCACCGCTCGTGGCGTACTCGGTCGTCGTCGTGGGCCTGATGCTGCTGCCGGCCACCGTGACGGCCCGGCCTCGCTTCCTGCTCACCGCCTTCCCCCTTCTCATCGCCACGGCCGCGTTCTGGCCCGAGGAGCACGACGAGGCCTGGGGACTGGTGCTGGCGACCTGCGCCGCCGGTCTCGTGACGGTCACCGGGCTGTATGGCGTCTTTGCCGCCATCCCCTGATCCCGCCGGCGCGGCCGCAGGGACTCGAGGCCATCGGCTGACGGCCGGAGCGGTGGCCGTGCTCGCCACCCTCGCCTTCGTGCCCCCGCTGCTCACCGCACCGGGCGTCGTAGCCGCTGACACCAAGCAGTACCTGTACCTCGACCCGGCTCGCTTCCTGACCGGAGCCTCGTCGCTGTGGGATCCATCTCAGAACGGCGGATGGGTCACCCACCAGACCATCGGCTACCTGTGGCCGATGGGTCCGTTCTTCCGGCTGTTCGCCGCCATCGATGCCCCGGTGTGGGTGGCGCAGCGGCTGTGGATCGGGCTCCTGCTCCTGGCGGCCGGCGCGGGGGTGTTCGTACTGGCTCGCCTGCTCGGCCTCGGTCGCGCCCCGGCACTGGCCGCAGCGGTGATCTACCAGCTCTCCCCGTACGTGCTCGGGTACGTCAACCGCACCTCGGCCCTGCTCACCCCGTGGGCGGGGCTCGGGTGGATGACGGCGTTCGCCGTGCTGGCGGCCCGCCGAGGAGGCTGGCGATGGCCGGCTGCGTTCGCGCTCACCGTGCTCACCATCGGGGGGATCAACGCGACGGCGCTCGTGCTGTGCGGGCTCGGGCCGGTGCTCTGGTTGGCCAGCGCGGCCTGGGTCACGCGAGAGGTGCCGGTGCGGCGGGTGCTCGCCGCCGCCGCCCGCATGGGAGTGCTCGCCGCCGGGGTGTCGGCCTGGTGGATCGCCTCGCTGGCGGTGCAGGCCCGCTACGGCGCCGACGTGCTCGCCTACTCCGAGACGGTCGAGGCGGTGTCGCACACCTCCCTGGCCAGCGAGGGGATCCGGGGCCTCGGCTACTGGCTCTTCTACGGCGGCGACGTGACCGGGCGGTGGAACAGCGCCTCCACGCCGTACCTGACCAGCCTGCCGCTCATCGCCCTCGGACTCGGGCTGGCCCTCCTCGCCGTGCTGGCGGTGGTGTGCCTGCGCTGGCGCTACCGGGTCTGGTTGGCGACGCTGATCGTGATCGGGCTCGTTCTGGCGGTCGGCGCCCATCCCTACGACGACCCCTCGGCGTTTGGCGCGCTGGTCAAGCGGGGGGATGCCGGCTCCACGATCCTGCTCGCGCTGCGGTCCTCGACGAGGGCGCTCCCCCTCGTTCTCCTTGCGTTCGCGCTGGCGCTCGGCGCGGCCGTCGAGGCCACCGCCACCTGGTCGGCGGCGCGGACCCGACCGCTGCGCCTCGTGCCCGAGTCACTGCGCGGTCACCGGCTGGGAGCCGCGGTGGCCGTGGGGCTGATCGTGCTGGCCGTCGTGCAGCTCCCTGCGCAGTGGACCGGCGGGTACGTCGACGCCCGGCTCCGCCGACCCGAAGACCTGCCCTCGTGGTGGCCCCAGACGGCCGCCGCCCTCGACGCCAAGGGGTCGGCCACCCGGGTGTGGGAGCTACCTGGCAGCGAGTTCGCCGCCTACCGCTGGGGCACCACGACCGATGCCATCCTGCCCGGGCTCATGAGCCGGCCGACCATCACCCGTGACCTGCTGCCCCTCGGCAGCCCCGCCACCATGGATCTCCTCCTGGCCCAAGACGACCGCTTCCAGACCGGGATCGCCGAGCGCACCTCGGTCGCGCCGGTGGCCCGCATGCTCGGCGTGGGCGACGTCGTGGTTCGCGGCGACACTGCGTTCGAGCGCTACCGAACAGCCCGCCCCGAGCCGACGTGGACCTTCTACCAAGACGTTCCGGGGCTGGCCGCCCCCCTGCCCCGGGGCCCGGCGCAGATCAACCAGGCGGCCGTGACCATGGTCGACGAGCAGGCTCTGTCCGATCCGACCATCGGCACGCCGGTGCCACCGGCCGCCACGATCGCGGTGAGCGACCCCGTACCCATCGTGCGGATGGAGCCGGCGGGGGGTGCGATCGCTCTCGCCGGCAGCGGGGATGGAGTGGTCGATGCCGCTGCGGTCGGCCTGGTCGACGGGCACACGGCCATCCGCTATGCAGCCGACCTCACCGCTGCCGAGCGGGCAAACTGGAGCGGACCGCTCATCATCACCGACTCGAACCGGCTGCGGGCCCGCCAGTGGCGGGGATCGCAAGACGTCGTGGGCTTCACCGAGTCCGGCGTCGATGTCTCGCTCGCCACCGACACCGCCGACCACCGCCTGCCCGTGTTCCCCAACGCAACGATCGACGACCAAACGATCTCGCTCCAGCGGGGCGCCGTGGTGCGGGCCACCTCGTACGGCGAACCGACCGCCTACCGTCCCGAGGACCGCCCGGCCCTTGCCCTTGACGGGGATCCCGCGACGGCGTGGCGGGTGGGCGACCGCGGCGCCGTCGAGCACGAGCGCCTGCGGGTCGATCTCCCGAACGCGATCTCGCTCGACCACCTGCAGCTGCAACAGGCGCACGACTTCGGCGCCAACCGCTGGATCACCCGGGTCCGCATCACCACCTCGGCCGGATCGACCGAGGTCAACCTCGACGCCTCGTCCCGATCGAGCGCCGGGCAGCGCATCGACCTCGCGCCCGCCGACGTCACCTGGATCGAGCTCGAGGTGCTCGTCACCAACGTGGGCCATCCTGTCTCGAACTTCGGTCTCAGTGCGGTGGGCATCGCCGAGCTCGGCCTCGGGGCGACCACCGTGAGCGAGGTCGTTCGCACTCCCGTCGCCCTTCCGATCGTCCGGGCCGGTCAGCCGCTGGCGGTGGTGCTCACCCGCCAGCGGGTGGCCGCCACCAACCGCTGGCGTGATGACGACGAGCGGGCCATCGTCCGCCAGATCCGACTCCCGGCGGCGGCCGCGCTTGCCGTCGAAGCCACCATCCGCCTCTCGCCACGCGCCCCGGATGCGGTGCTGGCCCCGCTGCTCGGCCGCCAGGGCGGCGCCACGGTCGTGGCCAGCGGGTCGATGGCCGGGACCCTGACCGCACGAGGGTGGGCCGCCCTCGATGGCAACCCCACCACGGCGTGGACCACCCCGTTCGGCCAGCCCGTCGGGTCATCGCTGGTCGTGCGCCCTGCCGCCGACACGACCATCGATCATCTCGAGCTCCAGGTGGTGGCCGATGGACGCCACTCCGTACCGACGGAGCTGACCATCACGAGCGGCGACGGCCAGCAGCGGATCGCCGCCGTACCCGCCATCGCCGACGGACCCATCGGCACCGTTGCGTCGCTGACCGTCGCGGTCCCGGCTCTCAGGCTCGGCGCGGCCGGCCCGCCGGCCACGGTCAGGATCTCGGGCATCAGGGCCGTGACCACGGTCGATCACCGATACGGCGAGACCACGACCCTCCCCGTGGCGATCGCCGAGATGGGCCTCGGCTCCGTGCGCGTGTCACCCGCGGTGGACATGATCGACAGCGGTTGCCGTGACGACCTCGTCCGCATCGACGGGCGGCCGGTGCCGGTCCGGGTGACCGGCACCACGGCTCATGCGCTCGCCGGTCAGGCGCTCACCGTCTCGACGTGTGACCCGGGCGCCGGGCCCGCCACCGTCAGCCTCACCGCCGGCGATCATCGCATCGAGTCGGCCGCCGGGCTCGTGACGGGGTTCGACGTCGATCGGCTGGTCCTGCGCTCACCGTCGTGGCCGGGGTCGGCCACCGCCGCGCCAGCCACCGCCGCGCCAGCCACCGCCGCACCGGCCGCCGCCGCCGTGCACGTCACGGGCGACGGCCGCACGCGGGTCAGCGGCAGCGTCACGGGCCTGGCAACGGCCACCGCCCCCGCGTGGTTCGTCCTCGGCCAGGGCCACAACGCCGGTTGGCGCCTGACCCTCGGGGGCCGTGATCTCGGCGCGCCCGAGGTGATCGACGGTGGCAGCAACGGCTGGCTGGTCAGCGCTGAGACCATGGGCGTCGCGACCGGTGCCGCAGCCAACGGCGAGGTGCCCTTCACTCTGACGTGGACGCCCCAGCGGCTGATCGACTGGACCTTGCGGGCATCGGCGCTGGCCGTGTTGGCCTGCCTGGTCCTGCTCGTCTTGGGCGGCCGCCGCGAGCAGGTGCTGCTCACCAGCGCTGCAGCACCGGTCTTCGGGCTGGGCGTGGCCGGCGCCGAGGCTCGGGCGGCCAAGACCCGCGTCGGGCTCACGATTGCCGTATCGACCGCCCTCCTGGCCGTCCTGGTGATCGGTCCGCTCTGGGGCCTCGTCGCCCTCACCGTCACTGTTCCAGCCGCCCTCCACCGCCGCGGACGCCTGGTGCCCGGGGCGGTCGCGGTCGTGCTCGTCGCCTCGGCGGCGCTGTACTACCTGGCTCGCACCTGGCGCAGCCACCCGTCGCCCGGGTTCGGATGGACCGAGGGCTACGAGTCGGCGCATCGTCCTGTGCTGCTCGCCGTGGTGCTGGTGGGCGCCCACGTCGCCCTGCACCATCGGCGCGACGAGCAACGATGACCGACGTCATGACCAGCACGACGCCACCACCCGGCACCCCCAAGGCGCCCGACGGCGGCCACCGGACCTTCCGTCTCGGCCTCGCCGCCATCAGCGCGGTCGCGCTCGCGGTTCGGGTGGCCTACGTCCTTGGCCCCAAGCGCGACGACGCCCTCCTGGGCGACCAGATCTACTACAGCGCCCAGGCCAAGGTCATTGCCCACGGCCACTGGTTCGCCGACCCGTTTCACCCCGGGATGCCGGCCGCCGACCACCCGCCGCTGACCTCGCTCGTGCTCGCCCCCGCCGAGTGGTTGGCCCCCGGCAGCGTCCTGGGCCAGCGCCTGCTGATGGCGGCGCTCGGCGTTGTGGTCGTGCTGCTCGTCGGACTCCTCGGCCGCCGGGTCGGCGGCCTTCGCGTCGGCCTGTTGGCCGCCGGACTGGCCGCCCTCTACCCGAACCTGTGGGTCAACGACGGGCTGCTCATGTCCGAGACGCTCGCCGCGCTGATGACCACCGTCGTGCTCCTGGCCGCCTACCGGCTGCTCGACGATCCGCGGCCTCGAGTGGCGGTGGGGGCGGGACTCGCCATCGGGGTGGCGATCCTGACCCGGGCCGAGCTGGCCCTGCTCCTTCCTCTCGTCGTGCTCCCCCTCGTCGTCATCACCGCCCGCCGCCGGCCCGAGGTGTCCTGGCGCACCGCCTTGGCCCTCGGCGGTCTCACCGTGGCCGGCGCCGTGGCCCCGCTCGTGCCCTGGTTCGCCTACAACGCCAGCCGCTTCGACGAGCCGGTGCTCGTGTCGACCAACGACGGGCTCCTGGCGGCCGGGGCCAACTGCGATGCCACCTACTTCGGAGGGGGCATCGGCTTCTGGTCGTTGGAGTGCGGTCTGGCGGTGCCGGTGCCCCCGGGCGTTGACCAGTCGGTGGCGTCGTCGTACCTGCGCACCGCAGGCCTCGACTACGTCCGCTCGCACCTCGGGCGGCTACCGGTGGTGATGGTGGTCCGAGTGGCTCGGGTCTGGAGCGTCTACGAACCAGACCAGATGGTGTGGCTCAACCAGGGCGAGGGACGTGAGACCTGGCTGTCGCGATGGTGCCTGTGGAGCTTCTGGCTCATGGTGCCCGTCGCCGTCGGCGGCGGGGTCGTGCAGTGGCGGCGGTCGCGGGCGCTCCTTGTCCCATTGCTGGCGCTGCCCGTGCTCGTCACCTTCGGGGCCGCCGCGTTCTACGGGATCGTGCGCTTCCGAACGCCGGCCGAAGTCGCCGTCGTCGTCCTTGCCGCCGTTGCCATCGACGCCGGGCTCAGGGCGGTGGCGATGCGACGAGCGCCTGCAACCTCGGCGTGAGCCACGACCACACGGTGGCCGCCCCCTGAGCGCTGAGGTGCACGCCGTCGTAGCGGAGGTCGTCGGTCGGGTGCTGACGGCACACCAGGTCGCCAACGGGGACGAGCGCTGACCGCGGGTTGGCAGCGACGAGCTGGCGGAGCTGGTCGTTGAGCGCGTCGACCCGGGCCAGCTCGTTGCGCTGCTGCGCCGGGACCGACGAGTGCGCTGACTGGTGGTAGCAGGGCACCTCGAGCACGGCCAGCTCGGCGTTGGTGCTGGCTGCCAGCGTCACAGCGTCGGTCAGCGCCTTGTCGACCACGGCATGCCAGCCCGGGCTGGGGAAGCTGTAGACGACGCCGTTGACCCGGTGGTCGAGCACCTCCCACGCCCCGAGCATCAGCACGACGACCCGGGGCTGGAAGCGCTGCAACGCGTCAGTCCACTCGGTACGCCAGGTGCGGCACTTCGCCGGCACGGGGACGGGCATCGTGTCGAACGGCTCGCCGTCGGCGATGCCGCAGCCGACGGACGCGGCCCCTGCGACCTGGAGCTCCTCGCTGCTCGCCGGGAAGCCGGCGGCCAGCGTGTAGGCCGTCGAGTCGCCGAGCACGAGCGTGCGAAGCGGGGCCACGGGCGTCGTGGTGGCGGGAGCGGTTGTGTCCGGTGGCGCCGTCGTCGTCGATGCCGCCGGGAGCGGGTCGGGCGTGAGGCTCGGCAGCAGCCACCGCGCCGCCAGCAGTGCGCCCGGCCCTTGGAAGTGCACCCCGTCCGGCCGCAGGGTCGTGCCGTCCTGCTGGGTGATGCAGGTGCCTGCGGGGCACACGAACGCGTTGACATCGACGATCGTCGTGCCGGGAGCAGCCACCGCACCGGCTCGATAAGCGTCGTTCAGGCAGTCGACGCGCTGGTGGGCGTCGCTCGCGAGCGGAAGCGACGAGTAGGCGGTCAGTGCCACCACCACGTGGTTGCCGGGTGACGAGAGCGCCCGCACCGCCGCCTGGGCCTCGCCTGCATACCATCGGTCGAAGACGGGATCACAGGGGTGGCGCCAGGTACCGTCGATCATGCGGTCGCCGTAGCCGGGCCAGGCCAGCGTGAGGAGGCTGACGTTGGGCTTGAAGCGTGCCACCTCCCCGCTCCACCGCTCCGCCCAGGTGCTGCAGCCGGGCGGATCGGTCAGGTACTGGCCGCCGGGCATGCGGGTGCGGGGGTCGGTGCGGCCGTTGATGCCGCAACCGACGGCGCCCAGGTTGCTGACCTCGCCGCCGGCGGCCTTGGTCTCGGAGGCCAGGCCTTCGCCGAGGTAGTAGGCGCCGGAGTCGCCCGCGACCATCAGGCGCAGCGGCGCGATCACCGCCACGGGTCTGCCCCCTGCGACCGTTGTCGTTGCCGCGTTTGACACGGTGGTGGGCGCTGACGAACCGGAGGGCGTCGTGACGAGGGGGATGGTCGGGAGCGCGATCGGACCAGGAAGGGCCGGAGCGCCGCGGGCGACGAGCACCAGGCTCAGCGCGCACACGGCGAAGCTGGTGGGCAGCAGCACGATCGAACGCGTTCGCCCGAGCGAGCCGTAGCGGATCGGTCGCTCGACCCACACGTAGGACGCCACGGCGATGCCGATGCTGACGGTGACGCGCAGCACGGCGAGCGGGAGGCCGTCGAGCCCGGTTCGCTGCTCGTCGAGCACGACGATCACCGGCCAGTGCCAGAGGTACAAGCCGTAGGAGATGGTGCCGAGCCACCGCAGCACCCGCACCGACAGGACGGCGCCGAGCACTCCGGGGGCGGGGCGCACGATGGAGGCGATGATCGCCACCACCGCCATGCCGCACAAGAACAGGCCGCCCTCGTACAGCCAGTCGCTCGTGCCTGCCACGGTGGTCCAGCAGACGACCAGGAACGCTGCGGCGACGATGCCGAGTGCGCCCACGGCCCGACCCAGGTGACGCCCGACGATCGGACCCCGGATCGCGAGCACGAGGGCGAGGGCCGCCCCGACCAGGATCGAGGCCGCCCGGGTGTCGGTCCCGAAGTACACCCGCGTCGGGTCGTCGCCGGCGTGGTGGAGCACGATCATCGTGACGGCCGAGGCGGCCGCCATGGCCAGGGTCAGGCCGAGCAGGACTCGCAGCGAGCCGTGCAGCACCCTGAGCACCAGCACCACCAGCAGCGGCCACAGCAGGTAGAACTGTTCCTCGATGGCCAGGCTCCAGGTGTGGGCCAGCAGCGATGGTGCCGCAAAGGTCTGCCAGTAGCTGACCTGATCCACGATCGAGTGCCAGTTGGCCGCATAGAGCAGGGTCGCCAGGCCGTCGTCACGGAGCCGCTCGAGCTCAAGCGGTCCGGCCAGCAGCCAGCCGTACAGGGCCACCGCCAACAGGACCAGGAGCATCGCCGGGAGCAACCGCCGTGCTCGACGGACCCAGAACCTGCCGAGGGCGACCGCCCCAGACGCACCCCACTCGGCCACCAGCAACGACGTGATCAAGAAGCCCGAGAGCACGAAGAACAGGTCGACGCCGAGGTAGCCGCCTTTCAGGTAGCCGAGGTGAAAGGCCAGGACCCCGGCGACGGCGATGCCCCGAAGGCCGTCGAGGGCGTCGATGTGGGTCAGATGGGGCGCGCCGGTCGTGACCACCCCCGGTTGGCCGTCCTCGAGCGGTCCCTCGCCACTCTCGACGACGGTTGCGGTCATGGGCTTGAGGGAGCCTTGGTGGCTACGGCAAAGAGCACGAGCGTGGTCGGGTCGATCGTGTCGGTGAGGGCGAAGCGATCGGCCGTGATGGCGGGCGCGGGCTGGTGGCGCCGGCGCTGAGCCAGCGCGATCAGCGGGTAGGCGCCCCGGCGCGCCAGCGCGTGCAGTTGCACGTAGGCGTTGCGAGGCAACTTGTGGCGCAGATCGAAGATGTCGATGGCGAGCATCCTGCGGGCCCACAAGCGCCGCGCGGCGAAGTCGGCCTGCACGACGGCATCGCCGTCGAGGCCGTGCACCTCGACGGCGTTGAAGTGTCGGTTCAGCATGGACCGCAGCTCATCGGGCTCGAACAGGTGGACGTGGTAGGGGTTCTCGAAGTCGGCCGGAGCGTTCGGGGTGAGGAAGAACGCCGTGCCCCCCGGTCGCAGCACACGGGCGATCTCGGCTACGTGCGGCTCAGGGTCGACGAAGTGCTCGATGAGGTGCGACGAGCACACCCAGTCGAACGAACCGCTCCGGACCGGGAGCACCGCACCGTCACCGCACAGCCCGCGCAACCCTGGGTGGAGGTGGATCGCTTCGATGGCTGTTGCGGGGTCGTAGTCAACACCGACGACCTCGCGGTCGGGCGCGAGGAACCCGGCGCTGCCGTCACCGAGGCCGCAGCCGAGGTCGAGGAAGCGGCCGCCGGCCAGTCGATCGAGCACCTCGCGGTAGCCGGCCGCGTGAAGAGCCAGCAGCGAGTCTGGGGTCTTGCCCTCGATCGGGCGCTCGCCGGTCAGCTTCAACGGGGTGTCCTCAGGAGGGTCGGGGGCCGCCGGTAATGTAACGACCCGTTCACCCAGCGTTGGAGCACCCCTACTTGAACGACGAGCGACCCAGCCGACCCCAGCGCCCGACCGGGTCCCCGCTCCCCGCCGACGATCTCACCAGGGCCAAGCTCGGCGACATCGCGGCCGCCGCCGGTCTGCGCCGGATCCACGTCTTGGCCTGGCGCGACCTGGCCGACGTCGAGGCGGGCGGCTCCGAGCTCCACGCCGCCACCATCGCCCGGCTCTGGGCCGAGGCCGGCATCGAGGTGACCATGCGCACCTCCTACGCGCAGGGCGCGCCGGTGGTCAGCACCCGTGACGGCTACAAGGTCATCCGCAAGGCCGGGCGGTACCTGGTGTTCCCCCGAAGCGTGGTCAGCGAGCTGCTCGGCCACCACGGCGAGCGCGATGGCCTCGTCGAGATCTGGAACGGCGTCCCGTGGATGACGCCGCTGTGGGCCACCGGCCCCAAGGTCACCTGGCTCCACCACGTCCACGGACCGATGTGGGGCATGGTGCTGCCGCCGAACCTGGCCCGGGCCGGCGAGCTGCTCGAGCGTCGCGTGGCGCCGCCGATCTACCGCCGCATGGCCATGATCACCCTGTCCGAGTCGTCCAAGCACGAGATGGTCGAGCAACTGGGCTTCCGGCCCGGGCGCGTCACGGTTGTGCCGCCGGGCATCGACGCCCGCTTCTCGCCCGGAGGCGCCAAGGCCGACCACCCCCTCGTGGTCGCCGTGGGTCGCCTCATGCCGGTCAAGCGATTCGAGGTCCTCATCGCCAAGGTGGCCGCCATCCGCAATCGCCACCCCGGCCTCGAGCTCGTGATCGTCGGCGAGGGAGCCGAGCGCGAGGCCCTCGACGCGCTGGTGAGCGATCTCGACGCGTCGTCGTGGGTGCACTTCGCCGGCCGGTTGAGCAGTGACGACCTCGTAGCGCTGTACCGGCGGGCCTGGGTCCTGACCAGCGCGTCGGTCGCCGAGGGGTGGGGCATGACCATCACCGAGGCGGCGGCCTGCGGGACACCGGCCGTGGTCACCGACGTGGCCGGCCATCGCGATGCGGTCATCGACGGCGTCACGGGCGTGCTGGCCGACCCCGCCCACCTCGGTGACGCGCTGTCGGCGGCGCTGACCGATGTCGCGCTCCGCCAGCGCCTGGGCGCCGGAGCGCTCGCTCGGGCCGGCGAGCTCACCTGGGGCGCCACCGCGGCCGGGACGCTCTCGGTGCTGGCGGCCGAGACGCTCCGCCATCGCCGCTGATCGTGTCG
>JBBRTJ010000069.1:0-21113 GCA_038244535.1 Acidimicrobiales bacterium | reverse complement strand
CGACCGGCGCGAGGGACCCGGCGGCGAACAGCGTGCCTACGCCATCGCGCTGACATTGCTGCGGGCGACGGGCTGGCTCTCTCGCGGCCCGATGACCTCTCGACCGTTGCCGGCCGGGCCGATCATGGCGCTGCGGGGTGCGCAGGTCCACGGTCCGCACGAGCTGCGCTTCGCCCTCCACGTGGCTGACGCCGACGCCCGCGATGGTGACGCCGACTCATCAGCCGACCCCTACGACCTGGTTGACGCCGCCTTCGTTCCCTTGCTCGTCACCTACGGCCACGGTGTGGCCGACGGCGTCGCCACCCCCGGTCAGGCCCTGGCCCTCGCCGCCGGCCCCGCTGTGGTGTCGTCGCTGGTGCGGCAGTCGGGCGGACTTCAGGTCCGACTGTTCAACCCCTCGTCGGCGGCGGCGAGCGTCGACCTCCCCGGACCGGCCGTCCAGGTCGACCTCCGCCACCGTTCCACCGCAGTGATCGACGGGGCCCTGATCGTGCAGCCCGAGCAGATCGTCACGGTGGTGGTTGCAGATGCAACGATCTGACGGACGGCCACCTCAGTCAGGAGCGGGCCACCACGAGATCGTCGGGCGGAGGGGCCAGGAGCGCCTCCCCCTTCATGTCGGTGGTGCTCCACGTCGGGTCGAGGCGCGGTGAGCCCACCGTCAGGCCGCTCGCGCCGGTGACCTCCCACAGCAGCGCCGGCCGTTCGCCATGCCACCGCACGGCAACGCTGATGCGGCGGCCGCCAGGGACCGGCAGCCCGTAAGCCTCGACCGATCGTCCGAGCCAGCCCGCCGGGAAGCCGGGCAGGACCGCGACATCGTCACGCCCGGGCGCCGCCACCAGCGCCGAGAGAACCGCGGCGACCCGCCGAGCGGGATCGAGCATGGCCAGCGTTGCGACGTCGAGCGGCGGCAACGACGACACGGCTCCCAGCCGCCGCTGCATGGCGAGCACGTCGGCGCACCCCTTGGTCTCGCCGGCCCGTTCGAGCACCTCAGCAGCCGCCGCCAGCGCGGCCGACGACGCCCACGGCACCGACGCCACGCCCCGCTCGCCCTTGGCCACGGCCACCGCGGCGGCGGCAACATCATCGACCCAGGGGCCGGCGGCTTCACCCATGCGGCACGTCTCGACGACGCCGAGCAGGAAGCCCACAGGGTCTCGCTCAGGGTCCGAAGGGCCCTCCAGCACGAGGGCCGCTCGTGCCCCGACGACGAGTTGGCGCAGATCGTCGTCGGGCAGCACCAGCCGCAGATCACGCTCGACGTGGGCGACCCAGCCCCGCGCCACTTGAGCCGGCACCGGCAAGCCGGCGGGTCGGACGCCGGCTGGTCCACCACCACACGCCACCGCCACCCTCACCGATGACCCGTGCGCCACTGGCAGCACGACGACGTCGGGCGGGAGCGTGATGCCCTCGATCGGCACAGGCGTGGGCGGGCGGGCGGTGAGCAGCCTCGACCCTCGGGTGAAGGCCACCGCGAACGGCAACGACGAGGTGTTCTCGAGCTCGACCACGACGGCCGCGCCGCCGGGTACGGCCGCCAGCGACGCGACGTACACGCGGTGCACGGCATCACCCCCCGGCACCCGCAGCGACGTCTCGAGAACTGGCGCGCCTTCGACGGCGCGCTGGCGCACGCTCGGCTCGACCGACGGATCGTGCCAGCGATCGTCGGCCGCGATCCACCAGTCGAGCACCGGGGTGCCGTCGTCGGGCACGACCGCACCCCATGGCGTGACCGTGGCCCGCCACCGCGACCCAACCGTGCCGATCGTGGTGCCGGGTCTGGAGAACCCCATCACTGATGGTCCTCGTCGAACTCGGCCTTGCTGCGGCGCTCCATCAGCGCGTTGAGCGCCTCGACGGCGGTCCGGCCCTCCTGGCACACGGCGACCATCTGCTCGGTGATCGGCAGGTCGACGTCGTGACGCCGGCCGAGCTCGAGCACCGATGGGCTGCTCTTGACCCCTTCGGCGACCATCGACGTGCCGGCCACGATCTCGTCGATCGTGCGACCCTGTCCGAGCTGGAAGCCGACGCTGTGGTTGCGGCTCTTGGTCGACGAGCAGGTCGCGATCAGGTCCCCCATCCCGGCGAGGCCCGAGAACGTCACAGGATCACCCCCGAGCGCCACCCCGAGACGGGTCATCTCGGCCAGGCCCCGAGTGATGAGCGTGGCCCGGGTGTTGTCGCCGAACCCGAGACCGTCGGCCATCCCCGCGGCAATGGCGATGACGTTCTTGACCGCCCCGCTCACCTCGCAACCCACCAGGTCCGGGTTCGTGTACACGCGGAGCCGCGGCGTCGAAAAGATGCGTTGCAGCTCGCCGGCCACGATGGTGTCGTCGATGGCCACCACCGTCGCCGCCGGCTGGCCCGCCATGATCTCGAGCGCCAGGTTCGGCCCCGTGAGCACGGCCACCGGATGACCGGGAAGCACCTGGTTGACGACCTCGCTCATGCGCAGGAGCGTGCCCTGCTCGAGGCCTTTGGCCAGGCTGACGATCGGCACCCACGGGCGGATGAAGGGTGCCGCTTCAGTCAGCACGGCACGGAAGCCATGAGACGGCACACCCATCACCACGACGTCGGCAGAGGCCAGCGCCTCGGACAGCGACGCCGTGCATCGCAACGACGACGGCAGCGCCATGGCGGCCAGGTAGTCGTCGTTCACGTGCTCGGTGTCGATGCGGTGAGCGAGCTCGCCACGGCGAGCCCAGAGCGTGGTCGGGGTGTTCCCTGCGGCCAGGGCAGCAACCGTCGTGCCCCACGTGCCGGCTCCGACGACGGCGACGTGGATCGCTCCAGGCCGGTTGGTCACGGGCCGCACCCTAGACTCGCCCTCGTGGGCGCAGCCGTGCTCGTGCCGGTCAAGGACTTCCGCCAAGCCAAGGTCCGCCTCGCCGGCGTCCTCGGTGCCTCGCAGCGCGCATCGCTCGCCCGAACGATGGCCACCCGGGTCGTGTCGGCTGGACACCCGCTCCCCGTCTACGTCGTGTGCGACGACGAGCTCGTGGCGACGTGGGCCGAAGCCGTGGGCGCCACCGTTCTGTGGCGACCGGGGCATGGCCTCAACGGCGCGGTCACCGACGGCGTGGCCTCGCTGGCCGAGCTCGGCTTCGACCGGGCCGTGGTCGCGCACTCCGACCTGCCGCTGGCGGTCACACTGGCCTGGGTCGCGCGCTTCCCCGGCGTCACCCTTGTGCCCGACCGCCGCGACGACGGCACCAACGTGGCCTGTGTGCCGACCAGTGGCGAGTTCACGTTCTCGTACGGCCCCGCCTCGTTCGTGCGACACGCCCACGAAGCGATCCGTCTCGGCCTCGGCTTGCGCGTCGTGCGCGAGCCGCTCCTCGGCTGGGACGTCGACGTGCCCGACGACCTCCTCCACCACGAGCTCTCCGAGGTGCTGCCATCAGCGACGAGCCTGGCCAGCCACGCCTGAACCGCCCGGCGGTCGCCGTCGGCCGCGGCCTCCCGATCCCGGCCAGCGCGCTCGCGATCGGCGCCCATCCCGACGACGTCGAGTTCGGGTGCGGCGCCACGATGGCCCGATGGGCGGCACACGGCTGCGTCGTGCACCACCTCGTGTGCACCGACGGCTCCAAGGGCACCTGGGACGTGAACGCCGACACCGCTGCCCTCGTCGCCCGCCGGCAGGACGAGCAGCGCGCGGCGGCTCGCGCCCTGGGTGCCACCGGTGAGGTCGTCTTCCTCGGCTGGCCCGACGGCGAGCTCGACAGCGGGATGCAGCAGCGCTTTCAGGTCGCGCTATGGATCCGGCGGCTGCAACCGGCGGTGGTGCTCGGCCACGACCCGTGGCGGCGTTACCGGCTGCACCCCGATCATCGCCACGCGGGGTTCCTCGCCACCGACGGGATCGTGGCCGCTCGCGACCCGCACTTCTTCCCCGAGCAGGCCATCGCTCATCACCGCCCCGATGCGCTCTTGCTGTGGGAAGCCGACGAGGCCGACCACGTCGAGGACGTGACCGGGTACGTCGACGCCAAGCTCGCAGCACTGGCCGCTCACGAGAGCCAGTTCGAGTCGACGATGAAGGCGAGCGGACCTCAGCTCGACGAGCAGATGGCAGCCTTCGCGCGACGCGTGACGGACCGCCTCGCCGAGCACGGGCGGCGCATCGGCGTCGCCCACGGCGAGGCGTTCAAGCTGATGAGCCCGCTGTAGCGGTCAGCTCTCGGCGCAATCCATCGCATCGCGGCGACTGAGAGCACCCAGCATCGGTGCGTCGAGCGCTCAGGCGAACTGACCGGGAGCGCGCCCGGAACCGGGAGGACCGGCGAAGGCCTGCGCGATGGCGAGCCACTCCACCGCCGCCTCGCCGGTAGCGCGCACCTTGGTGTCGTCAGGATGACGGCGCTGCGTGACGACCAAGCAGAAGTCGAGCGCCGGCCCGACGACGCGATCCGTGGCACTGGCATCGCCCCACGTCCACAACTCGCCGTCGGGTGCGACCAGCTCGACCCTGACGTCGGCCGCTGGCATCGTCAGGCCGCGGATCGCGTAGGCAAAGGGCCGAGCCCGAACGCCGATGTGGGCAACATGACGCAGGCGCGCTGTGGCCGGGCGGGTCAGACCGAGGGCGTCGACGATGTCCTGCCCGTGGGCCCAGGTCTCCATGAGGCGAGCAGTGGCGAACGACGTGGCGCCCATCGACGGGCCGTACCAAGGGAGCCGGGCCTTGGGGTCGAGGGGTCGCAGCGCGGCGAGCAGCGCCACCCGCCCGGACCGCCATGCGGCCAGGAGCTCAGCGGCACTGAGGGCGCGTCCCTCCGCGAGGCCGGCCGCGTCCGGATCGCCGCTGGCCATGAGCGCAGCCGTGCTCGCCCGGAACGCGTCTTCGTCGGTGGCCGCCAGCGCGGCGGTGCGATCGAAGAACCACAGATGGCTGATCTGATCTCGCACCGCCCATCGGGCGGCTGGCGTCGGCTCGTCCCACGCCGCGTCGGGCAAGTCCACCATGAGCACATCGAGCGATTCGTGCTCGGCGGCGAGGTCGTTGCAGATCGCGTCCATCTACGAATCGTGCCAGACCGCGGACGCGAAGCGAGAGGCCCGAAGGCCTCTCGCAACCTGCGTCTGGAGACGGATGGAGCTACTTTTTGGTGGCCTTCTTGGCGGGAGCAGCCTTCTTGGCGGGAGCAGCCTTCTTGGGGGCCGCTGCCTTGGCCGGAGCAGCCTTCTTGGCCGGTGCAGCCTTCTTGGGGGCCGCCGCCTTGGCCGGTGCAGCCTTCTTGGCCGGAGCCTTCTTGGCCGCAGCAGCCTTCTTGGCCGGTGCAGCCTTCTTGGGGGCCGCTGCCTTGGCCGGTGCAGCCTTCTTGGCCGGAGCCTTCTTGGCCGGTGCAGCCTTCTTGGGAGCCGCTGCCTTGGCCGGTGCGGCCTTCTTGGCAGGAGCCTTGGTGGCCGGTGCGGCCTTCTTTGCAGGTGACACGGTCGTCGTTCCTCGCTTTCCGGTTACTTCTTCTTCTTCGGGTTGAGATTCGCCTTCAGCGTGGAGCTGGGCGTGAACTTCATCGCGGTCGAGGCGGCGATCTTCACCGGCTCACCCGTCTGCGGGTTCCGACCCGTGCGGGCGGGCCGCTTCGTCGTGGCGAACGAGCCGAAGCCCGGCCACGACACCTTGTCACCCTTCTTGGTGCTGGTGGTGACCTGGTCGAAGAAGGCGTCGAGCACCTTCTCTACGTCGACCTTGGTCATCTCCGCCTTCTTCGAAAGGGCGTCGATCAGTTCTGCCTTGGTCATGAGCGCTTGGTTCCTCCTGGGTGCGGTGCGAAAGTCCAGCGCACATAAGAACCCGACGACGCCGGAAGGTCAAGCATTTCCGTACGTTTCGTCTTGTTGCATGTGCAACTATCCCTTCGGAGGCGTATTCGGATGGCCTCTCGGATGTACAGCGTGCATCATCCGCGCATGGAAATGGTGCATTGGCCGCTCTTCTCGTTGCGAGTGCGAACGACTCGCGTCGAACTGCGCTACCCGGACGACGACGACTGCCGCGCCTTGGCCGACCTCGGAGCCCGCGGCGTGCACGACCCAGGGTGGATGCCGTTCTCCATCCCGTGGACTGATGTGCCGCCTCCGCTGCAGCAGCGCAACACCCTGCAGCACCTGTGGCGCCTGCGTGTCGCGTGGCAGCCGAACGACTGGTCGTGCCCGCTTGCGGTGGTTTACGAAGGCGAGGTCGTTGGCGTACAAGACGTGCTGGCCAAGGACTTCCGGGTGCTTCGCCAGGTCGCCACGGGGTCGTGGCTCGGCCGGGAGCACCAGGGCAAGGGCATCGGTAAGGAGATGCGCACCGCTGTCCTCCACCTCGCATTCGAGGGCCTTGGCGCGGACCGCGCGCTCAGTGGCGCATGGGAGGACAACGCGCCATCGCTGGGTGTGTCGCGCTCGCTCGGCTACGAGCCTGATGGCACGCGACGCGCCCTTCGTCGCGATCAACCATCGACCTTGATCGGCCTTCGGCTCACGCGCGAGCGATGGCTCGAGCACCGGCGCGACGACATCGAGATCATCGGGCTCGAGCCCTGCCGCGAGATGTTCGGCATCGAGTGAGCGCTCGTCGCGCGGTGGCTGGCGCTGACGGCTGCCGCGGTGGATGGGTCGTCGCGACCGCGGCGCTCACCGGCCGAGCCGTCACTGTCGAAGCGACCGAGTCGCTGGCGGCGACCGTCGATGCCATCCATCGCGGCACGCTCGTCGTGCTCGGTGTCGACATGCCGATCGGATTGCCGGACCATCCGCCGCGAGCCGCCGACCTCGCTGCCCGCGCGCTGCTGTCGCCTCGTGGCTCGACCGTGTTCCCGACGCCGCCGCGGTCGCTCGTTGCCGCCGCCAACTACGCCGAAGCCAACGCCCGATCGAAGGCCGAGTTCGGCACCGGCCTGACCAAGCAGTCGTTCAACCTGTTCGGAAAGATCCGAGAGCTCGATGCCCTCATCGGTCCCGGTGATGCCGTCGTCGAGATCCACCCCGAGTGCTCGTTCGCCATGATGTGCGGGGTCGTGCTGCCGCCCAAGCGAGGCCCCGCCGGGATCGACGCTCGGGTCGCAGCGCTGACCAGCGAGTTCGACGACGTCGCCGGACTGGCCGCATCGCTGCACCGTTCGGTCGCCGCCGCCGACGATGTGCTAGATGCCCTCGCCGTGCGGTGGAGCGCCCGCCGCTTCGCCCAGGGCCAGCACGTCGAGCTCGGTGACGGCTCGCACGACCGTCGAGGACTGCCCATGCGCATCGTGTGCTGAGCGGCTGGCGCACCGAGCCGGTGTCGTTCATGGCGCATCGTGGGCCAGATCAGTGTTCGAGCGCGGCCCGGATCGCGGCGGCCGTCGCTGCCATCTCGTCGTCGTCCCGGTAGCGCACACGGGGCCAGAAGAACCCCCGCAACCCGTCCTTGCGCCGCCTCGGCACGACGTGGACGTGGAGGTGGGGCACGCTCTGGCTCACAACGTTGTTGACAGCCACGAACGAGCCGTCGGCACCGAGGGCCCGCTGCACCGCGGCGGTGACGGTGCGCACCCGCTCGAACAGCGGCCCGACGGCATCGGGTTCGAGATCGACGAGCGTGACGACGTGGCTGCGGGGCACGACCAGCACGTGGCCGACGAACACGGGGCGACGGTCGAGGAACGCCACCACCACCTCGTCGGCCAGCACGACATGAGCCGGCTCGGTCCCGGCAACGATCTCACAGAAGGCACAGCCGTCCACGGGGCGCGAGCATGACCGACATGGCCGACCACCGCACAGAGCCGCTCGCCCCTCGCATCGCGCCGCTGCCCCCCGAGCAGTGGGACGACGAGACCACTGCCCTGCTCGGCAAGATGCTCGACGGTCCGGACGGCCGGCCCCTCAACATCTTCGCCACCATCGCCAACCACCCCAAGCTCCTGAAGCGCTGGATGGTGTTCGCCGCGCATGTGCTGTCCAAGAGCGAGCTACCCGAGCGCGACCGGGAGCTGCTGATCCTGCGCACCGGCTGGCTCAACCAGGCGCCTTACGAGTGGGGGCAGCACGCGATCATCGCCAAGCGGTGCGGCATCACCGACGCCGAGCTGACCGCCGTGGTCGCAGGACCCGACGACTCCTCCTGGGCGCCGTTCGAAGCTGCGCTGCTGCGGGCCACCGACGAGCTGCACCAAACAGGCACCATCACCGACGGGACCTGGGCCCAGCTGGCCGAGCGGTACGACACCCACCAGCTCCTCGAGGTGCCTTTCACCGTGGGGCAGTACCACCTGGTGTCGTTCGTGCTCAACAGCTGCCGCGTGCCGCTCGACGCCGGCGTCGACGGGCTGCCCGTGCCGGGCGATCAGTAGCGTCACCGGGCGATGAGGGCAGCACTGTTCGTCACGTGCATGGTCGACCTGTTCGCGCCCGAGGTCGGCGACGCCACGGTTGCCGTGCTGAGGGCCGGCGGGTGCGACGTCACCGTCCCGCGCGGACAGGTCTGCTGCGGCCAACCTGCGTGGAACTCGGGGTTCGCCGACGACGCCGCCGCAGTGGCCCGCACATCGCTGGCTGCGCTCAGCGCCGACGACGCCGAGGTGATCGTCGTGCCCGCGGGCTCGTGCGCCACCATGATCCGGGTCTTCTGGCCCGAGCTGTTCGAGGTCGTCGGCGACCACGAGGCGGCCGCGCAGGCCAGGGCGCTGGCGGGGCGCACGCGTGAGCTGACCGAGCTGCTGGCCACGTTGCCGATGCCCCCGCTCGCCGCCACCGAGGCGATGTCGGTCGCTTACCACCACTCGTGCCACATGCTGCGCGAGCTGCGCGTCGAGCAGCAGCCCGAGCAGCTCCTCGACGCCGTCGGTGGGATCGAGCGAGTGGACTGGTCAGCCGGTCAGCGCTGCTGCGGCTTCGGCGGGCTGTTCTCGTGCAAGCTGCCCGAGACCTCGGTGGCCATGGCCGACGACAAGTTGGGCACCCTGGCCGAAGAAGCGCCTGGGGCGATCCTGGTGGGCGCCGACACGTCGTGCCTCATGCAGATGCGGACCCGCGCCGAGCACGAGGGCAACCCCATCGTCACCCGCCACATCGCCGAGGTCCTGGCCGCGGCGCTCCCATGAGCACCACCACGCCCCCACCCGCCCATCACCTCCTCGAGGGCACCACGCTGCGCGAGCGAACGCGCGACGCCACCACCGACCTGCGCCTGCGCGCTTCGATCGGCAAGGCCGTGGTGCGGTTCTCCAACGGCAGAGTCGAGGCGCTGTCGCACCTCGAGGACCCCACTGCGCTGCGCGCCGCGGCCCGCCGCGTCCGCCACGACGTGCTGGCCCGCCTCCCCGCCGTGCTCGACCGCTTCGCCGACAACGTGATCGCCAACGGCGGCCACGTCCACTGGGCGCGCGATGGCGACGATGCCAACGCCTACATCGCGGCGGTGGCGGCCCGCATCGGTGCCCGCTCCGTGGTGAAGGGCAAGTCGATGGCGTCCGAGGAGACAGCGCTCAACGAAGCGCTCCAGGCCGCCGGCACCTCGGTGGTCGAGACCGACCTCGGCGAGTGGATCATCCAGCTCGCCGGGCAGACGCCGAGCCACATCATCGCCCCCGCGGTGCACCTCGATCGCTTCCAGGTGCGCGACATCCTCCAGCCCGAGGCGACCGATGGCAGGGTCCTCGGCACCGAGCCCGAGGAGCTGGCCGCGTTCGCGCGCGAGCAGCTCCGGGCGCGGTTCCTGGCCGCCGACCTGGGCGTGACGGGGTGCAACCTCGGCATCGCCGAGACGGGCTCGATCCTCCTGGTCGAGAACGAGGGGAACGGCCGTCTGAGCACGACCGTGCCGCGCGTCCACGTCGCGATCATGGGCATGGAGCGCCTCGTGGACACCTGGGAGCAGGCCGACCTGCTGGTCAACCTGCTCGCCCGCAGCGGCACTGGGCAGCACCTCAGCACCTACACCAACATCATCACCGGCCCTCGCCGCGCCGGCGAGGCCGACGGTCCCGACGAGCTGCACGTGGTCATCCTCGACAACGGCCGCAGCGACGTGCTCGGCAGCGACCTGCACGAGTCGCTGGCCTGCATCCGCTGCGGCGCCTGCCTCAACGTGTGCCCCGTGTACCGCCAGGTAGGGGGCCACGCCTACGGCTGGGTCTACAGCGGACCCATCGGGGCCGTCCTCACGCCGCTGCTCGCCGGCCAGCACGACGAGGCCGCCGAGCTCGGCAACGCATCCACCCTGTGCGGCGCGTGCATGGACGCCTGCCCGGTGATGATCCCGCTGCAGGACCTCCTGCTGTCGCTCCGTCGACGCAAGGCCGCCGATGCCGGGGTGGCCGAGCGGGCGGCATGGAGGGCGTGGTCGGCGACGTGGGGGCGGCCTCGCACCTACCGGGCCTCGCTCAAGGCCGCGACGACGGGCCGCTCGCTCACCGGTGTGCTCGGCGGGTTCCCGGGTGCGGCCCGATGGACCGAGGGCCGCACGACGCCGGTGCCCGCGACCCGCACGTTCACCGAGCGATGGAACCACGCCGAGCGATGACCCCGCTCGAGACCGGCGATCGAGCAGCCTTCCTGACCCGGCTGCGCCACCGGCTAGCCGATGGCGTGCCGGCCAACACCGCCCACCCCATGGGCCCCGGCCTCGCCACTGTGCCCGTCGCCGTGTCTGACCTGCTCGCCCCCGACGACCTGATCATGTCGTTCGTCAGCAACGCTCGGGCGGCCCGCGTGGTCGTGCACGAGATCAGCGGCCACGCGGTGCCCGACGCGCTCATCGCCGACATCGTCTCGCGTCATCGAGTGCGGCGCGCCGTTGTGACCACCGAGCCCGACGCCCAGGCGGCCGCCGCGCAGTTCGTCGCTCAGGGCGTCGAGGTCAGCGCCCTCACCCTGGCCACCGCGGCCGACGCCGACCTCGGCATCACCTCGGCGACGCACGCGCTGGCCACCACCGGAACGCTCGTCATGTCCACCGATGCCGCCGGGGGTCGGTCGGCCAGCCTGCTGCCCCCGGTCCACCTGTGCGTGATCCCCGCCAGCCGGATCGTGGCGTCGTCGGCCGACGTGCTGCGCCGCCTCGGCTCGCCCGATGCCGGCCGACCGCCGAGCAACCTCGTGCTCATCACCGGCCCCAGTCGCTCGGGCGACATCGAGCAGATCATCGCCCTTGGCGTGCACGGCCCGATCGCGGTCGAGGTGGCGCTGCTCCTCAGCCGCTGATACCCGGTGTCTATGCTCGTGTCACCCTCCGCCCACCTCCCGTAAGGGGTCTTCATGCGTCTGCGCACGCTCGGCATCACCGCTCTCGTCGGTGCCCTCGCCCTCGGAGCCGCGGCCTGCGGCTCCAGCTCGAAGTCCGGTTCCGCCACCACCGCGGCCGCCGGTGCCTTCACCCCGGTCACCAAGGGCACGTTGAACGTGGTCACCTCGCTTCCTGCCCCCGGGTTCTGGACTGGTGACGACCCCGACAAGATCGCCGGTGGCTACGAATGGGCGTTGGCCCAAGAGCTCGGCAAGCGCCTCGGCCTGGCCGTCAAGGTCAAGAACGTCGACTTCACCGCGCTGCAGGCCGGCCAGGTCAGCGACTACGACATCGCGCTGTCGCAGATCACCATCAACGATGCCCGCAAGAAGGTCAACCTGTACTCGGACCCGTACTTCTCCTCGGATCAGGGGATCATGGTCAACAAGGGCACGACGATGGCCAGTGCCGCAGACGCCGCCAAGCTCCAGTGGGGCGCTCAGTCCGGCACCACCGGCTACGACTACCTCACCGCCACGATCAAGCCGACCAAGGAGACCAAGGTCTTCCAGGACACGCCCTCGCTGTTCAACGCCCTCCTGGCCAAGCAGATCGACGCCGTCATCATGGACACCGTGATCGTGCTCCCCCAGACCCTGCAGAAGGGCTACGAGAGCACCGAGGTCGTCGGCCAGTTCAAGACCAGTGAGAGCTATGGCATCCAGCTCCCGAAGGACTCGAAGAACCTGGCCGCGGTCAACGCGCTCCTGGCTGCGATGACCAAGGACGGGTTGCTGACCACCTGGTCGGACAAGTACCTGAAGCCAGCTGACGGCCTCGGTGGCGATCCCGCCAAGGTCCCCTACATCAAGGTCCCCTGAGCCACTGATCGTCGTCCCCCGGGATGAGCGCACCGACACCAACCGCACCATCGGATGACGCGCGGCTCTTCGGGCAGCCACGTCGCCCGCCGGTGCGCAAGGCGCCGCTGGTCGGTCCGATCTTCGGGACGATCCTGTTCCCGTTCACCGGCATCCCGGCGGTGCTCGCCGCCCTCACGTCCCGCCGTCTGCGCACCACCGATCGCCACCGCTCTCAGGTGGCAGCCGAGCGGGCCCGCAACCTCACCCAGTACTCGATCGGACTCGGCCTCACGCTGTGGTCGGTGCTGCTCATCGTGGCGATCCTCACCCTCAACGGGGGTGCGGTCCGCAGCGGCTTCTTCGACCTCTCGGCCATCTGGGACGCCCGCGAGACGATCTGGAAGGGCTTCAAGGTCAACATCTCGGCCTTCATGCTCACCGAGGCCATCGTGCTGGTGTGGGCCCTCGTGGTGGCCGTCGTGCGTGGCCTGCCCGGCAAGGCCGCCGCCCCCGTCCGCTTCCTGGCCACCGCCTACACCGACGTGTTCCGTGGCCTTCCCGCCATCCTCGTCATCGCCATCATCGGGTTCGGCATGCCCCGCGCCGGCCTTCCGATCCTCGAGGGGTTCAGCGACTTCCAGTACGGCGTCTTGGCCCTGTCGCTCGTCTACGGCGCCTATGTCGCCGAGGTGTACCGCTCGGGCATCAGCTCCATCCACTGGAGCCAGACCGCCGCCGCCCGGTCGCTCGGCCTGTCCCACTCGCGCACGCTGCGCTACGTCGTGGTGCCCCAGGCGGTGCGCCGCATCATCCCCCCGCTGCTCAACGACTTCATCGGCCTGCAGAAGGACACGGCACTGCTCAGCGTGCTCGGCACCCTCGAGGCGTTCAACCGAGCCCGCATCTACGCCAACACCAACGCCAACTTCTCGGCCTTCACCGGCGTTGCCCTCTGCTTCGTGGTGATCACGATCCCCCTGGCGCGCTTGACCGACTGGCTGGTCGAGCGAGACCAGGCCCGCATGCGGGCGAACGGCTGATCCGATGCCCTTCATCGAGATGGACGAGGTCAGCAAGCGCTTCGGCGAGAACGAGGTCCTGCGGGGCCTGTCGCTCGACGTCGACGAGCACCAGGTGGTGTGCCTCATCGGCCCCTCCGGCTGTGGCAAGTCCACCTTGCTGCGCTGCATCAACGCTCTCGAGATCATCGACGGGGGCGAGATCCGCATCGACGGCGAACGGGTCAGCGGGAGCGGTGTCGACCTCGACGCGCTGCGCCAAGACGTGGGCATCGTGTTCCAGAGCTTCAACCTGTTCCCCCACATGACCGTGATGGCCAACGTCACGCTGGCCCCGGTCAAGGTCCTCGGGATGAACAAGCACGCCGCCGAGGGCCAGGCGTTGCACCTGCTCGAGCGCATCGGGTTGGCCCAGAAGGCCAAGGAGTACCCCGACCGGCTGTCGGGCGGCCAGCAGCAGCGCGTCGCCATCATCCGGGCCCTCGCCATGGCGCCACGGGTCCTGCTGCTCGACGAGATCACCTCCGCGCTCGACCCCGAGCTCGTGTCCGAGGTGCTCAACATCGTGCGCGAGCTCGCCCTCGACGGCATGACGATGCTGCTCGCCACCCACGAGATGGGCTTTGCTCGCGAGGTCGCCAGCAAGGTGTGCTTCCTGAGCGACGGCTTCGTGTGCGAGGAAGGCCCACCGGAGCAGATCTTCACCGACCCAGCCGAGGAGCGAACCAAGCAGTTCCTCCGGCGCATCATCGAGGCCGGACGCCTCTGAGCCGCGGTTCGAGGGCTGAACCACCAGCACAGCGCGCATGCGCGATCGCGGCCGGCGGACCTGCTTCCATGGGCCTCGACAGCCGCCGCACAACGGGAGCGACGTGACCGATCTCCTCACCCCCACCGAGTCCTCCGCTACGAGCGAACCGGGAGGTGAAGACCGCCGAGATGGCTTGATCGGCCAGCGCATGCGCACGGTCCTCGACACCTCGGTGCTCATCTCTGATCCGGCGTCGCTGTTCGCGTACGCCGACACCGATGTCGTGCTCCCCCTCACGGTCATCGAGGAGCTCGATGGCCTGAAGAGCCGCATGGACGACGTCGGGCGGGCCGCCCGAACGGTGCTGCGCTCGCTCGAAGACCTCCGCGTGCAGGCGGGCGGGTCGCTGGCCGAACCCGTCCCCGTGCCCGTCGAGGGCGCGGTGGGCACGATCCGCATCGAGCTCAACGGCATCCAGAAGCACCTGCTCCACGAGCACGGCCTCGACGTGGCGTCGGCCGACAACCGCATCATCGGTGCTGCCCTCGGCCAGGCCGCCCTCGGACCGGCCCGCATCGTGTCCAACGACGCCGCCTTGCGCATCAAGGCCGCCCACCTCGGCGTGGCCGCCAGTGAGCATCGCCCCGCCACCCACGCCCCAGCCTCCACCCGCGCCTCGGGCTGGGCCACGATCACCACCGCCCACGAACGCGTCGACTGCCTCTACGCGGCCGGCGCCATCGCCGTCGACGCCGTTCCCGAGGCCGTCCACCTCACCGAGAACGAGTTCGCCGTCGTACGGGCGGGTTCGCAGTCGGCGCTGGTACGCCGGGTGGACGACGAGCTCGTCCTGCTGCCCCAGTCGCCGCCGGAGGCCTGGGGCATGCGGTCACGCTCGAAGGAGCAGCGCTTTGCTCTCGAGCTGCTCCTCGATCCCGACGTGAGCGTCGTGGCCCTCGACGGACGGGCGGGCACCGGCAAGACCATCATGGCCGTCGCCGCCGGCCTCGAGCAGGTGGTCGAGCAGCGCCGCTACGAGCGCCTGGCGATCTACCGGCCCCTGGTCCCCGTGGGCCGGGCCGAGGTGGGGTTCCTCCCCGGTGGCCTCGACGAGAAGCTCGATCCCTGGATGTCGGCCATCCATGACGCCTTGGTGGCCTTGACCGACCGGCGCAGCAGCCGTGACGCACGCACGCTCATCGACGAGATGACCACCCGAGGGACGCTGTCGCTCGAGTCGGTCACGTTCCTGCGGGGCCGTTCGTTGCACCGTCAGTTCACGATCGTCGACGAGGCGCAGAACCTCGAGCCGACCACGCTCAAGACCATCCTCACGCGCATCGGCGAGGGGACCAAGGTGGTCTTCACCGGCGACACGAGTCAGATCGACGCCCCTTACCTCGGCGAGTCCAACAACGCCCTCGCCGTCCTCATCGGGGCCTTCGGCGGGCAACGCTGCTTCGGACACATCACCCTCACGGCCTGCGAGCGCTCTGAAGTGGCCAGCCTGGCCGCCGAACTGCTCTGAGCCCCTTTACAAGGTCGCTATACGCGTTTAGTATTAAATGCGTCGGAGCGACCGCTACAGCAGTCACGTCCTCCTGACACCCCCCCCACGAGGTCTGCCAGGAGGCTGCGATGGCCGCAGTTGAACCGCTCCACTACGACGAAGTGCCCACCACCTTCGACTGGATGGCCGAAGCCGCGTGCAGCGGCAAGAGCGTCTTGTTCTTCCCCCCCCGGGCCGAACGCCCGCAGGCCCGAGTCCGCCGCGAGGCCCAAGCCCGCCTCATCTGCCAGTCGTGCCCGGTGCTCGACACGTGCCGAGCGTCGGCCCGGGCCAACCGTGAGTACGGCTTCTGGGGTGGCGAGTCCGAAGAGGAGCGCCACCTGGCCGGGTTCACCGTCGCCGCCCCCATCGGCGTGCGCGCCCGGGGCATGCGCACCGTGGTCGAGGTCGCGTTCCCCCGGGCCTCCGGGCACTGACCTTCCCGGCGCCCACCACGTCCGGGCCTCCCGGGCAGACGCGCACCCCCGGCGTAGGGTGACGCTCGTGATCGTCGAGCCCGCCCGAACGCACCACGGCGAGGTGGCAGCCGAGCTGACCTTCGCGGTGGTCGACGTCGAAACGAGTGGCCTCGATCCCAAGCGCCACCGGATCATCCAAGTGGCAGTGGTGGTCACCGATGCCCACGGCGAGATCGTCGACGAGTGGTCGACGCTCGTGCGCCCTCGGTTCGGGCGACCCGGCCCCACCCACATCCACGGCCTCCGGCGAGCCGATCTGCGCCACGCTCCTCGCTTTGCCGCCATCGCCCCGACGCTCGTCCACCACCTGCACGGCACGGTGGTCGTGGCCCACAACGCCGACTTCGACTGGGGCTTCCTCAGCCGTGAGCTTCAGCGGGCCAAGGTCCCGGTGCCAGGGGTGGGGCGCCTGTGCACCCTGCGCCTGTCACGCTCGCTCGACCCCGACCGCCAGCAGCGCCACCGCCTCGCCGACGTCTGCGATCGCCTCGGCATCGTCGTGACCCAGCCTCACGACGCCGCCGCCGATGCGCGGGCCACGGCCCGCGCTCTGCCCGCCCTCCTGGCCGCCGCCGGCCTCGACGACGCCGAGGCGATCAACAGCCGGCTTCTGTTCGGACCGCCACCGCGCCGGCGCCCGATGCGGTGGCGACGGCGTCAGCGTCGTTCGTAGACAGCCAGTACGCGACGAGCGGCGGCCGCCAGATCGAACATGCCATCCGGTTCGATCACCTCGGCGGCAGGCCCGGCCCGCAGCAGCAGCCGCTCCAACCACCGGGTGCTCCACAGGCGCAGCACCACCTCGAGGTTCCCGTCGGCGAGGACCTCGGCTGACACCACCGGGTAGCGCTCGGCCACCCACGCCGCCTCAGCGGGCAGGCGTACACGCACCAGCGGAGCGTCCTCGCCCGGGCCGTCGGCCACCGACGGGGGCGCCACCGACCGAGGCGCGACGTGCTCGCCCGTTGGTTCGGCCGTCTCGATCCGGTCGACCCGGAACGTGCGCTCGGGGCCGGCCAGCGAACAATCGGCCACGACGTACCACTGGCCCCGTTCGTGCGCGACCAGGAGCGGGGCGATCACCCGGTCGGTGACGGCGCCGCGGCCCGCCGAGAAGTAGGTGATGGCCAGGCGCTCACCGTGCGCTGCGGCGTGCTGGACCACGCCGAGCAGCGGCGGGGTGGCCAGATCGACCTCGACCGGGACCCGCTCGGACCCGTTGCCCACCACGGCCTCGAGCTTGGCCAACGCCGAGGCCAGGGCGCCCGTCGGCGCCGCCCCCGGCACCTCCATCGCCGCCCGGCCGGCGGCAACCAACGTCAGCGCCTCACTGGCCGTGAGTCGCAGCGGCACGGTGAACAACCGAGGAATGCCCGGGTAGACCCATCCATCCTCGACGTACAGGTCGATCATCTCGTCGGTGTAGGGAGGCAAGCCGCACAGCGACGCCAGCTCGAGGTCACGGGTCAGCTCGTTGACCGTCAACTGGAAGCGGGTGGCCATGTCGACGAGGCGCACAGGACCGCCCTGCTCGAGCAGCCAGGGAAGCATGACGAGGAGCCGTCGCAGCCGCGCCTCGGCGCCGCGCGGTCCGCGGCGCACAGCCCCGCTCACGACGCCCGCCGGTCGGCGATGGCGCGCAGCCAGGCGATGACGTCGGCCCGAACGTCGTCGGGAGCCAGGACCTCGGCGTGCTCGAGGAAGCCGAGCACCCACGAGCGGAAGGCGGGCCCGTTGGTGCATGCCACCCGGACCACCACCGAGCCGTCGCGGCCGCGCTCGACGACGGCCGCGTCGCCCACCTCGGCCACGACGGCCAGCGCTCGCAGCGGCGCGACCCGGACCAGCGCGTCACGAGCGGCCCCGTGCCCGATGACCTTGGGGTCGTCGGGCACCGCCACACGGGCATCAAAGCCCACCGGCCGCTCGAACGCCGCGGGCTCGCCCACGGTCACCGAACCACCGTCGATGCGATCGACTCGGAACGTGCGCAGCTCGTCGCTTCGGTGATCCCGACCGACCACGTACCAGAAGCCGTCTCGGGCCAGCAGGCCGTACGGGTCGAGCACCCGGGGCTCGCCCCGGTACGAAAAGGTGGTGTCGGCCCTGGCCGCCGCCGCCTCGAACAGCGCGGCCAAGCCGGCCACGGGCGGCAGGTCCACCACCGCGCCTTGATCCTCGTCGAGGCCGCCACCGTCATCGCCACCGGCCGCGACCGACGGCGCCGTGGACGACAGCTTCCACAGCGCCTCGTCCGTGGCCCCGAGGTCGAGGTGAACGGCGGCGACAGCCAGTTGCACGGCCCGCACCTCCTCGGGCGTCAGGCCAAGGTCGGGCAGCTCAAAGGCCCGCCGGTCGATCCGGTAGCCAATGCCACCACCGCGATCAGCGGCAAAGGCCACGGTCTCGACGGGGATGCCCTCGGCGCGCAGCAAGGCCTTGTCGCGCTCGAAGGCCCCCCGCCGGCTCACGTTCGCCTCGGGATACTGGCCGGCCAGCTCGTTGGCGATGTGGTCGAGCGTCAGGGGCTGCTCGGTGGCGAGCAGCAGGGCCAGCAGGTTGGTGAGTCGTTCGAGGCGGTCGGCCACGAGCCGACGCTACGCCTGCGCCCGCGAGGCCTCGATCACGCGCTGCATGGTGGCGACCACCTCGTCGGCCGACGAACCCGGGGTGAGCACGGCGGCCACGCCCAACTCGAGCAGCTTGGGCACGTCAGGCGCGGGCACGATGCCACCGACCACCACCGGGATGTCGAGCCCGCGCCGACGCACGTGCTCGACGACCAGGGGCGCCAACGTCATGTGAGCACCGGAGAGCATCGACAGGCCAACGGCGTCCACGTCCTCGTCGACCGCTGCCGCCGCCACCTTCTCGGGCGTCTGGAAAAGACCCGTGTAGATGACCTCGAAGCCGGCATCGCGCAGCAGCCGGGCCACGATCTTGACGCCGCGGTCGTGGCCGTCGAGGCCAACCTTGGCCACCAGCACCCGGTCACTCATCGCTTGCCCCCGCTGTAGTCGTAGAAGCCTCGGCCGGCCTTGCGCCCGAGCAGCCCCGCCTCGACCATGCGGTTGAGGAGCGGGGGCGACGCATACAGCGGTTCCTTGAACTCGGCGTACAGGCTCTCGGCCACCGCCATCGTGGTGTCGAGGCCGATGAGGTCGGCGAGATGCAACGGACCCATTGGGTGGTTGCAGCCCTCGACCATGCCGGTGTCGATGTCCTCGGCGCTGGCGAACCCGGACTCCATCATCCTGATGGCCGACAGCAGGTACGGGATGAGGAGGGCGTTGACGACGAACCCGGCCCGGTCCTGGCTGCGGATGACCCGCTTGTGGAGCACCTCGGTAGCGAAGGAATCCGCCTGCGCCACGGTCTCGGGGGCAGTCAGCAGGCTGGTGACGAGCTCGACGAGGCGCAGCACCGGCACGGGGTTGAAGAAGTGGATGCCGATGACCTGCTCGGGCCGCTTGGTGGCCATGCCGAGCTTCATGATCGGGATCGACGAGGTGTTGGACGCCAAGATGGCATCGTCGGCGCTCACGACCCGATCGAGCGCGGCGAACACCGCCAGCTTGGCCGCCTCGTCCTCCATCACCGCCTCGACCACGAGCTGGCGGTCGCTCAGCTCGGCCAGGTCGGTGGTGAGCCGCAGCCGGGAGAGGGCCTCGTCGCGCCCGGCCTCGTCGAGCTTGCCGGCCCGGACCGCCCGATCAAGCGAGGTCGTGACCCGGGTGAGCCCGGCTTCGGCTGCTCCGGCATCGGCCTCACGCACCACCACGTCGAGCCCGGCTCGGGCGCACACCTCGGCGATGCCGCTGCCCATCAGGCCGCAACCCACCACACCGACTCGTTCGATCACGCTCATGGTCACAGGCTCCGCTCAGGCCGGGGTGAGCTCGATGTCGAGGCGCTTCAGTCCCCGGAGCAAGAAGCTCGGGTGGTACTCGAAGGTCGCGTCGGGGGCGAGGCGCAGGTCGCCCACCCGCCGGGCCAGCTGCTCGAAGGCGACGTTCAGTTCGAGCCGGCTGAGGGGGGCGCCGATGCAGAAGTGGATGCCCTTGCCGAAGGCGAGGTGCTCCTTGATGTTCGACCGGTCGGGATCGAACCCGTCGGGGTCGTCGAACACAGCCGGGTCGCGGTTGGCCGCGGTGTACACGACGATGAGATGGGCCCCCTCGGGGATCGGTACGCCGCCGACCTCGGTGTCACGGGTCACCCGTCGGAACATGCCCTGCGTCGGCGTGGCCAGGCGGAGCACCTCCTCGGTGACGAGGGTGGCCCGGCTGGGGTCGGCCTTGAGCGCGGCCCATTGCTCGGGGTTCTCGGCCAGGAGGCGCACCCCCTCGGTGAGCGCCTTGGTCGTGGTCTCGTTGCCGGCCACGAGGAGCTGCTGGGTGATGCCCAGCATCTCGGCCATCTCGAGGCGGCGGGTGCCACCGTCGTCGGTGGCGATCTCGGCGTGGGCGATGGTGGACAGCAGGTCACCTTGGGGATCGGCCCGGCGCCCCTCGATCTGGGCGGCGAAGTACTGCTGGAACTCCAGGATCCCGCGCTGGGCTTCGAGGTAGCGCTCGTCGGAGATCTGGGCGCCGATCGAGGCGATCGAGTCGTCACTCCACCGCTTGAAGTCAGCCATCCGCTCGGCGGGCACGTTGAGCACGTAGGCGATCGCCTCGATGGGGAGGGGCACTGCGAAGCGCTGCACCAGCTCGATGGCACCGTCGTTGACGAACCCGTCGATGAGGCGGGCCACGATCGCTTCGACGGCCGGGCGGAGCTCGGCGATGGGACGGGGCGTGAAGAACGGGGCCACGACCCCCCGGTAGCGCGTGTGGTACGGCGGGTCGATGGTGAGCATGGTGGCCACCTGAGGCCACCCATCCTCCATGATCGCCTTAATCTGCTCGACCACCTCGGGGCGGGGGGCGACGCCGGTCATGAACTTGTTCGAGAACGTCGCGGTGTCGCGAAGGATCGGCGTGATCAGCTCGTGGCGAGTGACCAGGTAGAAGTCGGTGCCCGGCACGTGGAAGACCGGGCTGTCGCTCTGCTGCATGGCCCGGTAGTACGGGTGTGGACATTGCTGGACCTGCGGATCGAAGGGGTTGAAACCCTCGAGGCTCACGGTGGTAGTGACATCAGACCCCATGGCGGGCAGTGTGCCAGTTCGCACCGCAGCCCTCCCAACCCACCCCACCCCGTCGGCCGCCATCGGTGCCCCATCGGTG
>JBBRTJ010000068.1:0-21404 GCA_038244535.1 Acidimicrobiales bacterium | reverse complement strand
TCGTGACCACCCCCCGCCGCGGCGAAGCAGTGGGCGACGCGACCACGGCCCGGTGGCCGGGGCGCCTCCTGGTCGCCTCCCTGGCCGCGCTGGCCTACCTCCCGCTGCTGTTCAACCGCTCCGGCGAGGTGAGCGCGGACACCAAGACCTACCTGACGCTCGATCCCAGCCGCCTGCTGTCACGGGCCCCCGAGCTGTGGGACCGCCACATCGGCATGGGCACGGTCACCCACCAGAACATCGGCTACCTGTTCCCGATGGGGCCCTACTACTGGCTCGCCGATCGGCTGGCAGTACCCGACTGGATCACGCAGCGACTGTGGCTCGGCACGCTGCTGTTCGCCGCCAGCCTCGGCGTCGTCTGGCTGGCCCGTGTCCTCGGCTGGCGGGGAGCGGGCGTCGCCGTCGCGGCCGCAGGCTATGGCCTCTCGCCCTACCTGCTCGACTACGCGGCGCGCATCTCGGTCATCCTCATGCCGTGGGCGGCCCTGCCCTGGCTGCTCGGGGCCACGGTGCTCGCGCTGCGCAAGGGGGGATGGCGCTGGCCGGCGGTGTTCGCCTTGATCATCGCCGTCGTCGGCGCCGTCAACGCCACCGCGCTGCTCTTCGTCGGCCTCGGCCCGGTGCTGTGGATCGCCTACGCCACCTGGGCCACCCGTGAGGTGCCGTGGCGCCGAGCGGCGGCCGCCACCGCCCGCATCGGCGGTCTCACCTTGGGCGTGTCGCTCTGGTGGATCGCCGCGCTCTCGCTGCAAGGGCGCTACGGCATCCCGATCCTCAACTACACCGAGACCTACGAGGCCATCTCGCGCACGAGCACCTCGGCCGAGGTGCTTCGAGGGCTCGGCTACTGGTTCTTCTACGGTCGCGACAAGATCGACCCCTGGGTGCAGTCGAGCAGCGCCTACACCCACCAGCCGCTCCTGCTCGCCGTCACCTACGCCGTGCCGGCGCTCGCGCTCCTGTCGGCCGCCCTCGTGCGCTCGGTGCACCGTCGCTACTTCCTCGGGTTGGTGGTGATCGGAACGATCTGCGCGGTGGGCGCCCACCCCTTCGACGCGCCGACGATCGGGGGCAGGGTCATCAAGGACCTCATGACCACCACGGCGGGTCTTGCGATGCGATCAACGCCACGCGCGATCCCCCTGCTCGCCCTCGGGCTAGCGGTGCTCCTCGGCACCGGAGCCGACGCCCTCGCCGCCTGGGTCACGGCCCGTTGGCCTACGGTCCGACCCCAGGTCGGCGAGGCCCTCGTCAGCACCGCTGGGGTGCTGCTGGCCATGGCCGCGCTGGCTCCGCTGTTCGCGGGTGATCTCTACAGCATCGGCATCGCGCGCCCCGAGCAGATCCCGGCCTACTGGCCGGAGGCCGCGGCGGCCATGGACGCCGGGGGCTCCACGACCCGGGTGCTCGAGACGCCGGGAGCCGACTTCGCCTCGTACCGGTGGGGCTCGACCGTCGACCCGGTCACCCCCGGGTTGATGGACCGGCCGTACGTCGCTCGCGAGCTGATCCCGTACGGGTCGGCGGCCTCGGCCGACGTGCTCAACGCCTTCGAGCAGCGCCTCCAGGACGGTGTGTTCGAGCCGTCGTCAGTGGCGCCCCTGGCCCGGTTGCTGTCCGTCGGCACCGTGGCCCTGCGCTCCGATCTGCAGTACGAGCGCTACCGGACCCCACGTCCCCGCCTGACCTGGGCCGCCTTCAACGGCGCCGGGCTCGCCGCGCCGACGGGCTTCGGTGAGCCCGTCCCCAACCGCGCCCTTGCTCGTCTGCCGATGATCGACGGCCTCGAGCTGACCACGCCACGAGGGGCCCCGGATCCGCCGCCCGTTGCACTGTTCGACGTGCCATTGACCCGCCCGATCGTGCGCGCCGAGCGGGCGACAGCACCGACGGTCGTGGCCGGTGATGGAGCGGGCCTCGTCGATCTGGCCGCCGGCGGCCTGCTCGACGCCATGGGCACCCTGCGCTACTCGGCCTCGATGTCGGCCGCCGAGCTGCGCGACGCCCTCGACCTGGGAGCGGCACTGGTCGTCACCGACACCAACCGCCGACAGGGCCGACGCTGGGGCAGCGTCCAGGAGAACACCGGCTACACCGAGCAGGCCGGCGAGCAGCCCTTGCGAGTCGACCCGACCGACAACCGGCTGGCGGTGTTCCCGCTCGCGACAGACGACGCGTTCACGGTGGGCGAGCAGCGCGGCGTGGCCCATGTCCAGGCCACCGCGTACGGCAACCCGGTCACGTTCACCCCTGAGGACCGCCCGGCTCAGGCCCTCGACGGCGACCCCACCACGGCATGGCGGGTCGGTGCGTTCGCCGACGTGCAGGGCGAGCGCTTCGAGGTGCAGCTCACCAACCCCGTGACGACCGACCACCTCCAGCTCCTTCAGCCGGTCAACGGGGCCCGCAACCGCTGGATCACCAGGGTGCGCCTCCGCTTCGACGGTGGCCGGCCCGTCGACCTCGTGCTCGGTGACACCTCACGGACCGCGCCGGGCGAGGTGCTCACGTTCGGCCCCCGCACCTTCACGACCGTGTCGATCGAGATCCTGGCCACCAACTTCACCAAGCTCCCCGGCTACCGCGGCGTGTCGGCGGTGGGGATCGCCGAGCTCGATGTGGCCGGCGCCCGCGTCGACGAGCTGGTTCGGCTCCCCGTCGATCTGCTCGGCCGGACCGGATCGAGCGCCTCGGCCCACCCGCTGACCATCGTGATGACGCGCCAACGGGCCGATCAGCACGAACCCAACCGCTCCGACCCCGAGCTCTCCATCGCCCGCACGTTCTCCTTGCCCGCCGCCCGCGACTTCACCCTGACCGGCAGTGGTCGCGTGTCGGGGGTCGCCCCTGACGGGGCGCTCGATGCCGTCATCAGCACGGCGACGGTGGCCACACCGTCGGCCCCATCGGCGCCGACGGCCACCAGCAGCGCCCGCCTTGTGGGCGATCCAAGGGTGCGGGGCCAGGCGGCGGTCGACGGCAACCCGGACACAGCGTGGCAGACCCCGATCAGCGACGTCGTCGGCTCCACGCTCACGCTCACGTCCCTCACCACTGCCACGGTCGACCACCTCGACCTGCGGGTGATCGCTGACGGCCGCCACTCCGTCCCGACCCAGCTCGCCGTCACCGCCGATGGTGGTCCAGCCGCGCTCGTCACCGTCCCGCCGATCGCCGACCAGCCGGCCGAGGGCGCGACGGCCGTCGTCGCCGTCTCGGTCCCGTCGCTCTCCGGACGCCGCTTCACCTTCACCATCAGCGCAGTGCGCGAGGTGACCTCACCCGACTACTTCAGCGAGCTGCCGGTCGTCCTGCCCGTGGCCATCGCCGAGCTCGGTGCACCCGCCCTCACGGCGGCGCCGGTGGCGGCCACCGGCCGCTTCGACACCGGCTGCCGCTCTGACCTGGCGACCATCGACGCAACGCCCCTAGCCGTTCGCCTGACGGGGACGACCGCCGACGCCCTCAGCCGCGGGCCCCTCTCGCTGACCGCCTGCGGCCCGGCACTGACGCTCGGCGCCGGCGAGCACGTCGTGCGCACCGCTCAGGGGCGAAGCGTCGGCCTCGACCTCGACCGGCTCGTCCTGGCCAGTCCGGCCCCGCCGGCTACGGGCAGCTCGGCGGTGACCAGCCCCGCCGCCGCTCCGAGCGTGGCCGTGGTCGACGAGACCAGCACGCACCTCAAGGTCCGCATCACCGGGGCGACGGCGCCCTTCTGGCTCGTGCTCGGTCAGAGCAACAACGCGGGATGGGTCGCGCACCTCGACTCCGGCCGCGACCTCGGCCCGTCCACGCTCGTCGACGGCTACGCCAACGGCTGGCTGGTGAACGCTCCTCCCGGTTCCAGCTTCGACGTGACGCTCGACTGGACGCCGCAGCGCACGATCTGGGTGGCACTCGGCCTCAGCGCAGTCCTCGGGGTGGCGGTGGCCGTGCTGGCGATCTGGGATCCGCGGCGCCGCCGCACGACCGTGTGGCTCGGCGTTCAGTGGACGGCACAGCAGGAAACGGCCGGACGGCCCGGCCGCGGCGAGGCTCTCCCTGTGGCGTGGCGCCCGACGCTCATCGTCGCCGGGGTGCTCACCATCCTGTTCGGTGCGCTCGCCGGCGCGATGGTCGGTGCCTCGGCACTGGCGGTCACGATCGCGGCAGGTCGCATCGCATCGCCGCGATGGCGGCGCCGGCTGGCCCTCCTGCCCTCGCTCTGCTTCCTGGCGGTGCTGGGCTACGTGCTGGCCAAGCAGCGTCGCTACGACATCCCGACCGACCTCGAGTGGCCCCGGGCGTTCGCGCCGGTGCACACGATCGGCTGGGCCGCGGTCGCCGCCACCGTGGCCCTCGTCACCGTCGACGAGCTGCGTCGGCGTCGTCGGCCCGACCGCCGACCCGGCGACGAGGCAGCTACACCCGCTCGATGATCGTGGCGGTGGCCATCCCGCCGCCCGTGCACATCGTGATGAGCGCGGTGGCCAGGTCGCGGCGTTCGAGCTCGTCGAGTGCGGTCTGGATGAGCATCGCGCCCGTCGCTCCGATGGGGTGGCCGAGGGCGATGGCGCCACCGTTGACGTTGACCTTCTCGGGATCGATGCCGAGATCGCGCATGGCCTTCATGGGGATGGCGGCGAAGGCCTCGTTGATCTCCCACAGGTCGATGTCGGCCACGGTCATGCCCGCCTTGGCCAGGCACGCGGCCGACGCCGGTGCCGGCGCGGTGAGCATGATCACGGGCTCCGCCCCGGCCAGCGCGGTCATCCGCACCTTTGCCCGCGGGGTCATGCCGTGGGCCCGGGCGTAGTCCGAAGACGCCATCACCACGGCGCCGGCACCGTCAACGACCCCGGAGGAGTTGCCCGCGTGGTGCACGTGCTCGACGCGAGCGATCTGCGGGTAGACCTCCTTGCAGGCGTCGTCGAAGCTGCGGGTGAAGCCCTCGTACAGCTTGCCGCCCATCTCCTCGAACGACGGGGGCAGCCCAGCCAGGCTCTCGAGGGTCGTGCTCGGCCGAGGGAACTCGTCGTGATCGAGGGCGAGCGTGCCGTCGAGGTGGTTGACGGCGATCACGCTGCGCTCGAAGCGACCTTCGGCCACCGCCACCGCGGCGCGGCGCTGGCTCTCGAGCGCGAAGCGGTCGACGTCGTCGCGGCTGAACCCTTCGATGGTGGCGATCAGGTCGGCCGAGACGCCCTGGGGCACGATCGGGTACCGCTCCCGCAGGTGCGCATTGCCACCATCGAGGCCGCTCGTGGCATCGGCACCGACCACCCGGGCCGGGCGCGACATCGACTCGACGCCGCCGGCGACCACGAGGTCTTGGAAGCCGGACAAGATGCCCATGGCCGCGAACATCACCGCTTGCTGGCCTGAGCCGCAGAAGCGGTTGAGCGTGACGCCGGGCGACGTGTAGGGCCATCCAGCAGTGAGCATGGCCATGCGGCCGATGCAGGCACCGTGGTCACCGGCCCCGGATGCGTTGCCGACCACCACGTCCTCGACCTCGGCAGGGTCGAACCCGACCCGGGCCTCGAGCTGCTGCAGCACCTGGGCCAGGAGCTCTTGAGGGTGGATGGCGTGCAGCGATCCGGTGGTCTTGCCCTTGCCCCGCGGCGTCCGCAGCCCGTCGATGATCCACGCCTCGCGCTCGCTCATGTCGCTCCCCCTCGTGCCGGTCGTCGGACGATCATGGCCCGAAGCGCCCGCTGGCCGCTAACCGCCGCGTCCACGTCTTTGCGTCGCGACGTTGTCGCAGAGCAGCAACAACGCGACGCAAACAGCGAGCGGGCGCCCCGGCCGGACCTCGGTCAGACCGGACTCGGCCGGATTCGGCCGGATTCGGCCGGATTCGGCCGGACCTAGCCGGGGAGGCGCCGCCAGACCACCTGGGGGGCGAGGCGCAGCAGCCCGAAGGTCGGGCGAAGCGTGGCCGGGACCCACACGATGCGCCTGCCCTTGCGGATGCCCGCGACGATGGCATCGGCGACCTGCTCAGGTCCGGTCGACATCGGGGCGTCCTTCATGCCTGCGGTCATCTTCGTGCGCACGAACCCGGGACGGACCACCAGGACCGAGGCGCCGCTGCCGGCCAGGCGGTCACCGAGACCCTGCGCGAACGCATCGAGCCCCGCCTTGGTGGAGCCATAGACGAAGTTGACCGCCCGGGCCCGCACCCCGGCTACCGACGAGAGCACGACGAGCAGCCCGTGGCCCTGAGCCCGCAGGCACGACGCGGCCAGGAGGCCGACCGACACCGACCCGACGTAGTTCACCTGGGCCACGGCGACCGCGGCGCCAGGATCGGCATCGAAGGCGGCTTGATCGCCCAGCACGGCGAACGCGAGCAGCACCACATCGATGTCCTCGTGCTCGGCGAACGCGGCGTCGATCACTGCGGCATGCGATGCCGTGTCGGCCGCGTCGAAGGCGACAACGCTCACGTCGCTGGCCCCCGCCGCTCGCAGCTCGGCGGCGAAAGGCTCGACCGCCTCGGGGTGGTGGGCGGCGAGCACCACGGTGCGGCATCGGCGCTCGACGAGGCGGCGCACCGTTGCCTGGGCGATGTCGCTCCCCCCGCCGAGCACGAGGATCGACTGGACGTCACCGAGACCGTCTTTCATCACGAACCTCCTGCGCGGCGCACCGCACGTCGATGGTCAACCACGCGAGACCCCAGCGGCAAAGAGCGCCAACCAGATCAGGCCGAGCAGCTGGAGCACCCGGTCTTCGAGGAACACGTCTTCGGGTGCCGCCCCTCTCCCCTGCTCGAGCACGAGCACGTAGCGCAGCAGAGCGGTGACCATGGGGATCACCGACAGCTCGTAGAGCGTCGCCGAGCTCTCGGCCACCGCCGCCTTCTCGAACGCCCAGAGGCAGTAGCTGATGACCGACACCGCGCAGGCCAGCCCGATCACGGTTCGCAGGAACGACGGCGTGTAAGCGCTCAGCGAAGACCGAGTGGCTCCCCCGTCACCGAGCTCGTGCTGCTCGCCGTAGCGCTTCCCCGCCACCACCAGCAACGACCCGAACCCCGTGCAGAGGAGGAACCAGTTCGAGGTGGGCACGTCAACCACGACCGCGCCCCCGATGGCCCGCAGCAGGAACCCGCAGGCCACGGCCACGAGGTCAACAACAGCAACGTGCTTCAGCCACACGCTGTAGCTGATGGTGAGCACGATGTACGTGGCCACCACCGCCACCAGCTGCCACCGAACGGTCGCAGCCGCGAACCCGAGGCCCGTGAGCAGGAGCACGACACCCACCAGCCGGGCGAGGGGCACCGGGATGGTTCCTGCGGCGACGGGCCGGTTCCGCTTGGTCGGGTGGAGGCGGTCCTCGTCGACGTCGGCGACGTCGTTCAGGAAGTAGGTCCCGCTCGCCGCCGCACAGAACGCCAGCAGGGCGAGCACGATTCGCCACCAGTTGCCGTGCAAGATCACACCGGCCGCGCCGGGGGCGGCGAACACGAGCACGTTCTTCAGCCACTGCTTCGGCCGGGCCTCACGCCACAGCTCAGCCACGAGGCGGGCATCGGCGGGCGGTGGGGAGATCGTCATGGGCGCGGCGCCGGGTGAGAGGGCTCCTCGGCGAGCCGATCGCCCTTGCCGAGGCGATGGGGCAGGTCGGCCAGGGCCAGGAGCTCGTCGTCGCCCGATGAGTCGCCGTAGGCGTAGAGCACGTCAGGCCGGCCCCCGCTCCAGGCCAAGAGCCGCGCCGCCTTCTCGGGACCCCGGCAGTTGGGGCCGTCGAGCTCACCGGTCAGGCGGCCGTCGTGGGTCACCAGGCGGGTGCAGAGCACAGCGTCGACCCCGAGACGGGCACCGAGCGGTTCGAGATACGGAGCCAGTGACGCCGAGACCAGGACGACCGCGTGGCCAGCCCGCTGGTGCCAGCGCAGCCGGGCGAGGGTGTCGGCCCGCAGCCGATCGCGTTCGATCTCGGCGGCGAACGCCTCGCCCGCGGTGACAACCGCCGCGGCATCCCGTCCCCTGAGCGCCACCCGCACGAGTCGGGCCTTCGCGTCATCGCGATCGAGCCGGCCGAGTGCAGTGCGCACCGCCACCGGAGCGAGCGACACGATGGCGGCCAGCAGTCGCCATGGTCCACCGACACGACGCAGGAACGGCAGCACGCAATCACCGGTGGTCAAGGTGCCGTCGACGTCGAACGCCGCCACGGTGCGGATCGGGTCGGCGGGCATCGGCGGGCGAGCGTAGTGGTGAGGCCGCCCTGCCCTGCCGCGGCCGTCCACTGGTCGTCCACCGGAAAGACACAGGGTTGCCCCCCTATCGAGCCACAGGGCGCCGTCCGTACGGTGGACACATGGCCTACCTCGTCACCCTCGCCGACGACACCCTCGAGCTCGTGAGCGACGCTGACGCCTACCAGCTCGAGGGTCCTCTCACCACGTTCTTCCGCACGGCTCCGGGACGTGCCGTCGTCGACTGCTGGAGCACGCGACTCGCCAGCTTCCGCACGATCGACATCCGCGCCATCCGCATGGCGGCCTGACCACCAACGGGCGGCGGGACCGCTTCAGTCGTCCCCGGCCCGGGGGCGCTCGCTGCGCAGCCGCTTGCGCTGCGCGGTGTGACGCTTCGACTCCAGACGCGCCTCGACGGCCCCCCGACGCGGGCGGGTGGCCACCCGCCGGCGCCCGGTCCGCAACGCCGCGGCCAGACGGGCCGCCAGCCGCTCTCGGGCCAGGGCGCGGTTACGAGCCTGGCTGCGCTCGTCAGAGGCCACCACCCGCACGGTGTCGCCGAGGCGCTCGAGGAGCCGTTGGCGCTGCCAGTCGCTCAGGACCTCCGATGCAACCACGTCGAACACGACCTCGACGCGGGTGTTGGCGGTGTTGGCATGCTGGCCCCCGGGACCGCCACTGGCGGTGGCCCGCCATGCGAGCTCGTGGGCAGGGATGCGCAGCGAGGCGGTCACCTCCAAGGGATCGTCGAGAGCCACCCGGGTAGCGTGCCACCCATGGGAGACCTGCCGGTGGTGCTGGTGCACGGATGGGGCGGATCGTTCGCGTCGACCTGGCAGGGACCCGGTTGGGAGGCCCTGCTCGAGGACGCCGGCCGGACCGTGATCGGCGTCGATCTGCTCGGCCATGGCACCGCGCCGAAGCCCCACGACCCCGAGGCCTACGCCGACCTGACCGAGCGCATCAGCGCCGCCCTACCGCCCGATGGCAGCCCCGTCGACGCCATCGGGTTCTCGCTCGGTGCCATCACCCTGCTCACCCTGGCCACCCGGGAGCCCGGCCGGTTCGGTCGCATCGTGGTGGGCGGCGTCGGCCAGAACGTCGTGCGCCGCGATCCCAGCGGCACCAAGGGGATCCTGGCGGCGCTGCGAGGCGAGGGAGACCCAGCCGACGTCGGGTCGCAGGTCTTTGCCCACTACGCCAACCAGCGCGGCAACGATCCCGAGGCGCTCGCCGCAGTGCTCGAGCGCGAGCGCCCCGCCCTCGACGCTGAGGCGCTCGGTCGCATCACGTGCCCGGTGCTCGTGTGCCTCGGCACCAAGGACTTCGCCGGCCCGGCCGAGCCGCTCCTGGCGCTGCTGCCAGATGGTCACTACGTCCCCCTCCAGGGAGTCGACCACTTCGCCACGCCCGAGTCGTTCGCGTTCATCGACGCCGCGCTCGAGTTCCTCGACGCGCTCCCCAGGTGACGGCGCCGCTTCCGATCGATCCCGCCGAGATCGCTGCCGCGGTCGTGGTGCTCCGCCGGGGCGGGCTCGTTGCCTTCCCGACTGAGACCGTCTACGGCCTGGGCGCCGACGCTTCCTCGGATCGCGCCGTGCGACGGATCTACGCCGTGAAGGGCCGGCCGATCGGCCATCCCGTCATCGTCCACCTTGCCGACGCCGCGACCGCCCTCGACCCGGCACAGGGCTGGTGCACGGACGCCCTTCCGGCCGCCGCTCGGGCGCTGGCCGAAGCCTGCTGGCCCGGACCCCTCACGGTCCTGGTGCCCCGGGGTCCAAGGGTGGCCGACGTCGTCACCGGCGGCCGACCCACGGTCGGCCTGCGGGTACCGGACCAGCCGGTCGCCCACGCCCTGCTGAGCGCCTTCGGTGGAGGCATCGCCGCACCGTCGGCCAACCACTTCGGCAAGGTCTCACCCACGACCGCAGCCCACGTGCGCTCCGACCTCGGCGCCGCTGTCGAACTCGTGCTTGACGGCGGCCCCTGTGCGGTGGGCCTCGAGTCCACGATCGTGGACTGCACGGTCGACCCGCCCGTCGTCCTGCGCCATGGGGGGGTGACCATCGAGCGGCTCCGCGACGTCCTCGGCCCCATGGTCGCCGAGCCATCAGGGCCCAGCCGGGCACCGGGCATGCTCCCGTCGCACTACGCGCCGGTCTGCGCCATCGAGGTGGTTGCATCTGCAACCATCGCGGCCCAGAGGGTTGGGGTCCTTCGCGCCGAGGGCATCGCCGTCGACGTGCTTGATCCCCGGTGCTCGGCCGACGACTGGGCCCGCCACCTGTACGGGTGGCTGCGCGACGCCGATGATCGCGGCCTCGCGGTCCTCGTCGTCGTGCCGCCCGAACCGGTGGGGCTCGGCGCCGCCGTCGTCGAGCGCATCGAAAAGGCCGCAGCCCCCCGACCGCTCGGAGCCCGCTCCGTGCCGTGAGTCGAGCCCGCCGGCGACCCCCACCGGGATCGGACCGGGCCGGGCGGGTGCTCCTAGTCTCGGCTCCATGAAGGCATGGCGACTCCACGAACTGGGTGAACCCGAAGACGTCCTCGTCCTCGACGAGATCGATGTACCCGAGCCGCGACCAGGCCAGGTCGTCGTCGACGTCGCCGCCTGTGCCCTGAACTTCCCCGACGCGCTGTACTGCCGCGGGCAGTACCAGGAGCGTCCCACGCTGCCCTTCACACCCGGGCTCGAGGTGGCCGGCACCGTGCGGGCTGTTGGGGCCGGCGTGAGCACGGTCGTCCCCGGTCAGAGGGTGATGGCCATGGCAGGCAAGCCCTACGGGGGCCTGGCCGAGTCCTGCGTCGCCCAGGAGAATGGCTGCTTCCCCATTCCCGACGGCCTGGACGACGTCAGTGCCGCGGCGATGCCCGTCGTGTACCAGACCGGATGGTTCGGCCTCTACCACCGGGGCCAGCTGCGGCCGGGCGAGACGCTCCTCGTCCATGCCGGGGCGGGCGGCGTCGGCTCGGCCGCCATACAGCTCGGCTTGGCGCGAGGCGCGACCGTCATCGCCACCGCCGGCGGCCCCGACAAGGTCGAGGTGTGCCGGCGCCTTGGCGCGCATCACGTAATCGACTACGTCGCCGACGACTTCGTCGAGCAGGTGAAGGCCATCACCGGTGGCCACGGCGCCGATGTGATCTACGACCCGGTGGGTGGCGACACCTTCGACCGCAGTCGCAAGGTCATCGCCTGGGAGGGTCGCATCCTCGTCATCGGCTTCACCAGCGGCCGGATCGCCGATGCGCCGACCAACCACATCCTGCTCAAGAACTACTCGGTGGTCGGCGTTCACGAGGGCGCCTACTACGGCCACAACCCGGCCCTGGTGCGGGCCTGCCACGAGGACCTCATGCGCCTGTGGGCCGACGGGTCGATCGCCCCGCTCGTGCAGCGCACCATCGCGTTCGAGGACGCGCCCACCGGGATCGCGGCCGTGGCGTCGCGCAGCTCCTGGGGAAAGCTCGTCGTGCTGGCCCCCTCGGCGCGGGGAATCTGACGGTCACAACGCTGATCTGCCTGCGGCGTCCCAGCCACCGTGACCGCAAGATGCGGCGGTCGGGTGGACAGGCAGTAGCGTAAGGGGCTTACCGAGCGAAGCTGTCGCTCGTCGCAATCAGAAATGAGAATCTGTGATGCAAGGCACCGTGAAGTTTTTCAATGCCGAGAAGGGCTTCGGCTTCATCTCGCAGGAGCAGGGCGAGGACGTCTTCGTCCACTACTCCGCGATCCAGGGGACTGGCTACAAGTCCCTTCAGGAGGGGCAGCGTGTCGAGTTCGACTCCGCCCAGGGCCGTAAGGGCATTGAAGCCCAGAACGTCCGCGTCATCTGACGTTCTGACCTGAAGTTCAAGAGGCGCCGGCGCAGGCCGGCGCCTCTTGCGCGTCTGGGTTGCAGTCCGGCGTCAGTCGGGCAGGTGGCCCAGCTCGTTGATCAGGGCGATCCACAGGTCACGGACGTCGTCGATGAGGGGCACCTCCTCGCCTTCGATGCCGGCCACGGTGATGCTGACCATGCTGGCCCCAGCCTCGGGTACGAGATCGAGCCGGCACCAGCACGGCGCCGGCTCCCGGAGGAACACCTCGAGCAGGTAGGGCGGATCGTCCACCAGCGCCTCGCCCACCCAGGTCGTCACCACCAGCAGCGCCTCGAAGGCCTCGACGGGAAGCGCATCGATGGTGAACGACGGCGCGTCGTGCTGGACCGCCCGTGACCGCCGCGCCGCCCTCGAAGCTGCCTGTGCGTCGGGTGGCACCCACGAGCGGGGCGACTCGGGCGGCACCGGTCCGGGCGCCGTTCCCGGTGCCGGTGGCGCCCGCTGCAGAAGCACCTTGACGGCGAGGTCGAACGCGCCGTTGACCATCCGCATGGCGGCCTCGTCACCCCCGTGGTCGGGGTGCACCTCGTGGGCCAAGCGGCGACGGGCCGCCCGCACCTCGGCCAGGGTGGCCGTGGTCGGCACCCCCAGCACGGCGAACGCCTCGATGACCACCTGGTCGGCGTCAGGCCTCCCGCTCACGGCGCTCTCCGTAGCGGCCCCGCACCTCGGCGGCGGTGGCGGTGGCGCCGTTCGGTTCGACCGTGGCCGGCGGCGCACCGTCGATCCCGTCCCAAGCCCGGGCCACGTCGAGCGGGGATCGCCCGTGCAGCACGGCTGCCGCCTGCACGCACGCCCCCCGGGCCACGTGCTCATCGCCGGCAGGTCGTTCGACCGGCCGCCCGGAGAGGTCGGCCAGCACCTGGCGCACGGCCGCGGAACGAGCCGAACCACCCACCACGAGCAGACGGCCGCGGTCCACCGCAGTGACCGCCCCCAACGCGTCGAGACCGTCCAGCAGCCCGCACACCACCCCCTCGACGGCCGCTCGCGCCAGCTCCCCCCGGCTCACGTCGGGGCGCAAGCCACTCAGCACGCCGGTGGCCATCGGCCGGTCAGGGGTGCGCTCACCGTCGAAGTAAGGCAGAAGCGTCAACCCCCCGGCCCCGGTGGGCTCGGACAGGACGAGCTCGTCGAAGGTGGCGTGGTCGGCCCCGATCAGCCCGGCTACGGCATCGAGCACCTTGGCACCGTTGAGCGTGCACACCAGTGGCAGGAAGCGACCCGAGGCATCGGCGAACCCCGCAACCGCCCCAGTCGGATCGGCGGTGGGCGTGTCGCTCACGGCGTACACCGTTCCCGACGTGCCGATGCTGACCACGACGTCACCGGGCTGCAGCCCGATCCCGAGGGCAGCCGCCATGTTGTCGCCCGTGCCGGGACCCACGACGGCTCCGTTCCACGAACCGGAGGCCTCGACTGGTCCCAGCACCGCGGGTAGGCAGTCCGACCAGTCACGGTCAGGATCGACGATCGCGAGCAGGTCGTAGCGGTAACGGCCCTCGCCGGGCGACCACCACCCCGTGCCCGAAGCATCACCACGGTCGGTGGTGAACGCGCCCGACAGCTGCATCGTCATCCAGTCGTGCGGGAGGCACACTCGAGCCAGGCGGGCCCACGCCTCGGGCTCGCGGCGATGCAGCCAGCTCAGCTTGGTGATCGTGAACGCCGCGACCGGAACGCTCCCGCACGCGGCCGCCCAGTCGCGGCGCCCTCCCGGTAGCTGCTTGATCAGCCAGCCGGCGTCAGGGGCCGACTCGGTGTCGTTCCACAGCTTGGCCGGGCGGATGACGGCGCCCACCGCGTCGAGCGCCACCATCCCGTGCTGCTGTCCGGCCACCGAGATGGCGGCCACCGACGGGGAGCCGGCCTCGGCCCAGGCGTGCTGGAAGGCCCCCCACCACGAGGCTGGGTCTTGCTCGCTGCGCGGGGGGAAGGTCGCCGGGTGCACGCCTCGGCCGTGGGCGACGAGCGCGCCGGAGTCGGCATCGCGGATCTCGACCTTGGTGGACTGGGTCGAGGAATCGACCCCGGCGACGAGCGGCATGGGCGGACGGGGGGTGGCGGAACCGAGGGTGGGCGGGGAGCCGGCCGGCGGTCAGCGCACGCCGAGCAGCAGCTCGACGACGAGCTGGTCGAGGCGCTCGTGGCCGTACCCTCGCTCGGTCAGGGCGACGAGGTCGCGCTCCTCGTTGCGAATCGAGGCGAGCGCTTCGGGCCCGAGCCCCCCGGGCGACGTGGGCTGAGCGAGCCCGGCCACCCCCGCCACCGCCATGGCCTCGGCGATGTCGGGGTCGGCAGCGAACCGGCGGGCCTTCTCGGCCAGGATCAGGTAGGTCCGGATGCACCCCTTGGCGAACTCCCACACGCCGTCCTGGTCTTCGGTGCGGTAGGCGTGGGCATCGAAGTGGCGCATGCCCGGCCACTGGTTGTCCTCGAGCAGCTTCACCAGGTAGAACGCGTCGCGAATGGCCTCGCTGCCGAAGCGGAAGTCCTGGTCGAACTTGCCGATCCGCTGAGCGTTGAGATCGATGTGGAACAGCTTGCCGTGCCACAGGCACTGCGCTACGGCGTGGGTGAAGCTGAGGCCGGACATGGTCTCGTGAGCCAGCTCGGGGTTGAGGCCCACCATCTCGGGCCACTCGAGCTCCTCGATGAAGGCCAGCGCGTGACCAACCGTCGGCAGGAACATGTCGCCGCGAGGCTCGTTGGGCTTGGGCTCGAGGGCGAACACCATCGGGTAGCCGCGCTCGCGCACGTACGCGCAGCACAGGTCCACGGCCTCGGCGTAGCGGTCGAGGGCGAGCTGCACGTCTTTCGCGCTCTCGCACTCCATCCCCTCGCGCCCGCCCCACATCACGTAGATCTCGGCGCCGAGCTCGGCCCCCAGGTCGATGGCATCGAAGGTCTTGGCCACCGCGTAGCGGCGCACCGCCGGATCGTTGGCGGTGAAGGCCCCATCCTTGAACACCGGCTGGCTGAACAGGTTCGTCGTGGCCATCGGCACCTTCATGCCCGTCTCGTCGAGGGCGAGGCGGAAGCGCTTCACGACCTCGTCGCGCTCGGCCGCCGAGGCGCCGAAGGGCACGAGGTCGTCGTCGTGGAAGTTGACGCCATAGGCACCGAGCTCGGCCAGGCGGTGCACGGACACCACCGGGTCAAGGGGCGGCCGGGTCTCGAACCCGAACGGGTCGCGACCTCGGTTGCCAACCGTCCACAGGCCAAAGGTGAAGTGGTGCTCAGGGCGTGCAGTGAGATCACTCATGGCGCCGACACTACGCCCGAGCCGGCGACACGGGTCGGGCCCGGCCGCCGGGTCAGCGACCCTGGAACTCGGGCGTGCGCTTCTCCATGAACGCGGCCACGCCCTCTCGGAAGTCCTCGGTGCGCATCAGCGGCAGGAGCTGCAGGAAGACGTGATGGACGTTCTGCTCGAACGTCTCGGTCTCGGCGGCCCGCATCATCCGCTTGATGGCCCGCGTGGCCAGTGGTGCGTTGGCAGCGATCTCGCCGGCCAGCTCGGTTGCGGCCTTGCCCAGCTCGGCATCGGGCACGACCCGGTTCACGAGGCCCAGCTCGAGCGCCTCGTCGGCCATGAGGGTGCGACCAGTGAGCGCGATCTCGGCGGCCTTGGCGTAACCGACCATCCGGGGGAGCAACCACGTCCCGCCGCTCTCGGGAAGGATCCCCCGCTTGGCGAAGCCGGGATTGAGCTTGGCCGACGTCGCCGCGATGCGCAGGTCGCAGCCAAGGGCCAGGTCCAGGCCATAGCCAGCAGCCCCACCGTTGAGCGCACAGACCGTCGGCGTGTCGATCTGGTGCAGCACGATCGGTGGTGCGTCCCGGATCTCGAACTCGCCGGGGTTGGAGTCGAGCGAACCCATGTTGCCGAGCGAGCCCTTCGGCCCGGTCATCTGGGCTTGGAGGTCGAGCCCGGCGCAGAACGCCCGCCCTGCGCCCGTCAGGACGATGCAGCGCACGTCGCGGTCGCGATCGGCTCGAAGGAGCGCCTCGGAGAGCTCGGTGAGCATCGCCGACGAGATCGTGTTCATCCGGCCTGGTGCGTTCAACGTGATGGTGGCGACGTGGTCGACCACCTCGTAGAGGACCTCAGATTCGCTCATTTCGGCATCCTGGCACGGGTCTGACGGCGCGTGACAGTTCGGCATCAAGAGGCCGCCCATCCTTGTATTCGGCCGCCAACTTCCCTATCGTCCGCGAATTCACAAGCGGGCACAGGTGTGCCCGAACGAAGGGGAGAACTCAAACGATGCGAAAGACCTCTGCAGCTGGCGCGCTGCTCGTCGGCCTCGCTCTCGTCGGTGCTGCTTGCGGCAGCAGCAGCAAGAGCGGTGGAGCCACCACGACCGCGGCGGCCGGTGGCGGTAGCGCCCTCGTCGTCCCGGGTGACGGCAAGGTGAAGTGCACTGGCCTCACCATTGCCTCGTTCCAGGCGCTCACCGGTGAGGCCGCCGGCCTCGGCGAGCCGATCAAGAACGGTGCCGACCTGGCCATCAAGGCCTTCAACGAAAAGAACAAGGACTGCCAGATCAAGTTCGACGCCGAAGACAGCCAGGGCTCACCTGACCTTGCCGCCGGCATCGCCAAGAAGCTGGTCGACGACAAGGCCGTCATCGGCGTCGTCGGGCCCGCCTTCTCGGGCGAGTCCAAGAATGCCGGCCCGCTGTTCTCGGCCGCTGGTCTGGTCACCATCACCCCGTCGGCCACGAACCCCGGCCTGTCGGCCAACGGCTGGAAGACCTTCCACCGCGCCCTCGCCGGCGACACGGTTCAGGGTGGGGCCATCGCCAAGTACATCACCGGCACGATCAAGCCCACCAAGGTGGCGATCCTCGATGACGCCAGCACCTACGGCAAGGGCCTGGCCGACATCGTCAAGACCAACCTCGGCGCCGCCGTCGTGTCGACCGACACGCTCGACCCGAAGGCGTCCGACTACTCGTCGCAGGTCACCAAGGTGAAGAGCTCGGGCGCTGACCTGGTGTTCTTCGGTGGCTACTACGAGGCTGCCGGCAAGCTCGCCAAGCAGCTCGCCGACGCTGGCGTCAAGGCCAAGGTCGTCTTCGGTGATGGCGTGAAGGACGACGGCTTCGCCAAGGCCGCCGGCGCCGCTGCCGAGGGTGCCTACATCACCTGCACCTGCGCTCCGGCCGAGGCCCTCGAGACGGGCAAGGCATTCGTCGCTCGGTTCACGAAGGACTACGGCAAGGCTCCCGGCACCTACGCCGCCGAGTCCTACGACGCTGCCAACTTCATCCTGGCCGCGATCGCGGCGGGCAAGGTTGACCGCGCCGGTGCCCTCGACTACGTGAACACGCAGACCTGGACCGGCATCACCAAGGTCCTCAAGTGGCAGCCCAATGGCGAAGTCGACTCCGACGCCACGTACATGTACCAGGTCAAGGCCGACCAGATCATGGGCCTCGGCCTGATCAAGTAGTCCATCCATCAGACGCTCGAAGGCCGGTGGCACCTAAGGTGCCGCCGGCCTTCGTCGGTTCCTGAAGAGGTTCGGTGAACTGGGAACTTCTCGTCGACAACTTCTGGTCGCTCACCATCGGTGGCCTCACCGCGGGTTCGATCTACGCCCTCGTCGCCCTCGGCTACACGCTCGTCTATGGCGTGCTGCGCCTGATCAACTTCGCCCACTCCGAGATCTTCATGATCGGCACGTTCGGCGCGGTGTGGGCGCTCAGCTGGATCGGCATCGATGGAACCGTGGCGATCAAGAGCGGAGCGGCGCTCGTGGGCACCGTGGCGGTGGTCATCGCCGTGTGCATGGTGTTCTCAGGCGCATCGGCAGTGGCCCTCGAACGGATCGCCTATCGGCCCCTGCGCAAGCGGGGCGCCACCCGGCTCGCCGCGCTCATCTCGGCCATCGGGGCCTCGCTGGCCATCGGTGAGCTGTTCGGCCTGATGGTCGACCGCAACCCGGTGCGCTTCACCCGCATCCTCGAGCGCAACACGCTCTTCACCTTTCTCGATGCCACGGTGCGAAGCGACCAGGTCCTCGTCATCGTCGCCGCCGTGGTGATGATGGTCTGCCTCGACCAGTTCGTTCAGCGCACCAGACTCGGCCGTGGCATCCGGGCCGTCTCCCAGGATGCCGAGACCGCCACCCTCATGGGCGTCAACATCGACCGGGTCATCATGCTCACGTTCCTGCTGGGTGGGCTGATGGCGGGCGGCGCGGCCGCCCTCTACATGATCTTCTTCGAGGTCACGAAGTTCTCTGTCGGCTTCGTGCTCGGCGTCAAGGCCTTCACCGCCGCCGTGCTCGGTGGCATCGGGAACCTGCGAGGCGCCCTCCTCGGCGGCCTCGCCCTGGGCCTCATCGAGAACTACGGCGCCACCCTCACCGACGGCAAGTGGAAGGACGTCATCGCCTTCGTCGTACTCGTCGCCGTGCTCATGGTCCGGCCCACCGGCATCCTCGGCGAGAAGCTCGGCAGGGCCCGAGCATGAACGCCAAGGTCACCCAAGCCCTGCGCCCTCTGCGCGAGTTCCAGGCCGAGGTGCAAGACGCGTTCGGCCAGCGGTGGCGGGCCCTCCCGCGCTTGGCCCGCATCGGCATCACGATCGCCTTCATCGTCTTCCTGTTCCTGTTGCCCGTGCTGCGTCCACCGATCATCACCACGCCCGACGCCAGCTTCGACAGCGTCTTGTACTACCCGATCGCGCTCTTCGTGCTCGCCGCCCTCGGCCTCAACGTCGTGGTCGGGTTCGCCGGCCTGCTCGATCTCGGCTACGTCGCCTTCTTCGCCATCGGCGCTTACACGGTCGGCGTGCTCGGAGCCGAGCACGGCACGCTTCCCTGGATCGTGTGCGTCCCCATCGGCGTCGCCGTGGCCATGGCCAGCGGCGTGCTGCTCGGCTCCCCCACCCTGCGCCTGCGCGGTGACTACCTCGCCATCGTGACGCTCGGCTTCGGCGAGATCGTGCGCATCGTGGCCAACAACACCCAGTGGCTCGGCGGTGCCGAGGGCATCGCCGACCTGCCCAAGCCCCCCTCGGTCGGGCCGTGGAAGTTCGACGTGCTCCACTCCCGTCCGTACTACTGGCTCGCGCTGTGCGTCATCATCGTCGTGGTGTTCTTCATCCGGCGCCTCGAGCACAGTCGGGTGGGCCGGGCCTGGACCGCCATTCGCGAAGACGAGGACGCCGCCGAGCTGATGGGCGTTCCCACGTTCAAGTTCAAGCTGTGGGCGTTCGCCATCGGCGCCGCCATCGGTGGCCTCTCGGGCACGCTCTATGCGGGCTACGTCTCGGCGATCACCCCCGAGACGTTCACGCTCCAGCTCTCGATCTTGTTCCTCGCCGCCGTCGTGCTCGGTGGTGCCGGCAACGTGCCGGGCGTGATCATCGGTGCCGTCTTGGTCTCCTACCTCCCCGAACGGTTCCGCAACTTCGAGGAGTGGCGGGTCTTCATCTTTGGTGCCGCCCTAGTCGTCATGATGGTCTTCCGGCCCCAAGGCATCCTGCCGAGCAAGCAGCGCTCAGCCGAGCTGCACCACCCGATCGAGCAGGGCGACCTGTCCCACCACGGTGGCAGCGAGGTCGATGCCCCCTTCGACCCGGTCGAGGCCTCCGGTGCCGAGGAGATGATGTGAGCGCCGACGCCGTCCTCGAGCTGAGCGAGCTCACCATGCGCTTCGGTGGCGTGACCGCACTCGACGCCGTGAGCTTCACGGTGCGCAAGGGCGACATCTTCGGCCTCATCGGGCCCAACGGCGCCGGCAAGACGACGGTGTTCAACGTCATCACCGGCGTGTACGAACCGACCCAGGGCACGGTGCGCTTCGAAGGAACCGAGCTGCCCGGTCACCAGCGCTCCGAGATCACGCGGCTCGGCGTGGCCCGCACCTTCCAGAACATCCGTCTGTTCCCGGCCATGACCGCGCTCGAGAACGTCCTGGTGGGCTTCGATGCGCACGCCACGACCAGCGTCGGTGGTGCGCTGTGGCGGGGCCGGCGCTTCAAGCGAGAGGAGCGGGCCGGGCGGGAACGGGCCATGGAGCTGCTGTCGTTCATGGGCATCGCGGATCGCGCCGGCGACGCGGCCCGCCACCTTCCCTACGGCTACCAGCGCAGACTCGAGATCGCCAGGGCGCTGGCGACCCGCCCTCGCCTGCTGTGCCTCGACGAGCCCGCGGCCGGCTTCAACCCCGCCGAGAAGGAAGACCTGATGGGGCTGATCCGCGCCATCCGCGACGACGGCTACACGGTCCTGCTGATCGAGCACGACATGAGCCTCGTGATGGGCGTGACCGATCGAATCGCCGTGCTCGACTTCGGCCGCAAGATCGCCGAGGGCAGTCCTGACGAGGTGCGCTCCAACCCCGACGTCATCAGCGCCTACCTGGGGGTCGACAACGATGCTCCTTGAGGTGACCGATCTGCAGGTGTTCTACGGCCGGATCCAGGCCATCCGGGGCATCTCCTTCGCCGTCGAGGCCGGCGAGGTTGTCACGCTCATCGGCGCCAACGGGGCCGGCAAGACCACGACCATGAAGACGGTGTCGGGCATCCGCCACGTCACTCGCGGCAAGGTCGTGTTCGAGGGTGAGGACATCACTGCGATGGCTCCGCACAAGCGGGTCGAGCGCGGCATCTGCCAGGCGCCTGAAGGACGCGGGGTCTTTCCCGGCATGAGCGTGCTCGAGAACCTCGAGATGGGCTGCTACCTGCGCAAGGACCGCAAGGGAGGCACGAAGGGGCAGGACCTCGAGCGGGTGTTCACGCTGTTCCCCCGCTTGAAGGAGCGTGAGAAGCAGCTCGGCGGGACGTTGTCGGGTGGCGAGCAGCAGATGCTCGCCATTGGCCGAGCGCTCATGAGCCGACCGCGGCTGCTGCTGCTCGACGAGCCGTCGATGGGCCTGGCCCCGATGCTCATCGCCCAGATCTTCGAGATCATCACCGAGATCAACCAACAGGGCACCACCGTGCTCCTCGTCGAGCAGAACGCTGCGCAGGCGCTCAAGCGCGCCCACCGCGCCTACGTGCTCGAGACGGGTCGCATCGTCAAGGAGGGGGCCGGCGTCGACCTGCTCGACGACGAGGCCGTCAAGGCCGCCTACCTCGGCGGGCACTGACCGACCCGGTAGACGACCGTCAGACCGGGGTGGCGGTCTCCTCGCGGGTCTCGTCGGTCTCGCCCCGGGCCAGGAAGCGACCGATCACCGGGATCTCCCAGAACTGCTCGGCCTTGGCCACCGCGAGCGCCACCGGCACGAGCTGGTCGGTGCCGGGGTAGACCAAGTAGCGGGCCTGCCAGATCGGGTCGAACTTGGCGTTGAACCGC
>JBBRTJ010000067.1:0-21556 GCA_038244535.1 Acidimicrobiales bacterium | reverse complement strand
GAGCAGCTCGACAAGCTCGGACGGTCCCTCGAGTCCACGAGCCGGGCCTTCGAGGATCTCAACGGGGTCCGTCGCCGCCAGCTCGAGCGGCCGCTGGGCAAGATCGAAGAGCTGCGCATCGAGCACGGCCTGGCCGCTGATCCCTTGCTGTCCGGCGGCGCCACCGTGTTCGAGCTGGGCGCCTGAGCCGACGTGGCCCTGCCCCAGTCGCCCCTGTTGCCGGCTCGTCGCGGCGACCGTGCACGGGGCGCTCATCGGGCAGGATGGCGAGCGTGAGCCAGATGGCGCTCGACCTGGGCGAAGCCGACGACACCTTCTCGGTTCGCGACCTGAACGCTGCCATCGAAGCGGTGCTGGCTCGGGGCTTTCGCGACGAGGTGTGGGTGCGGGGCGAGATCCAGGGCCTGCAGCGGTCCGCCGCTGGACACCTGTACTTCACCCTGGCCGAGCGGTCCGACGACGGCCAGGGCGAGAGCACGTTGAGGGTCGTGCTGTTCTCACGGGCCCGTGACGCAGTCGAGCGGTACCTCGGCAAGTACCGGATGCGGCTCCAGGACGGCATGGTCGTGCGCGTCGTTGGGCGGGTGCAGTTCTATGGCGCCAGGGGCCAGGTCAACCTGCAGATGAGCGGGATCGACCCCACCTACACGCTCGGCCAGATGGCCGCCCAACGCGACCACCTGCTGCGCCAGCTCGTGGCCGAGGGCCTGCTCGACCGCAACAAGCGCCACCGCATGCCCGTCGCGCCGTATCGCATCGGCCTCGTCACCAGCCGTGGGAGTGCCGCCTGGCACGACTTGGTCAGCGAGCTCGAGCGCAGCGGCCTCGGCTGGCAGCTCGTCGTGGCCGACACCCGCGTCCAGGGCGAGCAGGCTCCGGCCGGGATCGCGGCGGCGTTCCGGGCCCTGGCGATGGCCCAGGTCGAGGTCATCGCCTTCGTTCGCGGCGGCGGAAGCCGGGGAGACCTCGCCGCCCTCGACCACGAGGCAGTGGCCCGGGCCATCGCGGCGATGCCCGTCCCGGTGCTCACCGGACTCGGCCACGAGGTCGACCGAAGCGTGGCCGACGAGGTGGCTCATGCCGTCTACAAGACACCTACGGCGTGCGCCGCCGCCCTGGTCGAGCGAGTGCGCTCGTTCGAGGCTGCCGCGCAGGTGGCGTGGTCGGCCATCGAGCGGCGCTCGACCACGCTCACCCAGCGGGCCGAGCAACGCCTCGGCACCACCGCCCGGCGGCTCGTCGCCGACACCCATGGCGCCGTCGCCTTGGCCGGCGCCCGCCTCGAGCAGAGCGAGGCCGCCATCCGGAGGGCCGGGCGCGTCGTACTGGCCGATGGCGATCGTCAGGTGGCCGATCTCACGCGTCGGCTCAGGCAGCGGGCACCCCGGATCGTCGTCGAAGCTGAGCTTCGTCTCGACTCTTGGAACGCCCAGGTGAGCGCGCTCGACCCAGCGCTCACACTGGCCCGTGGTTGGTCCATCACCCGCACCGCGGCGGGCACCCTCGTGCGTGATCCTGCGGCCGCCCCCGAGGGCACCGTCCTTGTCACGACCGTCGCCGCCGGCGAGGTCCGAAGCCGGGTGGAGGCACCATGAGCCAGGATTCGTCCGAGCCTGCCGTCGCCGGGGCCGAGCCCCGCTATGCGGACGCGCTTGCCGAGCTCGAGTCGATCCTGGCCTCACTCGAAGGCGATGCCGTCGATGTCGACGTCCTGGCCGTCAAGGTGCGCCGGGCGGCCGAGCTGGTGCGCATCTGCCGGACCCGTCTGGCCACGGCCCGGATCGAGGTCGAGTCAGTCGTAGCCGAGCTCGACGGCATCGAGCCCGGTGCGGGCTGAGGTTGACGGGATCGAGCCTGGTGCGGGCTGAGGTTGATGGGATCGAGCCCGGTGCGGGCTGAGGTTGACGGGATCGAGCCCGCTCCGGGCTGAGGTTGACGGGATCGAGCCCGCTCCGGGCTGAGGTTGACGGGATCGAGCCCGCTCCGGGCCGAGCCCCCGGGAGGGTCGGGCGTAGCGTCTCGCCGGGTCGAGGGGGGCGCCGAGCAAGGAGGACGGTGGTGACCGAGGAGCGTGAGGTGGTGCTCGGCGGCGTGCACGGCCCCCGTCGCGCCCGTGTGCTCACCGCGGCCTGCGTCGCTCTGGTCGCGGTTGGGCTCCTCTACGCCCGATTGAGTGGCACGCCCAACGACGCGTCTCCTTCGACCACGGCGGTCGCTGAGCCGCCGTCCACGGCAACGCTCGAGCCGAGTTCACCCAGCGTCACGGTCGCCACGACGATTGCCGTGGCCTCGCCCGCCCCCGTCACCTCGGCGGTGGCTCCTGGGGGCTCGGCGGTCGCTGGAGTGCTGTCCTCGGTGGCGATGCCGGGTCAACCCGGCGTGCTCTGGGCCCTCAGTCGCACGGCTGGCGAGGACGTGGTGCTGACGCGGGTCGACCTGCGGGTCGGGTCGACCTTGCAGTGGCCGCTCGCCTCTGAAGCGGCCGCTGGTCCACTCGGCCGTGACCTCGTGCCGTTCGCCGAGGGTGCCGTCGTGGTCGATGACCACCGCCTCACCTGGTACCCCGCCACCGGTGGAAGGCCGATCGAGCTGACCTTCACCCGCCCGGGGGTTCAGCTGCTCCGCGTCGGCGACGCTGAGGCGTGGCTGGTCGGATCGTTCGACCGCGTCGTCCTGCGAGCCTCGCTGACCGGTCAGTTCGTCATCAAGAGCGCCGGGTTCGCGCTGCCCGAGGGCTTCGTCGCCGTCTCCGCCCTTCCCGACGAGAGCATCGTCGGCTGGTCCCTCTACGGAGGCACCTACCGAGTCGACCGGACCGGCGCCGTCTCCCGACTCTCGGCGGCCACCCTCACGAACGCCAGTGCCGACGGGCGCCACGGCGTCGGCTTGGGCTGCAATGCTTCGCTGCAGTGCGGCGCGGTCCGCCTGGACCTAGTGACGGGGACGTCGGCGCCGTCGCCCGTGACCGCCGCCGATCCCTTCGGCTGGGGCGTGTCGCCCGATGGTCGGTGGCTCGCGCTGGCCGATGGCCCGCCCTCGCTCGCCAACCTGGTCACGGGCGAGGTGGTCAGGCTCGACCTTGCGAACGATGCTCGGTGGGTGGGCTTCTCCGCCGACGGACGGTGGTGCCTCGTGGTGACCGACACCCGGCTTCGGCGCGTCCCGCTCTCGGCCCCCGGATCCGCCACGGTGGAGTCGATCGATCTCGGCTTCATCGGCCGGATCGATCGGGTGGCAGTCGGACCGGAGCCCGGCCCATGAGCAGGCGGCGTGCCAGCGCCAGCGACGGCGACAGCGACGGCATCTTCTTGATGGACGACATCGGCCCCGGAGAAGCCGGCACCGCGGCACCCGCCGGTGGCGGCGCCGACGAGGGGAACGCTCCGAGACGGGGGCTCGTCGTCCGACTCCTGGTCGCCGTCGGCGTCGCCGGGGTCCTTGGCGTCGTCGCCATCACGTTCGCCGGAGGTGGGTCCGAGCACGTCGCGCCGGCGCCATCGAGCTCGTTGCCGCCGCCGGCCACGACCTTCCCGCTCCCGTCGACGACGGCACCCGAAGACTCGTCGACAGCTGAAGCGTCGACGGTGCTCGATCAGCCGCCCGCTCCCCCTGACGTGAGGTTGTCCGGGACGACCTCGGTGCTGTGGGGCATCCAGGAGTCGGGAGCAACTCGGTACCTCACGCTCGTCGAGCTCGGCTCGGGGGGCTCCTCAATACGAACCCTTGTTGCGGCCGGAACGTTCGATCCCCAGGCCTCCCTCGAGCTCCGTCCCGTTTTTGGGGGCGTGCTCGTCAGCAGTGACTCGCGGGTCGAGCGGTTCTACCCGTCCGATGCGGGCCCTGCCGTCGCGTTCCCGATCGCGGGCGTCGACGTGTCCTCGGTGTTCCCCACCAAGGGCGCCACGGTGTGGGTGTTCGTCCCCGCAGACGGCAACCGGCTCACCGAGGTCACCCCCTCGACTGGTGCCGTGGGGCGCAGCGTCACCCTGCCGAAGCATGGCCGCCCACGCGGCATCGACGGCCAAGGGCAGGTGCTGCTCGAGGCTGACGCCGGTGGCGTGTACCGGCTCGACCCTGCCACCGGCCGAGTGCGGCAGCTCTCCGACGGCCGTCTGCGCGGTCTCGGGCCGCGCCATGTGCTGATCGTGCGCTGTGACGGCGCGCTTCGGTGCGGCGCCCACCTCATCGATCTGGTGTCCGGAGCCGATCAGCCGACGGCCGCCCCGGCAGCCTCGCTCCCCGACGACGTGGCGGCGCTGTCGAGCGATGGCCACTGGTTGGTCGGGACGGCCAACGGGCGCGTCGTGCTTCTGGACCTGAGGTCGTCCTCGGCTCCACTGGTCGACACCGTTCTGGCTGGGGTGCCGCCGACCTGGGCGGCCCTGACCGCTGACGGCACCTACGTCCTGGCCGGCAACGAGGACGGCAGCGTGGCCGTCAGGAGCGAGGCGCTGATGCTCCGTGACGGGAGGGTTGCGGCCCTCTTCGCCCCCTTGCTCACGGCGGCATCCGGCCCGTCATGACCGGGAGCGACGTCGTCCTTGGACCCTCGCCCCGACGGCGATCGATGGTGATCGTCGTCGTCGTCGGGGTGGCCCTCGGTCTCGTGCTCGTCGTGCTCGCGCGGCGCGGGAGCTCGGGTGACGTGGCCCGATCCTCGGTGCCGACGACGGCCGAGTCGACCACGGCCGACCCGACGGCCTCGACGGCCGGGAGCCCGACCACGGCCGACCCGACGGCCTCCACGGCCGGGAGCCCGACCACGGCCGACCCGACGGCCTCGACGGCCGGGAGCCCGACCACGGCCACGGCGGTCGCCCCGGCAACCGGCGGGGACGCCGTCGAGGTCTTGGCGCCCTCCGATCCGGTGGCCGTCCCGGGGGCGATCCTGCCGGGGGCACCGGGTGTGCTGTGGGCCCTGACCCGGGCCAACATCGATCAGCTCCTCCTCGCCCGCGTCGACCTGCGCACCGGTGCCACCGTGCGGTGGCCACTGGGCAGGCTCACCGATGCCTCCGCCGTCAACCGCATGATCCCCTTGGCCGGCGGGCTGATCCTCGGTCGGGGCCGGTCGCTGCAGTGGTACCCCGCCGGTGGGGGAGCTCCGGCCGAGATCTCGGCCACGACGGGCTTCGAGAACGTGATCCCAGCCGGCGCCACCCGCTTCTGGCTGGTGCCCTTCGACGAGCAGATCCCCGGGGCACGAGTCGTGCAGATCACGCCGAGCGGCGGCCAGGAGAGCATCGCCTACCCCGCGCCGGGCGGCCTCTACTTGCAGGGCGCCGACGAGGCCGGCCGGCTGATCGGCACGTCCCGCTACGGGGGTGTGTACCGAGTGGAGCCCGAGCGGGCCGGGGCGCCGGCCAAGCGGTTGTCGGGGGGTCAGCTCCTGAAAGTCACCCGGACCGCCGCGATCGTCGAGGTCTGCGATGCCGGGCTGGCGTGCCACGTGGTGCGCCTTGACCTACGCACTGGCGCGTTGACCCCCGCAGCCGATCCGGGTCCCGACCTCGATCGGGCATCGCTGTCCGGGGACGGGGCGCACCTCGCGGGGATCGTGGGGGGAGCGCTCGTCGTCGACGACCTCGTTGACGGGCGCCGCGCGCCCCTCGGCGACGTGGGTCCGTCACTGTGGTTCTCGTGGACGGCCGACGGCCGGGCGCTGCTCGTCGGCGATGGCACCAGGGTCCATCGCTTCGACGCCGACCGGCCGTCGCCTCAGGACGCGCCGATCCTCGATCTCGACGTGCTGGGACCGGTCGTGCGGGGCGTGGTCGGCCCAGCCGGGTGACCCACGCCCGGCGTCACTCCAGCTCGCCGGGGTTGACCTGGTTGGCAGGGTCAGCCTGGTTGGCAGGGTCAGCCCGGTTGGCAGGGTCAGACTGGTTGGCAGGGTCAGCCCGGTTGGCCTCGTCGGTCCGCTCGGTCCGCTCGGGCCGGTCGGCCCGGTCGGGCAGGCCGGCCTGGTTGGACTCTTCGGCGAGTTCGGCGAGGACGACCTCGATGATCGACCGCCAGTCCAGGCCCTCGCTCGTGCCCCGCTCGGCTTGGGCAGCCCGGCGCCTCGCCTCCAGCCGGCGCACCAGCTCGTCGAGGTGCTCGGGGAGGGCGCCGGCCAACCGATCGCGCAGCCACCCCGCCAACGCCGGGGCTCGGCCCTGCGTGCTGACGGCGACGATCACGTCACCCTGGCGGTGCACGGCGGGGAGGTAGAACGAGCAGCGTGCCGGCTCGTCGGCCGCGTTGACCCAGATGCCGTGCGCCTCGGCATCGTCGACGACGGCCTGGTTCACGGCCTCGTCGCCCGTCGCGCAGAACACCAGGCGGAAGCCGTCGACATCACCGATCGCGAACGGCCGGCGCAGGATCGTGATGGGCCGGCCGTCAAGCTCGGGTGACACCTCAAGGGCGATGACCGTCACGGTGGCCCCGGCTTCGAGCAGCTGGCGGGCCTTGCGGGCGCCGACGGGTCCGGCGCCGACGACGAGCACCGGCCGCCCCACCACGTCGAGCATCACGGGCATCACAGCCGCCACGATGGCAGATCGCTCCGGCCCGTGGCACCCTTGTCGACGTTGAGTCGTTTGGCAGCGCCAGGCGTGGCCGATCGACCCAACGCCGTGGGGACGAGAACCAACGAACGCAGGGTCACAGCGATCGAACGGCGAGAACGTACGCTGCTCGGCATCATGACCGTTGTGCCCTCTGCAGTCACCGAGATCGCTGATCGGGTCGAGGCCCGCCTCGATGAGGTGATCGTCACCGAGCGGGCTCGATGGTCGGCCCTCGACCCTGAGCTCGGCGCACCGATCGACTCGTTGGCCGCCCTCTTGCGCTCCGGCGGCAAGCGCCTCCGGCCTGCCTTCTGCCACTGGGCGTTCGTGGGCGCGGGCGGCGATCCCGACGACCAGCGCTCGGTCGATGCCGGAGCTGCCTTCGAGATGCTGCACGCGTTCGCGTTGGTGCACGACGACGTGATGGACGGCTCGGCCACTCGCCGCGGCGCGCGCACGGCCCACCTGGTGTTCTCCGATCGCCACGAGGAAGGCGTGTGGAACGGCGAGGCGCGGCGCTTCGGCGAGGGCGTCGCCATCCTCATCGGCGACCTCGCCTTCGTCTACGCCGATCTGCTCATGCATGGCGCTCCGCCGGTAGCCATGGAGATCTGGAACGAGCTGCGCATCGAACTGAACATCGGCCAGTACCTCGACATCCTCGGCACGGCCCGGGCCGAACGGGCCCGGCCCAACGCCGAGCGGATCGCCCGGTACAAGAGCGGCAAGTACACCGTCGAGCGCCCGCTCCACCTCGGCGCGGCCCTCGCCGCCCCCGAGCGCGCCGTGGCGCTGTTCGAGCCGCTCAGTCGCTACGGCCTCCCGCTGGGCGATGCGTTTCAGCTGCGCGACGACGTGCTCGGCGCCTTCGGCGAGACCGAGGCGACCGGCAAGCCGGTCGGTGACGACCTGCGCGAAGGCAAGCCCACGCCGCTGCTCGCCATCGCCACCGAGCGGGCCCGCGGCGCGGGGGCCACGTTGCTCCGCAGGGTCGGTGCGTCCGACCTGACCGACGACGAGGTGGCTGATCTCCAAGAGGTGCTCGTGGTCACTGGCGCCTTGGCCGAGCTCGAGGGCATCATCGAGACGCTCACACTCGAGGCGATCGCGTCACTCGACGACACCCCCATCACTGATGACAGCCGCAAAGCCTTGATCGATCTTGCGCACTACGTCGCCTGGCGCGACAAGTAGGAGGGCGGCGTGAAGGTCGTCGTCATCGGGGCGGGCTTGGGCGGCCTGTCAGCTGCCGCCCACTGCCTCGGCAAGGGCTTCGACGTGACGGTGGTCGAGCGCGACGCCACACCGGGTGGGCGGGCCTCGGTCCTGGTCGCGGGCGGCTACCGGCTCGACAACGGCCCGACCGTGCTGACGATGCCCGGTCTGCTGGCCGACGCCTTCGCCGCCGCCGGCCAGGACATGGCCGACTTCGTCACCATCAAGCCGGTCGACCCGATGTACCGGGCCTGCTACGCCGATGGCAGCGAGCTGCGCATCTGGCACGGGCGCGAGAGGATGATGGCCGAGATCGAGGCCTTTGCCGGACCCGACGAGGCTCAAGGGTTCGAGCGCTTCTGCACCTGGCTCGACGAGCTGTACCGGGTCGAGATGGCGCACTTCATCGATGCCAACTTCGACTCGGTGCTCGACCTGATGCGCCCCATCGGTCCCGGGCTGCGCCTGCTGCGCATGGGTGGTTTCCGCAAGCTCGGCAAGGTGGTGGCGTCGTACTTCCGTGACGAGCGGCTGCAGCGGATCTTCTCGTTCCAGTCGATGTACGCCGGCCTGGCCCCGTACGAGGCGCTGGCGCTCTACGCCGTCATCACCTACATGGACTCGGTCGAGGGCGTGTACGTGCCCGAAGGCGGCATGCACCAGATGGCGGTAGGCCTTGCCGCTGCGGTCGAGAAGGCCGGCGCCACTGTTCGCTACGAGGCGCCGGTGGCCACGATCCTGCGCTCGTCGGGCACCACCGGCAAGGTGGTCGGCGTCGAGCTCGTCGGGGGCGAGCGCATCTCGGCCGACGCCGTCATCGCCAATCCCGACCTCCCGGTTGCGTACCGCACGCTGCTCGGCGGGCTCGACGCGCCCCGCGCTGCCCGCCGAGGCACGTACTCGCCGTCGTGCTTCCTGTGGGTGGCTGGGGTCCGCGGGCTGCCGCCGGAGGGCACGGCCCACCACAACATCCACTTCGGCCACGACTGGAACAGTGCCTTCAAGGCGATCATTCACGATGGTGTCCTGATGCCCGATCCGTCGCTGCTGGTGACAGTGCACTCGCTCGACGTGGCTGGGTTGGCCCCCGAGGGCTGCTCGTCCATCTACGTGCTCGAGCCGACTCCGAACCTCGATGGTCGCATTGACTGGTCGAAGCAACGAGACGTCATGTACCAGAGAATCCGGCAGCGGGTCGAGGCCCTCGGGTACCCCGTCGACGTCGAGGTCGAGCAGGTGCTCGACCCGCTTGATTGGGAGCGGCTCGGCATGGAGCGTGGCACCCCGTTCGCCCTGGCCCACACGTTCCTGCAGACCGGGCCGTTTCGTCCCAACAACGTCGATCGCCGCGTGCCGGGCCTGGTCTTCACCGGATCGTCCACGGTCCCGGGCGTTGGCGTGCCCATGGTGCTCGTGTCCGGCAAGCTCGCCGCCGAACGGGTCGAGCAGCTGCGCAAGGACGGTGGCCGTTGATGGTGACGCTCGACGAGAGCTACGAGCGCTGCCGCCAGCTCAACAAGGCCTACGGCACCACCTACTACTGGAGCACCTACGCGCTGCCCAAGGTGAAGCGCCATCACGTCCACGCCTTGTACGGCTTCTGCCGCTACGCCGACGACATCGTCGACGACCTCGGTCCGGCGCCGGTCGAGGCCCGCGAGCGGGCCCTCACCGACTTCGGCCGCCGCTTCTTCGCCGACCTCGAGTCCGGCGACTCCGACGATCCGGTCCTCAAGGCGGTCGTGCACACGGTGCGGGCGTTCCGCATCGATCCCAACTGCTTCCGGCGCTTCCTCAACAGCATGGCGATGGACCTGACCATCACGTCGTATGCCACCTACGCCGACCTCCAGGGCTACATGGACGGCTCGGCCGCGGTCATCGGCGAGATGATGCTGCCGATCCTCGAACCGACCTCGCCCGACGCGCTGCCCCATGCCCGCGACCTCGGTGACGCCTTCCAGCTCACCAACTTCCTGCGCGACGTCGCCGAGGACCTCGATCGCGGCCGGGTCTACCTGCCCCAGGAGGACCTCGACCGCTTCGGCGCCGACCCCACGTTGCGGCGGGTCACGCCCGAGTGGGCGGCGCTGATGCGCTTCGAGATCGATCGCTGCCGGGTCCTCTACGCGTCGGCCGACGAGGGACTCGCGCTGCTGCCGCCGCAGTCAACGCGCTGCATCCGGGCGGCCCGCGTCCTGTACTCCCGAATCCTCGAGGTGATCGAGGAGAACGGTTACGACGTGTTCTCGAAGCGGGCTCGCGTTCCCACCTGGCAGAAGGCAGCCTTGGTCGGCCGCACGCTCGCTGCTCGCTGATGGGGACGAACCGGCACTGGGCCCACCTGGCCGCGCTCACCCCGTTCGCGGTCACGGCGGGGGCGATGATCGCCACGCCGCTGGCCCGGCGAGGCAATCGAGCGGGGTTGGCCACGGCCGTCGTGAGCGGGTTGGCCGCCACCACGCTGGTGGCCACGAACCGGCGCTGGGGAGCGCGCAGGGCGGTGACCGCCGGAGCAATAGTTGCAACTGCAACCACTGTGGTCGAGCACCTCGGCGCGTCGACGGGCGTACCCTTCGGCCGCTACGCCTACACGGGAGCACTGCGGCCGCAGGTGGTGGGCGTGCCCATCATCGTGCCGCTGGCGTGGTTCGCGATGGCGGTGCCGGCCCGTGAGAGCGCGGCCGCCCTTGTGAGAACCCCGCTGGCGAGGGTCGGTCTCGGCGCTGCGCTCCTGACGGCGTGGGACCTCTTCCTCGACCCCCAGATGGTCGGCGAGGACTACTGGCGCTGGGCGCGTCACGGTGCCTACCGGGGCATCCCGCTGAGCAACTTCGCCGGCTGGTTCCTCACCGGCGCAGCGGTGCTGGCCGCGCTCGAGGTGCTGCTGCCGGCCGACGAGGTGGCTGGCGCCGACGAGACGCTTGTGGCGCTCTACGCCTGGATGGCGGTCATGCAGACGCTCGGCTTCGCCGCCTTCTTCCGCGACCCGCTGGTGGCGGTCGTGGGCGGCGCAGCCATGCTCCCGCCCGCTCTGATCGCTCTTCGGCGCACGATGGCGGCTCGCCATGGCTGATGTCGTGGTGGTGGGGGGCGGGGTCGGGGGACTGTGCGCGGCCATCCGGCTGCGGTCGGCCGGTCACCAGGTCGTCGTGCTCGAACGGGGCTCCACGCCCGGCGGCAAGCTGGCGGTGCGGCGCCGCGAGGGCTTCTCGTTCGACACCGGCCCGTCACTGTTGACCATGCCGCAGGTGTTCGACGAGGTCCTGGCGCTGGCCGGGCACTCGCTCGCGGGCGAGATCGATCTCGTCCGCCTCGACCCGCAATGTCGTTACCGGTTCGCCGACGGCTCGACGCTGGTCGCCCGCGACGATCCTGAAGCAACGGCCGCGTCCTTCGATGCCCTCGTGCCCGGTGCGGGAGCAGCCTGGCGCTCGTTCGACGAGCGGGGCCGGCGCATCTGGGAGGTGAGCGAGCGCACGTTCTTCGCCGGACCGATGTCGTCGCCCGTGCAGCTGGCCCGCCGCATGCAGCGGCCGAGCGACCTCACGGCGATCGATGCCTTCACCACGCTGCACGCCCGTGCCACCTCGACGTTCGGTGACGCGCGCCTCGCTCAATGGGCCGGCCGCTACGCGACCTACTCGGGATCGTCGCCCTTCGCAGCGCCGGCGACGTTGGCGTGCATCCCGCACCTCGAGTCCGAGTTCGGGTGCTGGTACCCGATGGGGGGCCTCGGGGTGCTGGCCGACGCACTGGTGCGGGCCGCGCTCGATGTGGGGGTTGAGGTGTGCACCGGCGTCGAGGTCGAGCGGGTCACGACCGACGGCGAGCGGGTGATCGGCGTCGGCCTGGTCGACGGCACGCTCGTCGGCGCCGGCGTCGTGATCGCCAACGTCGACGCCGAGCACCTCTACGCCGACCTGCTGCCGGATGGTCGGGCGCTGCGCCGCGTGCACCGGGCCGAGCGCTCGTCGTCGGGCTTCGCGCTCCTCGTCGGTGTCAGCGGGCGCACCGAGGGCCTGACCCATCACGGCATCTGGTTCGGCGGCGACGAGGCCAACGAGTTCGATGAGCTCTTCCATCGCCGCACGCCCCTCTCCGATCCGACCATCTACGTGTGCTGCCCGTCGGTGACCGATCCCACGCAGGCCCCTGCGGGTGACGAGAGCTGGTTCGTCCTCGTCAACGCTCCGGCCACGCAGCATCCGGGCGAGTGGGCCGACCGCGCCGACGAGTACGGCGGGCAGCTCCTCGACTGCCTGGCGCGGCGGGGGATGGACCTCGGGGGTCGGGTGCGGTTCGTCGAGACCATCACCCCCGACGACATCGCGTCGCGCTACCGATCCGCCGGCGGTTCCATCTACGGCACGTCGTCGAACGGCCGTCGAGCCGCGTTCCTGCGCCCTGCCAACCGTGGTGCCCGTCGTGGGCTCTACCTCGTCGGTGGATCCAGCCACCCCGGTGGCGGGTTGCCGCTGGTGGCCACGAGTGCCCGCATCGTGGCCGACCTGGTCGCCGCGGACGGCTGGTGAGTGCCCTGGTGAGTGCGCCGGTGGCCCTGCTACGTCGCCCGGTGGCAACGGCACCGGTGACCTTGACGGCGCTGGTCGTGGTGACGTGATGGCTGACCTTCGCTTCTCGGCACGCTGCGTCGCATTGCTGCGAGGCAGCGTGCCGAGAACCGCCGTGGGGTGGGTCGGAGCGACCCGCGACCGTCGTCGACGCTGCTCCCCGCTGGCCGTGGTGATCACCATCGCTCGTGTGGCAGCGGCGGCCGCGGTCGTGGTCCGGGTGGCCAGGGCGGCCCGCCCGCACCCTTCCGTCGAGGCCGCCGTCGCCGCTGCGTCGGTGTCGGTCGTCGTGCCGGCCCGGGACGAGGCCGCCGTTGCCGCCGCGTCGGTGTCGGTCGGCGGGGGGGCCATCACGGTCGTCGTGCCGCCCCGCGACGAGGCCACCGTTGCCGCTGCGTCGGTGTCGGTCGGCGTGGGGGCCATCACGGTCGTCGTGCCGGCCCGCGACGAGGCCGCCCGGATCACTCGCTGCCTCGCCCCCCTTCGGGGAGCCCCCGGCGTCGCCGAGGTGATCGTGGTCGATGACGAGAGCACCGACGCCACCGCTGCCGTGGCGGCGTCGTTCGGTGCCCGGGTCATCACGGGCGCGCCCCTCCCCGAGGGCTGGGTGGGCAAGCCGTGGGCCTTGCAGCAGGGCCTCGACGCGGCCGCCACCGCCTGGGTCGTCACGTTCGATGCCGACACCGAGCCGTCCCCCGAGCTGCCCGCTGCGCTCGTGGCCCGTGCCGAGCGGGACGGCTGGGACCTGCTCACCGCGGGCGGTCGATTCGTGTGCGACGACCCGCTGCAGCAGGCGCTCCACCCGTCGATGCTGACCACCCTCGTGTACCGGTTCGGTCCGGTTGGCGCCCGGCACCGACCGAAGCCTGAGCGCACCTTGGCCAACGGCCAGTGCACGGCGGTGCGCCGCCGGCAGCTCGTCGCCGCCGGGGGGTATGCCGCCGCGGCCCGCCACCTCACCGACGACGTTGCGCTCGCCCGTCATCTCGCCAGTCGGGGTTGGCGAGTCGGGTTCCTCGACGCAGCCGCGCTGCTCGACGTGCGCATGTACGACTCGGCTCGCGATGCGTGGCGGGGATGGGGCCGGTCGCTGCCGATGCCCGACGTGACGGCCCCCGCGGCCCAGGTGGCCGACCTGGCCGTCGTGTGGCTGGCCCAGGCGCTGCCACTGGTCCGGCTCGTGACGGGTCGCGGCGATGCCCTCGACGTCACACTGCTCGCGGTCCGGATCGGCACCCTCGTCGGGACCCGGCGCGCGTACCGCGCTCCAGGCCTGACCTACTGGCTGTCGCCGCTGCTCGACCTCCCGGTAGCGGCTCGGTTGACTGCCGGTGCGGTGCGCCCGAGTCGTTCGTGGAGGGGTCGTACGTACGCAGGGGCGGCCACGACGCCCCTCGCGAGGTCCGCCGGGACGTCGGTCACGATCGACGCTGCCGGCCCTGCGGGGCGTCCGCTCGAGAGGCCGTCGGCGTTGTGACCGCGGTGGCGTCCTTCCACCTCGTGCGCCTGCCACCGGGGCCGTCATCGGCGCTTTCGGCCCTGGCCCACCTGGGTCTCGACCGCCGCGCCCTGGCCGCCACCCCGGGGCTCCACCTGTGGCGGCTGCTTGGCACCGGCCGCGGTCGCAGCACGGGCGTCGGCATCGATGCCCATCGCACCGCGCTGTTCGCAGTGTGGGACGACGAGCTCGATCTCGAGGTGTTCCTGGCCGGATCCTCCGTCGCTCGGCGTTGGCGCGCCGCGGCCGCCGAGGTGTGGTCGGTGCGCCTCCGGAGCCTCGGTGGGACCGGGTCGTGGCGCGGTGTCGACGTGCCCGGTCACCTCGCGGCCGGCGGCGGTGCCGTCGATCGCGCCGCGTGGAGCGGCCCGGTTGCGGTGCTCACCCGCGCCGACGTCCGTTCCTCCCGGTGGCGTCGGTTCCACGCCGCCGGCCCGGCGGTGAGCGCCGAGGTCGCCGCGGCCGGCGGGCTCCTCGCAGTGGTCGGCATCGGCGAAGCACCGATCGGGGCCCAGGCCACGTTCAGCCTGTGGGAGTCGGCCGGTGCTGTGACGGCCTTCGCCTACTCGTCACCGCACCACGTCGACGTCGTGCGTCGCACGCGCTCCGAAGGGTGGTACGGCGAGGAGCTCTTCGCCCGCTTCGCCCCCTTCGCCTCGACCGGCACCTGGGACGGCATCGACCCTCTCACCGTGGTGCCGAAGTGAGCGTTGGCGGCGGTCGGCGCCGCCAACGCTCATCTCGGTGTCAAGCCGACCCCTCTCGCTCTTCGAAAGGGCAGCGCGCTTCAAAAGGGGGGCGCGCTACGGGCCGGTGGTCACCAGTGGGTTGCGGGTGGTGAGCGCGGCACGGGCACGAAGCTCGGCGGGAACCACCGGCAGCAGCATCCCGTAGGGCGCTCCCCCGTACAAGTGGTGGATCCTGTGGGCATCGGCCAGCTTGTCGAGCACCGCCATGGTGCCCCGCAGCACTCCGAACCGCCGGTGTATGTAGAGGTCGTGGATCACACCGTAGACCACCCCGTAGGCCGTGATGCCGAACGCCGCAGGCACGACCGTGCCCTCCCACGAGGTGTCGTAGCCGAAGGCCAGTGCGGTCATGACTGCACCGGCGAACAGCACGGGGAACAGGTCGTTGGCCTCCCAACGCGTTCGCCGCACCTGGTGGTGGCTGGCGTGCAGGCGGGCCCCGAAGCCGTGCATGACGAAGCGGTGCACGCCGCAGGTGACCGGCTCCATCAAGACGAACGCGAGGATCGTGACCAGCATCGTGCGCATCGGGGCGGACTGTACGCCACGACATGTCAGAGCTCGGTCTCGTGCGCCCCATCGGGAGCGTCGGCGCCTACGTTGCGGGCGTGCCGGTCGTCGAGGTGTCGCTTGCCGCTGCCGTTGCGCTCGACGTGATGGCCTGGGTGGTGCTCAGCCTCGGTGTCGGCTACGTCATGGCCAGGCGGCCCGTCACGGCGTTCGCGCACGATGGCCCCGTGCTGCGGCTGCGCTCGTTCGAGACCGCGGGCCGCGCTGACTGGTACGGGCGGCGCTTGCGGTTGCACCGGTGGAAGGACGTGCTGCCCGAGGCCGGCGGCTTGTTCGGCGAGCTGTCGAAGCGCCATCTTCCTCCGGGCACGTCGATGAGGGCGCGCCTCGAACGGTTCGCGGCCGAGACTCGTCGCGCCGAGCGGACGCACTGGGCAGTGCTGTGCTGCGGTCCGCTCCTGTTCCTCTGGAACCCCGTGTGGCTGGTCGTGGCCAACTGGGTGCTGGCCACCACCTTCAACCTCCCCTGCATCGCGGTGCAGCGCTCGAACCGGGCCCGAGTCGGCCGCTTGATCGTCCGTCAGAGCGGTAGGTGATCGGCGTAGACGAGACGCAGTTGCGTGGGGCGTCCGAACACGAGGTGCGAGGCCGGGTCGGGGTCGCTCGGCAGCACCTCGACCTCCTCCACGGTGATGCGCAGGTCGCCGATGCCACTCGGCGGGCGGGCCGGATCGAGGGGTTCGGGCAGGGCCACCACGCCGACGAACGACGCTGTCGAGGTCTCCACGTCGAGGCCTTCGAGGAGCAGTCGCACCGAGCTGATCGTCGTCCAGCCGAGGTCACCGGTGACCGCCGGGTTGCGTCGCTCGAGGCGGGCGACGAGGCGACGGCTGCCGTCGACCTGGGCCCGGGCCGCTTCGAGCAGCGTCGTCGCGTGCGCCTCGACGGGCCGGCTGGTCACCGGACCCGTGACCACGACCCTGGCCGACCGGGAGTCGGGGCGGGACAGCGTCGCCGTCCGCTCGGGTGGGAGCTGGGCGAAGTCACACCGCACGACCGGCGACAGGTGCTGGCCCGGAAGCGAGTCGGGCTGGTAACGGGCCACGCTGAGGCGGACGAAGGGCCATGCCGCACTGCCCGGATCAAGGGCCATGTCGACGAACCAGAGCTTGCGCCCGGGGTGGTACTGCGGCCGGTAGCCGAGGACCGTCACCACTGCCCGGGTGGGGTGATCGGCGAGGGGGAGGTTGATGGCCGGCCCCACCGGCCGCGCCGGCTGGTCGCGGTCGTCCAGCCCGACGCCATGCAGCACCTGGTCCAGCTCGAGGAACACTGGCCGCCGGGCCACGTGCCGCTCCCGCCAGATCGGATCGTTGGCCCACTGGGACACGTAGCCATCGAGCCCGGTTTCGTTGGCCCCTGGGGCCAGCAGCACCGCCAGCAGCTCGCCGTCGCCCGACGACCACCACGGTCGGTCGAGGTAGATGCGCAGCCCGGCCCGCCGCCGGCGCCGCACGGCAAACGGCTGCTCCGGCTCGGTCGCCTCGCTCCAACGGAACAGCGGCAGGATCTGACGGATCACCGGCTTGGCCGGCCGGACGGTGCTCGGAACGCTGACGCGGCGGATCGGGCCGACCACCGACGAGTCGTCGGCAGTCGCGAACAGGCTGGGATGGAAGTACTCGCGGAAGCGGGTGGCGGCACGGAAGCGGTAGGTGATGTCGTGGTGCTTGGTGTCGCCCAGCTCGTGTCGGGCGGGGTGGACGCGCACGGGTCCGAAGCCGGGGACGGGGAGCACGACCTCGTGATCGCCACCCCACAGCAGGGCGAGGTCTTCGGCCGGACCGATGGCCAACTCGTAGGCCACGGCCCGCTGGTCGGCGGTGGTGGGTCCGGGCTGCGTGATGTCGTCGACGGGGTCGCTCCAGCGCGCCTCGCAGTCGAGGTGCTCGGTGCTCGGGCCGTGCACGTCGACGGCCCCCTCGAAGGCAACGTTGGTGGCGCCCACCTGGCGGTGGCCGGTGAGCAGGATGGGCCGGGGAGCCTCGAGGGGCTTTGGGACGGCGTGCACCACCACGACGTCCTCGGACGGGGTGAGTGCCCACAGCCAGCCATCGGCGGCGACCTCGGCGAGCAGCGGGTCCTGGCGCACGACGTCGGGTAGCAGTCGCCACAGCCCGAGCCGCTCGAGGTCGGCCGGGTCGAGGCACGACGACAGGCGGAACCGCTGCACATCAGATGGGGCAAGGGCGAGGTTGATCGTGCGGGCGTCCGAGCTCGACCCGAGCGCGTCGCCGGCGGCCAGCACGAGCCGGAACGGCGAGGGATCGGGCCAGTCCCCGTCGTAGCGGAAGGTCACGCCCTCGGTGCCGATCAGGCGGGGCAGCGGCCGGTCGAGTCCGGCGTCGGGGAACACCATCGAGAGCCCTGCAGCCATCGGATCGGCGAGGTAGGGCAGTGCGGCTTGGTCGGTGTCGTGCACGACGTACTGCCCCGGGGTGAGCGGGTCACCCCGCTGCGCATCGGCCAGCGTGGCCAGGGTCGTCGGATCGTCGACGGGCGGGTCGACCAGTGAGACGTAGGCCAGTGTCACCGGCGGGTCGCCGTCGGTGAGGCTGGGGATCGACGTGGAGAAGAACGTGCCGCTCTCGCGCTCAGCGATCAGCCGACCCCGGCGCCGTTCGACCGGATCGGGTGACCCGATGGCGTGGTCGAACGAGCCGTGGACCTCGGCCTCGGTTTGGTCGACCTTGGGCGCCGCGAGGTGGCGCTCGCTGGTGGGCCCGTAGCCGAGCCCTGGATGGGCGGCCTCGACCTCGGCGCCATACGCGACCGGGTCGACCACGGTGATGGTGTCGCCCTGGTCGGGGTCGCGCACGGTGGACACCCCGCTGCGGATCACCAGGTGACGGACCGACTCCCCCTCCGTGTAGCGACGGCGGGGCACGACCACCGGCGGATCGATCGGCTTCCAGCGCAGCAGGGGCCGTAGGGGCGTGACGGTGGCGAGCGCGAGGTCGAGCAGCGGGGCCATGTCGAGCTCGCCGAGGTGGCGGGCTACGGCGGCCAGCGCCGCCGGCGACCAACCGGCGACGGCAGCCATGGCGGCTCCGTCGCCATCGAGCAGTGAGCTCAAGGTGCGCCCGACCATCTGGCGTCGATCGATCGAGGACGGGGCCCGGTGGCGCAGCGCGGTGTCGACCCGGGCGGCGACCAGGTCGACTAACTCGGGTGCTGTCCGGCGGAGGGCGTCGTGGGTGTCCCCGAGCAACGTGGCCCCGGGTGGACCCGCGAACGCGGTGCGACTCCCTTCGCCCGTGCTGGTGCCGGAGACCGTGGCAGTGATCAGTGCGCGGTGCTCGGCCCGCAGGGCCCGCACGAGGTCGAGGGCAGGAGCAGGAGTGGCTGCCGCTGCGGCCAATCGCTCGCTGGCCAGCTGCACGCCAGCGGGCAACCCCCCGGGTGCCGCAGCCGGTGGCGGCGCGGCCGCGTGTGGGGCTACCGGTGGCGGCGTCTGGGGCAGGTCGGCCGCCTTCGTGCTGTTGCCGGCGAGGTCGACGGCAAACGCCCTGAAGGCATACCGGCGTCCGTAGCGCAGGCGCGGCAGCGACCCGGGCACGACCCGGTGGCTGGTCACGACGTGCAACAGGGGATCGGGCGGATCGACGGGGTCGGTCAGCTCCTCGTGGCGCTCGGCGCCCGTGGCCGGCCCCCCGCCGCCGTACTGGTGCTCGATGGCCAGCGCTGGGTGCGGGGCCGAGAGGCTCCAGCCCGACCAACCGAACAGGCCCTCGTGGACGTGGATGTCCGGGGTGCTGCCATCGGCCTGCGTCCGCACCCCGCCTGACACGAACCCCTCGTCCACCACCTCGAACGGGTCGAGTCCCGCCACCGCGACGCGGGTGGTGCGGGCGTGGAGGCTGGCCCAGCGCTGGGCGGTGTCGTCCCACACCTGGACCCGCACGGCCCGGGTCACGTCCTCGGTGCTGAGCAGCGGTGCCTGGCGGGCCACGAGCTGCGGATCGGCGGCACCGGTGGCATCGAGCTGGTCGCCGAGGTGCGCGGCCCGGCCGGTGTGCACCACCTGGAAGCCGTGGGCCCGAAGGGTCGGCGGGGCGGCATGGGCCGGCTCGCCGTCACGCTCGAGCTGCGACAGTCGCGGCAGGGTCCACAGGAAGCGGTCCAGCTTGAGCCCGCTGGCGTCGGCATCGAGGTCGAGGACCGTGAACCGGTTGGTGTCGCCGAGGCGCAGCGCGCCCGACGACCACTGGTTGTCGTCGCGGGGCACGGTGACCAACCCCGGGCCGCCGGCCCCGGCTGTCGCCTGGCACCGCACCCGGGTCGGCAACGTGATGCTGTCGTTGCCGTCGACCATGACGCGGGCCTGCAACCACTGCGCGTCGGCGAGGCGGCCCGTCTCGGCCACGCGCAGGTCGATCACGAGCCCGAGGGCCCGCATGACCGCAGGCTGGGAGCCCAGGCGGCCGACGCGCTGGTGGAAGTCTGGGATCTCGAGCTCCGGTCGCTTCGCCACGTTGCCCTCGTCGGGCCGCGCCCGGTAGGCGGCCAGTTGCTCGGCTTCGGTGCTGCGGGGCTCGTAGAAGCGACGGACCTGGTGGATGGCCAAGAAGAGCTGCTCGGCGCCCGTGGCCCGGCCGGCCGACCCAGGCTCGCGGTCGAGGGCATCGAGACGAGCGGTGATCCGGCGCTCGTCGTAGTCCATGCCGCCGGGGTGCTCCCGCAGGCCCCACTGGTGGGCGTAGGCGTCGACGAGCCGGGTGAGGGCCGACTCGCTGGGGGCCGGCGGGGCCGTCGCGTTGCTCGCCATCGCCGCAAGGTGGACGAGCTTGGCCACCGAGTCCACGTAGCGGGCGTCGAACGAGCGGAAGCGGCTGCGGTCAGGAGCCGTGGTGGTCCAGGCGTCGACCGGCGTGTCGGCAGGGAAGATCGCGGCCCACACCGCCGACTCGGCGGCGGCCAGCGGGGTGATCGTGAAGGGCACGCCAGTGTGATCGATCAGCTCGAACGTGATGGTGCCGTCGGCCAGGTGCTGGCCCCATGCGCCGATGACGGGGAAGTCGGTCAGGGTCCCGCTCGGCGCCAACCGCGGGCCGAGGAACAGCGAGACGTGGAACGCATCGGCAGGGTCGGCCGACCTCGGCAGGGCGGTGACGGTGAGCAGCTCGGTCATGGCGTCACGCTCCGGTGAAGGCGAGGCAGTAGTCGTCCCAGCGGGACGATCCATCAGGGCGGTCCGCCATCAGCTGGGCGAACGTCGGGTCACCGTTCGACCCGGCGAACTGGCGCTCGACGGTGGCGCTGACCGAGAACGACAGCAGGAAGACCTCGACCTCGATGGTGAGGGTCGCCTTCCCCTTGAGCTTCCCGGTCCCGAAGTCGTAGGTGAGCGAGAGGTTCAGCTCGATGCTGGCCGAGATGAGGCCGAGCACGTCGACCTCGCCCCGCAAGCGGAAGTAGCCGGTGAGCGAACCGCCAGGCCCTTCGAGGCGCAGGTAGATCCCGGCCATCGCCTCGATCGAGCCCGAAGCGATTCCCAGGTCGACGGCGAGGCGAGCACCGAACTCGAGGGCGAGCTCGAGCACCTCCAGCCCCTTCGGGCTGATCCTCAGCGCGAAGAACCCGCCACCGCCCAGGAAGCCGACGGTGAGGGCGAAGGGCCGCTCCCGGGTGCAGAAGTTGAAGCCGACGGTGACCGTCCCACCGAGGAACGGCACGTTGCAGTCGGCGCCGAGGCTGATGTTCTGGAGGGCGAAGATCCCCACCGCGACGTTGGGCAGCGCAAGCGTGAAGCCAGCCCTGACACCCGATGGCGACACCTCGAGGAACGGCGGGTCGGAGAACCCGTCGAGGGGGATCATGTCGCGCAGGGTCTCGATGAACGACAGCGGCCCCAAGAACTCGAGGCCCCGGAACACCACGTCGACTTCGGGCTTCCGGCTCGACCCGCCCCGGAAGGCCAGCCGGTCGAAGTGCAGCGCCATGAGCGACATCGGCGGCACCAGCGTGAGCGAGAAGTCGCGGAGCTCGGCCAGCACGTCGAGCGTCGGGTCGTGGCCCGCGCTCACGCGGGCCTCGACTGCCACCCGCAGGCTGTCGACCTTGGGGGTGAACACCGGGTCGTCACCGGGGCTGAGGCGGAACGGCTGGAGCTTCGGCTGCCAGTCGAGCGTGGCCCTGATCTCGAGGTGGTCGGGGTCGAGCCCATGGACGAAGCCGTCGATCGTCCCGATCACGGCGGCGATGTCCGCGAACGCCGGCTCGACGGCACCGAGCAGCGTGTCGAGCTTGCCCTTGGCCAGCGGCGGCAGCGGGGCTCCGGTCACGATGGCCCGTAGCTGGGCCACCGAGCCTTGCATCGCCACCAATGCGGCTTGGACCGCACTGAGGTCCTTCGGTGCCGCGGGCGGCAGCACCGCAGCCACGGCGTCGAGGACG
>JBBRTJ010000066.1:0-21850 GCA_038244535.1 Acidimicrobiales bacterium | reverse complement strand
CGTCGGCAGCCAGCAGCGCGATGTCGAGGCGTGGGACGCCGTCCTCGAGGCCACCGCGCAGTGCTTCGAGCGCGCCACCGCGCTGGTGGGCCGGACCGGGGTGCGACCGACGTTCGTCAACCTCGGCGGCGGCTTCCCCGCTCGCTACGTCGATGGCATCCCGGCCGTCGAGACGTACGGACGGGCGATCATGGCCGCGTTCGATCGCCACTTCGGTACCGCCCAAGACCGACCCGTGCTGCTGGCCGAGCCGGGCCGCTACCTCGTGGGCGATGCCGGCGTGCTGCGCACCGAGGTCGTGCTCGTGTCCGAGCGCTCGATCGATCCCAAGCGGTGGGTCTACCTCGACTGCGGCCGCTTCGGCGGCCTGGCCGAGACCATGGAGGAGGCCATCCGCTACCGCCTGCGCACGCCTCATGACGGGGCGCCCACTGGGCCTGTGGCCATCGCCGGCCCGACGTGCGACTCGGCCGACGTGCTGTACGAAAAGAGCGATTACCGCCTACCGCTGGCGCTGCGGGCCGGCGATCCCGTCGACATCTTGTCGGCCGGTGCCTACACGACCACCTACTCCGCGGTGGGCTTCAACGGGTTCGCACCGCTGGCCGAGCACTTCGTCTGAGCCCGATCACCAACCGCGCAGGTCGATGGCCCAGCGGTCGACGACCTCGTCGCCGTCGACCAGCCAGGCCTCGTTGTGCATCGCCATCGTCGGATCGACGTGGGCGGGCACGACCCGCACCCGGTCTCCGGGCCGCTGCGGGCCGAGGCCCTTCGGGTCGAACGTGACGTGCTCGTCGGAGCAGAACCACACCGAGGCGCCCTCGATCGACGGGTTGCCGTGGTCCATCCCGAGGCTCTTCAACCCGACGTCGGCCACGGACCACTGCGGTGACACCGACACCACCGTGCCCAGCACGTACAACGCCTGGGCGAACGGGAGCCCCAGGGTCGCATACGCGGTGTCCATCAAGGCGTAGCTGCCGACCTGGACCTCGGTGAGGCGGTCGTGGAGGTCGTAGGTGCCCGTTCCTCCGCCGCTCACGACCTCGCCGCCCACCAGGGCGTGGGCCACCATCAAGCGGTCGACGCACTCGGCGACCTGCTTGCGCTGGAGGGCCCGGTCCTCGACCATCATCAGATGGCCCTCGTAGCCCATGACCCCCCGTACGGCGAGGCCGAGGGCCCGGGCCCGGTCGGCCAGTCGGCCGGCATCGTCGGGAGCGCAGCCGCAGCGGGGCAGGCCGATGTTCACGTCGATCACGACCTCGCGCAGCCCGGCCGCAGCGGCGGCGTCGATCGTCTCGTCGCTGTCGACGGCAATGGTGACGCGACCGGTGCCGGAGCGCACGGCCTCGGCCATGGCCTGGAGCCGGTGCGGGTCGAGCACCTCGTTGGCCAGCAGCAGGTCGGCCCCGAGGCCCGCTTCGGCCATGCCCACGACCTCGCGCGGCGTGGCACACGTGAAGCACGAGTGACCATGGGCCTGCTGGCGAGCCGCGAGCGCCGTGCACTTGTGAGCCTTGACGTGCGGCCGGGCGGTCGAGCCGGGGTGGGCGGTCGCCATGGTGGCGAGGTTCGCCTCGAGCCGGGGCGCGTCAATGAGGAGGGCGGGCGTGGAGAGCTCGTGGAGCCGCATGACCGTGCGGTCTAGCAGCGCCCGCTCGCGGCACGGCCGATGGTGCGGTCCTCAGCCGACGAGCGAGCGGAACTCGGCCATGGCCGCCAGGTGCTGGTCGACGGTCGTGTAGCCGAGCGGGGTGACGCCCATGAACGCCGACGCGGTGTCGAAGGTGCGCACCGACAGGTGGGTACCGCCGCTGGCCCGCCACCTCTCGGCCGTGGCGGCCACGGCGTCGGGTCCTGTCGACCAGTCGACGAGGCCCTCGAACCCGAACGAGGCGGGGTCCCGCCCGGCGTCGGTGATCAGTCCCTGCAGGACCGGAATGGCATCGCTGGCTCGCTCGCCCGCGTGACCGAACAGGAAGCCGTCACCTTGCCGGGCGGCGCGAGCGAGCATGGCGGGCTTCCCCCCGCCGAACCAGATCGGGATCGGCGCCGCGGGACGAGGCTTGATGCCGGCCCGCTCGACGTGGTGGTGCTCGCCGTGGAACGTGACGACCGGTTCGGACCACAGCCGACGCAGCAGCTCGACCTGCTCCTCCAACCGCTGGCCGCGGCCCGCGAAGGCGACGCCCAGGGAGTCGTACTCGACCCAGTTCCAGCCGGTGCCCACGCCGACGCGCAGGCGACCACCGGAGAGCACTGCAACCTCGGCGGCCTGCTTGGCCACCAGCGCGGTCTGACGTTGCGGCAGCACCAGCACCCCCACCACCAGCTCGATCCGGCGGGTGAGCCCGGCGAGGTAGCCGAACAGGACGAAGGGCTCGTGGAACGCGTCGCGCTCGGTGTACGGGCCCCACAGCTTCGGCTCACGATCGGCGTGCTCGGCGCCGAGCACGTGGTCGTAGGTGACGAGCTGGTCGAAGCCGAGCTCCTCGACGCCCTGGGCGAAGTCGCGAATGGCGATGGGGTCGCGGCCGATGTCACAGGTGGGGAAAACGACGCCGAGGTGCATTGGCGTGCAGTCTGTCGCTTCGGGCGAGCCGAGAGCCTCACCGGGCTGCTGAGCGTGATGGAGCTCGGAGGCTGAGCCTTCACGACCTCGGCGCAGGCGCTCAGGAGCAGCTCTGTTTCGGGGGCGGCTTTCCGCGAGCCACGCTGGCGGACACCGACGCTGATGCCGTGAGCTGGCTCGCTGAGTACACCCGCACCCTGGCCGAGCGGGATCTCTTCGCCCTCGATGTCCGCCTGCCCACCACCGCACTTCGCCGGCCTCGAGCTCGAGCGCCTCGTGGTGCTCTACCCGGGTTCGAAGCCCTACGCGCTGGCGGACCGCGTCGAGGTGCTGCCACTGACGGTGCTGGCGGACTCGGGCGCGGCGGAGGCCAGTCGGGGTCGATGAGCGGCCTGGCCGTGCCTCGCCCCGTGCAGAGCGGCCCTCCCTCGGCCCGCAGTGCGTGGCGGGCCGGTGCTAGGAACGGCATGGTGAGCGCGGTGACCGACACCCCAGCGAGCCGCCGACGGCAGGCCGTCATCGACCAGGCGCGGGAGGTGGCCGCAGGGTGGTCGGGCCCCGACGCCCCCGCCTCGTGGTGGCTCACGGCGGCGCTCCTCGACGCCCTCGCCGATGATGCCGACCTGCTCGACCTCGCGGAGCAGATCGACCCGGAGAAGCTGCCGGCGCTGCTGTTCGTCGCCTGCGTCTGCCGCCTTGTTCGGCTGCATCCGACGGAACCCCTGGCGGCGATGTTCCCCCGCCCCGGTGAGACCCAACCGCCACCGACCGAGGACTTCTCCGCGCAGCTGCACCGCTTCGTGCTCTCCCACGCCGACGAGCTGCTCGCACTGGCCGCAGCGCATCGCTACCAGATGAACGAGCCGGCGCGCTGCCTCGCCATGGCCCTGGGTGTCGCCGCAGGCGTCGATCCACACCGCCCGATCAGCCTCGTTGACGTTGGCACCGGATCCGGCCTCGGACTCCACCTCGACCGGTACCGCTTCGAGGTCGACGGCCTCAGCTTCGGCGCGCCCGGTTCGCCGGTGTTGCTCCGGGCGACCCTCGCACCGCCGACCGCGCTCGCCGGGCTGGCAACGTCGCTGCCGGCCATCCGCCGGAGGGTCGGCGTCGACCTCGACCCCATCGACCTCTCCGACTCCGAGGACCGCGCCTGGCTGCTCGCCTGCGCCCCCCCTGAGATCGGTTGCCTGGCCCGTCTTGCCGCCGCGATCTCGGTCGCCGAGCAGCACCCCACCGAGCTGGTGCGGGGCGATGGGGCGGCCTTGCTCGGTCGCTTGCTGGCCGCGGCCGCCGACGAGGCCTCGGATGACACGACCCTTGTCGTGACCGACGCTTTCACGGCGGTGTTCTTTGACGCCGCGCAGCGGGCTGCGATGGCTGGCGCGGTGGACGACCTGGGCCGCAACCGGGACGTCATCTGGGTGTCGCTCGACCCACTCGTCCCGCTCGGACCCCACGGCACCGACAGCGTCCAGGGGCAGCGAGTTCCGCCGGAGCTGGTCGAGCGCTCTGAGCGTGACGGGGTGTTCGCCCTGCTCGGCGTCGTGCGCTGGCAGGGCGGCCAACGCACCGAACAGCTGCTGGCCACGGTCCACCCCTCGGGCACGGCCATCACCTGGCTGGGGTGATCCTCGAATCTGGGTTCCCGAAGGCCCGTTCGCTAGGTTTCGCACCAGAGCGGGACGGGAGTCCCTGCAGCCAGGAGGCACGTCATGACCGATGTCGTCATCAACCTCGACAAGCTCCGGGGCGGGATCAGCCGCGAGAAGGCACCCGAGCCGACCCTTGGCAGCAACCCGATCATCGGCCACCGCTACACCTCGCCGGCCTTCGCCGCCGCGGAGTGGGAGCACCTCTGGACCAAGGTCTGGACCATCGCCGGCATGGTGAACGAGCTGGCCAAGCCTGGCGACTACCTCACCTATGAGCTCGGGCGTGAGTCGATCCTGTGCGTGCAGGGCACCGACCTGCGCATCCGGGCCTTCTACAACGTGTGCCAGCACCGTGGGAACCGCTTGGTGCACGCCGAGAAGGGGACGCTGGCCGGTGGCGAGTTCCAGTGCGCCTACCACGGCTGGCGCTTCGACGACCGGGGCACGCTCAACTGGGTCTACTGCGAGGAGGACTTCCCGCAGGGCAGCCCGTGCGGTCAGCGCAACCTGGTCGAGATCCCCTGTGACACGTGGGCCGGGTTCATCTGGGTCAACATGGACGAGGGCTGCGTCGGCCTGCGCGAGTACCTGGCGCCGGTGGCCGACCACCTCGACTGCTACCGCATGGAGCGGATGAAGCGGACCCACTGGGTGACGATCGAAGGCGATTTCAACTGGAAGTGCGTGCAGGACAACTTCAACGAGAGCTACCACCTGCCCTACGTCCACCCCCAGACGATGCCGGTGATGGACGAGCACCACACCGGCTGCCAGTTCGACGTGTATCCGACCGGGCACGCCCGGATGATGATGCCCGGTGGCGGCCCCGGTCCCCGCTACCAGGGGTCCACCGAGCGCACGCTCGCCAGCATGGCTGAGGAGATGGCGTTCTGGGAGCTCGATCCCGAGCCGTTCCGCAACGACACCTCGGGCCTGCGGCGAGCGTTGCAGTTGCGCAAGCGTGAGCTGGGGGCGTCGAAGGGCTACGACTTCTCGCTGTACTCCGACGAGCAGCTCACGGACCACTACCACTACACGGTGTTCCCGAACCTGTCGTTCAGCATGAAGCCCGACGGCTGCATCTTCCTTCGCGGCAACCCGCACCCGACCGATCCCGAGAAGTGCCTCTTTGACATGTGGTACCTCACCCTGTTCCCCGAGGGCGCTAACGAGTACTTCTCGTCGTCGATGCGCGATTGGGTGTCGATCGATCATCAGGTGCCCCATGTGCGGGGCAAGGCCGGCGAGGTCTCGTGTGGGCCCGGGATCGACCAGGACGTCGCCATCTGGTCGACGCAGCAGCAGGGCCTGCGGTCGCGGGGCTTCCGGGGCGAGTACCTACCGTGGCAGGAGCGCCGCATCCGCTACTTCCACGACACCGTTGACCGCTACCTCGGCCAGGAGTCGAGCTGAGCGTGAGCATGAGTGAACCCAACCCGCCGGTGGCGGGCGAGGCACACACGATCGAGCTGGGGGACCTCAGCGGGTTGCGAGACGGTGACGTCACGACGTGCAGCGCCGGTGCGCTGGACATCATGGTGTGCCGCTACGCCGGGACGCTCTATGCCATCGAAGACCGGTGCAGCCACGCCGAGACGACGTTGAGCGACGGGCTGCTCACCGGGCCCAACATCGCCTGCCCGTTGCACGGCGCCTCGTTCGACGTGCGCGACGGGCACCACCTCGGCCCGCCGGCTTACACCGGCGTGCGCACCTTCCCGGTGACCGAAGCCGACGGCGTCACGACGGTCTCGCTGACCCCTCCGAAGCCAGCCGAGCCCGACCCCGGCGCCCCCCCGATGCGCTTCCGCACGAGGTAGCCCCCGTTTCGGCTCGCCTTGCTCACCCGATGCCCACCCGATGTGGTGGTGATCACGGCTGACGGGCGTGGCTGATGGCTCGGGCAGTGGCGGTTCGAGAGCGTCGGGTCGATGTCCCGCGGTGACCGTGGCCCATCGACCCAACGTCAACAGGAAGCGACGTTCGCGTGCCCGCCGGTACGGTTCGGGGGAGCGACGACCCCGCGGGCGTGGCGGAACTGGCAGACGCGCCGGGTTTAGGTCCCGGTTCCGGGTGACCGGATTGTGGGTTCGAGTCCCACCGCCCGCACTCGACTCGACCGTTGCCAGATCGACAACGGGTCGTTCTGCTGTGGGGCCGTTCGACAGCCCTGCTCCGATCAGGTGCGGTAGATGTCACGCCGATGGTCGACGCGCAGGACCGTGACCTCGCGGCGATCGTCGTTGATCCGGTAGAGGACTCGGAATGTGCCGCGGCGGGCGCTGTGGATGCCCGCGAGCTCATGTCGAAGCTCGCGGCCGACCCTGTGTGGGTTGTCGATGAGCGCGCCGGTGAGGAGCTCGATCACGGCAGCAGCGACGGCTTCGGGCAGCTCCTCGGCGATGGCCCGGGCGGCGGGTGCGGCGACGATCAGCTCGAAGGGCCCGTCGTTCAACGGCCCGTCGAGGGCCGCAGGGCTCGGACGGCGTCGACGCCGCGGATGACGTCGCCGGAGGCGACGGCGGCTTCGGCGTCGCGCAGGGCGCGGACCGTGTCTGCGTCGCCGAGCACGGCGAGGGTCTCTTCGAGGCTGGCGAGATCGTCGGTGCTGATGAGCACGGCGGCGGGTCGACCGTTGCGGGTCACCACCACTCGCTCGTGCTCGCGCTCGACGCGGTCGACGTACTCCGAGAAGCGGTCCTTGACGGTCCGAAGTGCTTCCGTGGTCATGGCTACAATCGTGCCACGCGAGTCACGGGGCGGCAACCACGCAGCACCTCGAAGGGTTGGAAAGCAGTCTCAGGAGGGGACTGAAACTGACGGGCGGGTAGGTCGATCGGCGTGGATGGCGACTCAGTCACGATCGGTGCTCCTGACGCTGAGCAACTGACTTCAGCTCAAGTACTCGCGCTCTGCGGACTCGGAGGCGGTCGTCACCGCGTGGCCCACAGCGGGAGGCCCGACGGGGTGCTAGATCCCGGTCACGTCACACTGCCCGTAGTCGCCAAACAAGCCGCCGCAGCCGAAGGCGACCACCGTACCGTCGGACTTCAAGGCCAGGCTGTGGTTAGCCCCGGCGGCGATGGCGGTGACACCGCTCAACCCGGCCGGCACCGTGCACTGCCCAACGTCGTTGCCGGCGCCGAAGCACCCGAAGGCGACCACGGTGCCGTCAGACTTCAACGCCAAGCTGTGGAAGCCACCGGTGTAGCCACTGGCGGCGATGGCGGTGACGCCGCTCAACCCGGCCGGCACCGTGCACTGCCCCCAGTCGCCGAACAAGCCGCAGCCGAAGGCGACCACGGTGCCGTCGGACTTCAACGCCAAGCTGTGGGTGTAGCCGGCGGCGATGGCGGTGACACCGCTCAACCCGGCCGGCACCGCACACTGCCCATAGTCGCTGCCGAAGAGACACCCGAAGGCGACCACGGTGCCGTCGGACTTCAACGCCAAGCTGTGGGACTTGCCGGCGGCGATGGCGGTGACACCGCTCAACCCGGCCGGCACCGCACACTGCCCGGCGTCGCCGAACAAGCCGCAGCCGAAGGCGACCACGGTGCCGTCGGACTTCAACGCCAAGCTGTGGAAAGCGCCGGCGGCGACGGCGGTGACACCGCTCAACCCGGCCGGCACGGAGCACTGCCCAAAGTCGTAGCCGATGCACCCCAAGGCGACCACGGTGCTGTCGGACTTCAACGCCAAGCTGTGTGCGAAACCGGCAGCGATGGCGGTGACGCCGTTCAAACCGGCTGGCACGGAGCACTCCCCAGCGCTGCTGCAGCCGAAGGCCGCGACGGTGCTGTCGGACTTCAACACCAAGCTCTGTGCGTAACCGGCAGCGATGTCGTAGCCGTGGGTGGTGGTGGCTGCGGTGGTCGAGGTGGCGTAGGAGGAGTTGCCGGCGTACTTGACGGTGAGCCGATGTGGTCCGGTGTTGGCGACAGTGACGATGACGGTGGCCTCACCGCCACTGAGGTAGGCGCCGCCCAAGTTGGTGGTGCCCTCGGACACCGTCACGAGGCCATTGGGGACCCCCGACCATGGTGTCAGCGCGACCACCTTCACCGCCACGGCCAAGCCCAGGCCGGCGGTCCCGGCCTTTACCAACGCCCGCGCCGTGATGGCAGTGGGGGGGCCTACCGTGAACTTGCCCGTCAGCAGCTTCACTGCGTCGGTGTTGCTGCCTCCGAGGCGGAACCCGTAGACGTCGCCTTGGGCGACTTGAAGGCGCAGCGACCCGGTGTAGTGAAACCCTGCTGACGGGGCGGTGCAACAGTTCACCGGGCCTTGGGCCACCAGCGGTGTGGTGGTGACCACCCCGGCGTGGTTGACGTAAGCGGCCAGGTGGGTGACCACTCCGTTGTACTGGTGGAGACCTGACCAGTCATAGGGCAACGTCACGGTGCCGGAGATCAGCGCGGTCGCGTGAAAATCCCAGGTCTGGTCGGTGTAGACCGCGTTGCCCTTCAACGAATACGACATGGCCGGGACGCTGGTCTTGCCGGACGAGACCACCTTTCCGCCAATCGAACCTGAGACGGACCACACCGGTGCTACCACCGCTGCGCCCGATGGTGATGCGTCCACTGCGACCATCGTTCCGGCCACCAGCGCCAACGCAGCGAATCCCTGGACCAACTGCATATGAGCCCCCGTCCTGAAACAAGAACCAAAACGGAGAACATACCTCGGCCGATGCGCTTGTCAAGGACCCAGGTTGATGTCGTCGGTGGTCATCATCGAAGGTCCTCGCTGGTGGCCACTGCGAACGCCCTCGGCGATCCGGCTTCATCCGCCTTGCACCGTCCTCGTTCACGCATACCACCAAGTCCTCTCTGGGGCGCCTGGTCCTTTGACAATCCACGCGTCGGGAACCCAGGCTGCGGATGGCACGCTCCTGCTGGTCATCGACGTCCCCACCTTCTGTGAGGATCTGATGCACGACGTGTTTGGCTTCCTCGCCGATACGGCTTCGAATCAGGCCATCCAGTCGCGTCTTGCGGAGCTCATCCAGTTGCGCCCACACACGGGCGACCTCGCCAAGAACGTTCCGTCGTACTACTGAGGCGATTGCAGTGCCACACGTGTTGGACCCGCTCGCCAGCTTCCGTGCGGTCGGGCCGGAGCGCCTGAGAGCGCAGCAACGCTGACCACACTCGCCGCATCACCTTCGACAGTCCCGTCGTCCTCACGCGCCAACCTACGGCCCGCACGGCTGTGGGCTTCAACGGCGCGGCGGAGGTACATCGAACGCTGTCAGCGCTGAGCGTCGTCAGCTTGCGGGCAGAGCTGTCGTTGGCATTGCTGCCGTCGACGTCCTCTCGTGCGCGATGCAACGTGCAACGACGAGCACCAGGACGCCTGCCCCCGGGATGATCCAAGGGGGAAACACCACGCTCAGTGACAGCGTCCCGCTGAGTGGTGGGCTTTGGCGTTGCTCTTGGTGCTTGGTCAGTCGCCGGGCGTGAGCTCGGTGACGGTGCCGATGTGAGTGTCGCGCGTGGCGTCGAGTTCGGCCATTGAGGTGTCGGTGAGGTAGCGGCGGGCGATGATCCAGTTGTCGTGTTGGTCGGCCAGGACGGCGCCGACGAGACGGATCACGGCTTGGTCGTTGGGGAAGATCCCGACCACGTTGGTGCGCCGCTTGATCTCCTTGTTCAGTCGTTCGAGCGGGTTGTTCGACCAGATCTTGCGCCAGTGCACCAACGGGAACTGGGTGAACGCGAGCACGTCGAGGCGGGCGTCGCGCATCGAGGCGGCGGCCTTGGGGAAGCGGGCATCGAGGGTGTCGGCCACTTCGTCCCAGCGGGCCTCGACGGCGGCCGGGTCGGCGAGAGCGAAGATCGTGCGGAACGCAGCCGAGACCATGTCTTGGTGGGCGCGAGGCACGAGCGCGTGGAGGTTGCGCATGTAGTGGACTCGGCATCGCTGCCACGAGGTGCCCGACATGGTCTTTCGGATCGCCGCTTTCAGGCCGGCGTGAGCGTCGGAGATCACCAGGCGCACACCGGACAGTCCCCGGGCTTTCAACGAGCGTAGGAACGCCGTCCAGAACGTCTCGTCTTCGGAGTTGCCGACATCGAGCCCGAGAACCTCACGGCCCCCCTCGGCGGTGACACCGGTGGCGACCACGACGGCTCGGGACACGATCTGGCCGAGGGCGTCGTCGCGGACGTGGACGTAGGTGGCGTCCAGGTACACGTACACGAAGCCGGTGTGGCCCAAGGTGCGGTTGCGGAACGCGGCGACCCGCACGTCAAGATCGGCGCAGATCCGGGACACCTGCGACTTGGAGATCCCGGCGTCGATGCCGAGCGCGGCGACGAGATCATCGACCGAACGGGTCGACACGCCCAACACGTAGGCCTCCATCACCACCGCGTACAGGGCCTGGTCGATGCGTCGGCGTGGTTCGAGCACGGTCGGGAAGAACGAACCCTTGCGGAGCTTGGGGATCTTCAACTCCAAGTCGCCGGCCTTGGTCGACAACAGCCGGTCCCGGTGCCCGTTGCGTTCCGTGGTGCGCTCGTCGTTGCGTTCGTAGCGGTCGGCGCCGATCACCTCGGTCGCCTGGGCTTCGATCAGCTGCTGCAACGCCCACTGGGCCAACTGGCGGATCAGATCACCGCCCCGGCCGACCTCGATCGCAGCACGCAACTCGAACAGGGCAGACTCATCTAGAGCCATCGGTGTGTCCTCCTCAGGTGGTTCTTGCCGGAACACACCAAGGATCACGCCGATGGCTCACCTCACGGTGGACCCCCGAAACCCCACCACTCCGTGGGACTCATACCGCTCACTCAGCAGCGCGGAACCGATCGCGACTCGCCGGCTGACATGACCGCGTCGCCACAACACGCCGGCCATCGCGACCGCCGCGACGACCGCCACCCAGGGTGCGAGGTTGGCCAGTCCGTGGTTGGCGACATCGGGAAGATCATCCGTCGGCGCACTACCAAGCCCGGCGTCCACCAGAGCATCCACAACTCGGACGTTCCCGACCAGTACCAGCACTGTCGCGGCAACCCAGGCGAGGCAGGCGATGAGGACGTCGGGCTGACGCCGACCTGTTGGCGTCGTCCACAACAGGATGGCGGCAAACGCCAAGGCGCCGAAGGGGGCCGTCGCGCTCGTCAGATGACCCGCGGCGTGTCCCGAGACCTCATAGCGGCTTTCGAAGAGCACCTTCTGGACCACGATCGAACTCGCCAGCATCACGGGCACCGGCCACCAGCGACGAGCGACCGCCCCAAGTCCGTTCTTCGGGCCACCCATGCTCTGAACCTACGTTTCGATCGCAGGGCGCGCACCGTCTGAAGGACCTCGGTCGCCCGGAAAGGGTGTGGCAGGTGCTCCGCCAGGACCATCCGGTCACGTACCCGCCGCTCCGCTCGCTCGACGTCACGAAGCGGCCGAGCCCCGGCTGGAACGCTCTCACGCCGACTGAGCAGCAGGTCGTAGCGCTGGCGGCAGACGGCCTCACCAACCCGCAGATCGCCGAGCGGCTTCTCATGGGTCGGGCCACTGACGCAGGTCAACGCTGGTGGTGGCGGCGGGCGCGCAGCATGGCGGCGATGGCGGCGCCCGCGATGGCCGACACCAGGATGACGAGCAGCAGCGACACGTCCCCGTTCCCCACGACGTAGTCGAGGTTCACGTCGTGGCGATTGGCCACCGAGAGCACGAGGATGACGACGATCAGCACCACGGCTACGACCAGGCTCACCAACTGCGCCGTGGTCGGCCCGTGGTGGCGAGGCTCTTCGTCAACCGCGGGCATCAGTCTGACCCCGGTCGTGCGGGGGTCATCGGATGCAGGTACCGACCCCAGTCGTTGGTGCCGTCGGTCGAGCCCGGCTGTGAACCTGCGGCGTTCATCGTGTTCATCGGTCGCCTCCCGTGGAGGCCCAAGGCGGGGTCCACCGAAGGTCAGATACCCCGAATCGGCCACCTCTGAAACCTGACGCCTGAATCGGCGACGAACAACATCCCCACGGCGCCGGTCGGAACGATCTCGGGTTGGAACGGCCAAGGAACTGGTCGCCGTGCACGCGTCAGGACGCCTCGTCGGTGGAGAGGTCCTTGTCCTCCATCTCCCACGCATGATCGAGCGTGTGGAAGGCAGAGTGACGGATGAGAAAGGGAAGCGTCCACGACCGCATGCGCCGATCGAACTCGCCCGCGTTGTACGCGCGCATCGCCTCGACGTAGGTCTTGCGATGCTGCCGCAGTCCATCCTCGGTGAGCGCCGCGCCCTCTGGGTTCCGCAACCCGACCTGCTTCGCGAACTGCTCGCTCTCGGTGCGGATGGCGTGGCGGATGATCTGGTCGCGCTCGCGTCCTCCCCCTCGCGGGCCCTTGCGCATCTCCGGCGAGACGCGCAAGGCGACGCCATCGAAGTACGCCCAGCAGGCTCGCAAGAGCGTGATCCCCCGCTCCAGCTCCGCCTCGCCCAGCGGCCCCTGCTCGGTGGCGGAGGGCGAGAACGAGATGCCCCAGAAGTCGGTCGAACCGGTTCCGACCTTGTCCTCAACGATCTCCAGGGGTCCGGCCGTGTCGAACTCGCGGGCCATTCCGGCCAGACCGGCGACCGGCCGGTAGCGCTCCCGGTAGGACTCGAACGTCTCCACCGCGAGCTCGGCGCTCTTGGCGCCGCGACTCCACCCCGGCCAGTCGATGCCAAAGGCCACGGATCGCTTCCCCTTGGGTCCGCGTTCGATGACCGTGCGGATGGTCATGGCTCAGTCCTCCCCTGTGGCCCAACAGTGCCATGCGGAAGGCGGCGTTCGCGCTGATGGTTCTCTGAGTCCGATCTCTGTCGGCCGAGGGCGTCAGCCCCTGATCATCTCGGCCATCTGGCCGTGGTAGTGGGCGATCTTGAACTCCCGTGCCGACAGGAGGTTTCTCGTGTACCCGCTGGCGCGCTTGGTGCGGGCGAGCTGGTCGTAGATGGCGATGTCCTCGCCGACGACGACCTTGAGGCGCTCCCAGTGCGCCAGCATCGTCTCCTTGTAGGCGGCGTACTCAGGATCGGCGTCGTCGCCCTTGTACACGAGCTGCCAGCACAAGAAGCGGGTCCGGTCGACGTCGATCGGGATCGGGTTGAAGACCTGGATGTGCTCGGGGTTGCAGTTGAACACCGTGTTCGGGAACACGACGTAGTGACAGATCGCGTACTTCTGGTGGTCGGGGTCCAGGGCGAGCTCGTCGCGGAACTGCACGCGGGGCACGAAGCACATGTAGTTGTGCTCGTTGACGACGTGGAAGGTGGTGTCCTTGGCCGACTTCGTCCACTCGGGCCCCACGTGGTGCAGCGCGGCCGTGTGGTAGATCTCGTTGAACCCGTCCACGATCGCCTTGTAGCTGACCGGCACGTCCCACGCGAGCACCTCGAGGACCTCCATGTCCTCCATGCGGTACCGGCCGAGGTCGACCATGATGTCCCCGCCGATCCAGGATTGCAGCGAGGTCGCGTCTGCTCCGGCCAGGTTCACCCACACGAAGCCACCCCACTCGTCGGCCGCCACTTCGGGGGCGCGCAGGTCGCGGAGCTGATCCTCGGAGAAGTCGACGCGCTCGGGCACGCCGATCACCTTGCCCGTCGTGTCGTACAGCCAGCCGTGGTACGGGCACGTGAAGCGCTTGGCGCCACAGCCCTTCGACTCGGTCACGATCGACGGACCGCGGTGCTGGCACACGTTCTGGAACGCGGCCAGCGAGCCGTCGGCTTGGCGCGTGACGACGATGGTCTCGCCGTGGCTCTCGAAGCTCAGCCAATCGCCCGTGCCGGCGATGTCGGACGAGCGGCCCGCGATGAGCCAGGTCCGGTTGAGGACCTTCTCGCGCTCGAGCTCGAACTGCACCGGATCGGTGTAGGGCTGACGGCTGATCGAGCTGGGCCCGTAGCCGGGGGTGATCGGCACGCCCGGGCCGAGCCGGACGGGAACCTCTCCGCGGGTCGGCGTGTGCACCATCGAGCGTGTCTCCTTCGTCGAGCTGATCTTGGTCGAGCGCCCGAAGGACGTCTACCGACCTGTTGAGTAACACTTGTTATATAACATAAGTGATATTATGTCGTCAATGCCCAGGGTCGTCGACATCGAGGAACGGCGCCACGAGTTGGGCGCCGCCGCGGCCCAGTTGATTGCCAGCGACGGGGTGGGCGCGGCGACCTTGCGTGGCGTCGCCGCTGAGGCCGGCTGGACCACGGGGGCGCTCACGCACTACTTCGCGGACAAGCGCGAGCTCCTGCTGTTCACGTTCACGTCATCGCTGGCCGGGCGCCACGCCGCCCGCCCGCCGCTCGGTGAGCCCTCGACGCGTCGGTCGCTGATCGAGTCGCTCGAGGGTGCGCTGCCCCTCGACGACGACCGCCGCCGCCACTGGATGGTCACCGTCGCGTTCTGCGCCCATGCCGCCGGTGACGACGAGTTCCTGGATGCCCAGCGTGACGCCTATCGCGCCTTTCGCGACCGAATCGCCGCGCTGGCCAGGGAGTCCGGCGCGATCGCCGGTGCCCGTGCCGACGCGGTGGCCCTGGCCGAGCGACTGATCGCCGTCACGAACGGCATCGCCCTGCAGGCACTGTTCGACCCGAGCGGCTGGCCCGCTCACCGCCAGCTCTCCCGGCTCCACGAGACCGTCGATCTGATCCTCGTGCGCGCGCCGAGCTGACGTACCCACTCGCATCTCCCGTATTGTTCAGGCTCAGTGCCGATCCGCATCGACCCCCAGACCGGGCTGAAGATCTTCGACACGCGCGCCGCCAAGGCGACGGAGAAGATCGCTGGCTCGGGCTACTCGATCACCGAGGACGAGGCGCTCAAGACGCTTCCCGAGCACCCGCCCGGAGCCGTGTTCGACGCCGAGGAGCAGGCCAAGTACCGGGCGTTCAAGGAAGCCCGGCGGGGCGCGGCCGACTACATGGCGATGGAGGGCGAGTTCGCCAAGTACCTGCTGGACGCGTACTCGGCTGAGCCCGTAGCCCGAGACGCTCTCTCCGATGCGTGTGAGATCTTGGTCGTGGGCGCCGGGTTCGCCGGGTTGCTCCTGTGGCACAGGCTGCGGGAAGCCGGCTTCGTCGACGTTCGCTTCTGCGAGAAGGCCGGCGACGTCGGAGGCACGTGGTACTGGAACCGCTATCCCGGGGTGGCGTGCGACGTCGAGGCCTACAGCTACCTCCCGCTCCTCGAGGAGATGGACTACGTCCCGACGATGAAGTTCGCCTCGGGGTTCGAGATCCTCGAGTACTGCCAGCTCATGGCCGAGCGGTCTGGCTTCTACGACCACTGCCTGTTCCACACCACCGTCGAGCAGACGGAGTGGAACGACGCGGACGGCCGATGGACCGTGCGCACCGACCGCGGCGACGCGATGCGAGCCCGGTTCGTGATCCTCGCCAACGGCATCCTCACCAGCCCGAAGCTGGCGCGGATCGACGGCATGGAGACCTTCCGAGGCGAGTCGTTCCACACCTCACGGTGGAACTACCACCTCGATCTCGAGGGCAAGAAGGTCGGCATCATCGGCACGGGTGCGACCGCGGTCCAGGTGATCCCCGAGCTGGCCAAGGTCGTCGGCGAGCTCTACGTGTTCCAGCGCACGCCTTCGACCATCGACGTTCGCGACCAGCGGGCAACGACCGCGGCAGAGATCGAGGCGTGGGCCAACGAGCCGGGATGGGCGAGGGCGCGTCGAGCCCGGTTCTCGAAGATCTCGGCCGGCAGGACCGCGATCAAGGCCAACGACGACTACCTCGCCGGCAAGGTCGCCGACTTCAAGGAGCGCAAAGAGCACTCGGGGAAGCTGTCGCCCGAGGAGATGATCGCCAAGCAACTCGAGACCAACTTCCGCATCATGGAGCAGATCCGAGCTCGGGTCGATGCCATCGTCGAGGATCCCGTGACCGCTGAGGCGCTGAAGCCCTACTACCCCTACGGGTGCAAGCGGCCGACGTTCCACGACGAGTACCTGCCCACGTTCAACCGACCGAACGTGACTCTCGTCGACACCGCACCGCGCGGCGTGCGGACGATCAACGAGCACGGGGTCGCGCACGACGGTCGCCAGTACGACCTCGACGTGCTCATCTACGCGACGGGCTTCCAGTGGATGGCGACCTCCACGTTCAACATGATCAGCGGCCGAGGTGGCCGCACCCTCACCGAGAAGTGGAAGGCGGAGGGCACCAGGACGTTCCTCGGCCTGCACAGCCACGGGTTCCCGAACCTGCTCGTCGTCACCGGCCCGCAAGGAGGCGGGGGGAGCTTCAACTTCACCGACGCCATCGAAGCCCACGCCGACTACGTCGTGTGGCTGCTGCGGACCATGCGAGACCAAGGGCTCCGGGTCGTCGACGTGACCAAGGAGTCCGAGGAGGCCTACGCCAAGCACTGCCGATTGGCTGACATCAGCACCGCGCCGCTGCGTGACTGCCTCTCATACTACAACGGGCACGGCGAGGCTGAGCCTGGGAGCTTGGCCTACTACGGCGGGAACCAGTGGCACCGCTGGCGGGCCCGGGCGCAGGAGACGCTCGAGCCCTACGAGTTCGATGCCGGGTGCGCTCAGACGCAGTGATGCGACTGATCACGCCGACAAGCAGGCCGGGAGAGCGTGTGAGCCGTGTGGGCGTCGCCGGCTCGAGGGTGGCGCGCCGTTAGCGTGGCGCTCATGCGCACCCACCACAGCGGCCCGGCGACGGTGCGCGTCGACGTCGACGAGGTGCTCGTGCGCCTGCGGGCCAACGGCGGTCGCATCACCAATGCCCGGCGGGCCGTGCTCACCGTGCTGGTCCACGCCGATCGGCACCTCACTGCCGACGACGTCGCTGCCACCGTGCGTGAGCGGCACCCCGAGGTGCACCTGAGCACCGTCTACCGCACGCTCGAGGCGTTGGAGGAGCTGGGTGTCGTGACGCACGTCCACCTCGGCCATGGTCGGGCGACTTACCACGTAGCCGGATCGGTGCACCACCACGCCGTTTGCGACGTCTGCGGGCGCACGATCGAGCTGCCGGCCGACCTGCTCGACGACCTGGCGACCGACCTGCTGCGCAGCCAGGGCTTCGTGGCTGACGTCCATCATTTCGCGTTCGTCGGACGGTGCGTGGGCTGCCACTAGGCGCGTCGGGTCAGGCGACGGGGATCCAGACCAGCACCAGTTCGGCGACGTCGACATCGGTTCTTTCGAGCGGGATGACGAGATCGTCGATCGCCGCGCCCTTGGCGTCCCAGGTGCTCGTGATGTCGGCGAGGTCGGCGGCCAGTTCGGACTCGATGTCGGCCACCGCTTGGCGCAGTGTCGTCACCTTCTCCTCGGCCGTCTCGAGGCGCTCGCCCGCGGCGGCCGTGCGACCGCGACGACCAGCGATCGATCCCGCGGAGCTCGCCATGGTGCGCGACATCGACCGGGCCGACGACCGGCCTCCCAAGAACGAACCGAGCAGGCTGCCAGCCACGGACAGCACCTCCTGGCTGCTGCTCGACTTGGCCTGCACTGACAGGAGCTCGACCCTGCCCTCAGCCGTGTCGACGGCGGCCGCCGCTCTTTTGACCTTCGCCTCGTACTTGGTCCGCAACGCGGCAGCCGCTTTGTCGGCCTGAGCGTCAGCCGCCTCGTCGCACCGCGCCGCGAAGTCAACGTCGCTCTCGCCGATGCGAGCGAAGAGCTTCAGCTCCCGGTTGGCCTTCACCGAGATGGTCCGGTTGCGAACCAGCTCGGCGATCAGGTCGCGCTGCACGGTGGTCCACCAGGACTTCATCCCCAGGTCGGCCTCGCCAAGGGCGTACACGACGCCCGCGGGCGCCTCGGCCACGAGGTCGCGGTCGTCGTAGTCGACGGGGAGGGCCGCGGCCGGATCGGGCATGGCCGACAGCGGAAACAGGATCGCCTCGTACTCGTCGTCGTGGCGGATGCCCGCCGGATCGTCGTCGTAGCGCAGCCGCACGCGGGCGACAGCGGCAGGTTCATGGCGCCGGCCCGATGCGACCGCGCCGATCGCGGCGGCCCATGGTGCCGCGGGGTTGAGGAAGCGCACCGGGATGCCGCTCGCCACCTTGGGCGCAACGAGCGACTCGTCGTCACCGAGGTCGGCGGGCGCAAGGGTGGTGGCCGCGAGCGCGGTTGTAGCCGCGGCTGTCGCAGGTGGGGCGGTGGGTGCACCCGTCGGCGGCGCCCACGACTCCGGTCCGCGTTGGGGCGTTGACCTGGCGCCCGGTACCGGTGGCTGCGGAGGTACGGGCCCCGTTGTGCCGGTGGCTGGCGTGGGCGGTGACTTGCGCGGCGATGCAGCCGTCACGGTGGCGATCTGGTCGCGGGTGAGCGGACCACGTAGGTAGCTCATCGCCCATCGGCTGGTCATCACCTCGGGCTGGTCCCTGCCGGCACGACGTAGCACGAACTCGCGCTTCGCGAGGCCGCTGATCGTGTCGCCAACGGCCTGTACGTCGACGCCCCCGGAAGCGGCGCTCATGCCGTCGAGCAGGCGAGCCTTGTCCCGCTCGGTCTGCAGCCGACCCACCATCCAGGTGCCCGCGTTCGACAGGGCCTTGTAGTCGACGTCAACCGGGTTCTGCGTCGCCAGCACCACGCCGACGCCGAAGGCTCGGGCCTGCTTCATCAGCATCATGATCGGCTTCTTGGTCGGCGGGTTGGCCGACGGCGGCAGGTAGCCCGCCACTTCGTCCATGTAGACCAGCGCACGGAGTCCGGTGGTGCCGCTCTGGCGGCGCATCCAGGTGACCACTTTGGCCAGCACCAGTGCCACGACGAACTGGCGTTCTTCGTCAGACAGGTGGGCGATCGACACCACGGCACAGGCGGGCCGTCCATCGGGGGCATGAAGGATGCCGTCGATGTCGAGCGGCGATCCGGCCGACCACGCGGTGAACGACGGGGAGGCGAGCAGTCCGTTGAGACGCAGTGCAAGCGCGGTGCGGTCGGCCGGTGGGTAGAACGTGTCGAGGTCGAACACGCCGAGCTTGCGGATGGGGGGCGACTGCACCTGGCCGACCAGGGTGGGCAGATCCAGGCTCCGGCCCGCCATCCACGAGGTCTCGATGAGGTTGGACAGCAAGATGTGCTCGCGGCTGGCGAGTGGATCAGCATCGATGCCCACCAGACCGAGCAGGCCGGACACGAAGCCCTCGACCTCGTCGCGTCGCACCTCGAGGTCATCGGTGGCAGGCACCTCGAGCGACCCGACGAGGTTGAGAGGCACCCCGGCCGTCGATCCCGGGGTGTAGATCGTGAACTCGACCCCCGCCGCGTACGTGCTCACGCGGTTGCCATCGATGCCCCAGCCGGCCAGGCCCTCGCGCCAGGTCGTGGCCTGCTGCTCGGCGAACGCGTCGGTTGTGAGCCCTTGGCGGCTGGCCTCGCCCTCGTCGACCCAGGGGCGGAAGCTGGGGCCGTCGAGCTTCGGGAAGGTGAGCAGAAGGTTGGTGAGATCCCCCTTGGGGTCGATCGCGATCACCGGCACCCCACTGGCCAAGGTCTCTTCAAGGAGGACGACCGCGAGGCCGGTCTTGCCCGATCCAGTCATGCCCACGATCACGCCATGGGTCGTGAGGTCCGCCGAATCCACCCCCAGGCTGCCCTCGCGTCGACTGTGGGTGGCGGCGTCGACTGCAGCCCCGAGGATCAACTGGCTCATCGACCGATGGTAGGTCGCTACCGTTTGCGACATGTCGTTCAGCGGCTTTCCGCCCGAGGCGTTCGCGTTCTTCCACCAGCTCGAGGCCAACAACACTCGGGCCTGGTGGCTGGAGAACAAGGCGACCTACGACCGCTGCATCCGGGGTCCGATGGAGGCGCTCATCGCCGAGGTCGATCCACGGTTCCAGCCGCTGCGGGTGTTCCGGCCCAACCGCGACGTCCGGTTCGCGTCGGACAAGTCGCCGTACAAGACCCACTGCGGTGCCTACGGCGAGAGCGAGGGCGGTGCCGGCTACTACGTGCACGTCTCGGCCGAGGGGTTGCTCGTGGCCAGCGGCTACTACCAGATGGCTCGCGACCAGCTGGTCCGTTACCGCGAAGCCGTCGATGACGAGTTGACCGGGGCCGAGCTCGAGCGCATCGTCGCGGCGGTGCCCCGAGCCAAGGCGGTGGTGCGCCCGAGTGACTCGCTCAAGACGGCGCCCAGGGGCTTCGCCAAGGACCACCCCCGCATCGATCTGCTCCGGGGTAAGGGCCTCATCACGTCACGAGATGCCCCGACAGCAGCGTGGATGTCGACGAAGAAGGCGCGCGCCAAGGTCGAAGAGGTGTGGCGAGCTGCCGATCTGGTGAACTCGTGGCTCGATGCCCACGTCGGCCCGTCGATGGAACCGCCCGACGAGCGGGATCTTCGTCAGCCGAGGGCGGCTGGGGTGATGCGGTAGGCGCACCGGCGGTCGCCGGCCAAGAGGTGGGACTCACGGGTGACGATCACGTCATCGCCCAGCACGTCCTGAAACAGGCCGAGCTCGGATCGGCACAACGAGGTGCACGCCTCGGCGGCATCGCAGATGGGGCAGTGGTGCTCGATCAGCAGCATCGAGCGACCGTCGGCAGTTGCCTCGGCGACGTAGCCCTCAGCCGAACGCAGCTCGGCGAGGCGGCGGACGCGCACCCGCACCGACGATCGGGTCGGATCGGGGAGCGCGGCGCGATACGTCTCCAACTGCGCCCTGGTCCGCGTGGCGACGACAGCGTCGAGGGCGTCCTCGCCAAGGGTGGTGCGGATCGAGCGGATGAGATCGACGGTGAGGTCGCCGTGACGGTCGGGGAACAGCTCGTCGGCCAGTGCGGTGAGACGCCACTGCATCGCCGGCCGCCCGCGTCCGCGGCGCGCACCGTCCCCCGGTGCGATCTCGACGAGGCCGGACGCCGCGAGCGCCTCGAGGTGCTGGCGCACGGCAGTGTCGGTCAGGTCGAAGGCGATGGCCAGGTCGGGCGCAGTGGCAGTGTCGACGCGCTTGAGGCGGTCGACGATCCGCCGCTTGGTGTCGCCCAGCGCCTCGGTGTGGTTGGCCATGGTAGGACCCTAGCGAAATAAGCGAAGCAATCACTTGACCAAATCGATCACAAGGTGAAGTATCCGAAGCAAGATCTTCTGGAATCAAGGAGCAGGCGATGGAGCATGGGGTTCGGGTCGGGACGATGGAGCAACTCGTGGCCGACGGTCGCCTCACGGGGAAGATCGGTTCGGTGCCTGTCCTCGTCGTGCGGGACGGGGAGCGTGTGCTGGCCATTGAGGACCGTTGTCCCCACCTTGGCTTTCCGCTGCACGACGGCACGGTCGAGGCCGGGCTGATCACCTGCCACTGGCACCACGCCCGGTTCGACCTCAGCTCCGGGTGCACCCTCGATCCCTGGGCCGACGATGCGGAGTCGTTCTCCGTCCAGGTCGAAGCAGGTGAGGTGTGGGTGGCAACACGAGCTGGTCGGGGTGCCCTCGCCCGCCACCAGCAGCGCCTGCGCGAGGGGCTCGAGCAGTCCCTCACGCTCGTGATCGCCAAGGCGTCGCTGGCACTGCTCGAGGTCGAGGGCGGCGTCGACGAGCTCGTGCGCACCGGGCTGGTGTTCGGACTGACCAACCGGGCCGACGGCTGGGGTGCGGGCCTGACGCAGCTCG
>JBBRTJ010000065.1:0-22069 GCA_038244535.1 Acidimicrobiales bacterium | reverse complement strand
GAGTTCGAGGAGCGGCTGAAGGCCGTGCTGAAGGAGATCACCGACTCGGCCGGCGAGGTCATCACCTTCATCGACGAGCTGCACACGGTGGTCGGTGCGGGGGCGGCCGAAGGCGCCATGGATGCCGGCAACATGCTCAAGCCGATGCTGGCCCGCGGTGAGCTGCGCATGATCGGGGCCACGACGCTCGACGAGTACCGCAAGCACATCGAGAAGGACCCGGCCCTCGAGCGCCGATTCCAACAGGTGTACGTGGGCGAGCCGTCCGTCGAGGCGACCATCGCCATCCTGCGCGGGCTCAAGGAGCGCTACGAGGTCCACCACGGCGTGCGCATCCAGGACTCCGCACTGGTGTCGGCCGCCGTTCTGTCGGATCGGTACCTCACCGGCCGCTTCCTGCCCGACAAGGCCATCGACCTGATCGACGAGGCGGCCTCGCGGCTGCGCATCGAGATCGATTCCATGCCCACCGAGATCGACGTCGTCGAACGGCGGATTCGCCAACTCGAGATCGAGCACGTCGCCCTGGCCAAGGAGACCGACTCGGCGTCGGTCGATCGGTTGGCCACCCTGAACGACGAGCTGGCCAAGCTCAAAGCGCAGTCCGCTGAGATGAAGGGTCATTGGGAGTCCGAGAAGGAGGCCATCGCCGCCATCCGGAACCTGAAGGAGGAGCTCGAGCAGCTTCAGCGCCAGGTCGAGCGTGAGACCGACCTCGAACGCGCCGCCGAGATCCGCTACGGCCGGATACCCGAGCTTGAGCGTCGGGTCGCCGAGGCGACCGAGCACCTCGACCAGCTCCAGGCGACGCAGCGGATGCTGAAGGAGGAGGTCGACTCCGAGGACATCGCCGAGGTCGTGAGCAAGTGGACGGGGGTTCCTGTCACGAGGCTCATGGAGGGCGAGATGAGCAAGCTCGTCCACCTCGAAGGCACGCTCCACCAGCGGGTCATCGGCCAGGACGAGGCCGTGGTGGCGGTGGCCAACGCCATCCGCCGCAGTCGGGCCGGGCTGTCCGACCCGAACCGGCCCATCGGATCGTTCCTGTTCCTCGGCCCGACCGGCGTGGGCAAGACCGAGCTGGCCCGCACCCTCGCGGACCTGCTGTTCGATGACGAGCGGGCCATGGTGCGCATCGACATGAGCGAGTACATGGAGAAGTTCTCCGTGTCACGGCTCATCGGGGCGCCTCCCGGCTACGTCGGCTACGACGAGGGGGGCCAGCTCACCGAGGCCGTGCGTCGCCGCCCATACGCCGTGGTGCTGCTCGACGAGATCGAGAAGGCCCATCCCGACGTCTTCAACGTCCTGCTCCAGGTGCTCGACGACGGTCGCCTCACCGACGGCCAAGGGCGCACGGTCGACTTCACCAACTGCGTGCTCATCATGACCTCGAACCTGCCGGGCGACCCGCTCACGTTCTTCCGGCCAGAGTTCGTGAACCGCGTCGACGACATCATCCGGTTCCGGTCGCTGACGGAGAGCGATCTCGAGCGCATCGTCGAGATCCAGCTCGCCACCATGAGGCAGCGCCTGGCCGATCGGCGCATCGCGATGGTGGTGACGCCCGCCGCCGCCGCCCTGCTCGCTTCGGAGGGGTTCGATCCCGCCTTTGGCGCCCGACCGCTCAAGCGCGTGATCCAGCGCGAGATCGGCGATCGGATGGCGATGTCCATCCTGGAGGGCAAGATCGCCGAGGGTGACACCGTCACCGTCGACGCACAGGACGGCGAGATCATCCTGCTCTGATCGGTGGTCGGGATTGCCGCCTAATCTGCGCGCATGCCCGCAACCGTGGTGGTCGGAACGCAATGGGGTGACGAGGGCAAGGGGAAGGTCACCGACCTGCTCGCCAAAGAGGTGAGCCTCGTGGTCCGCTACCAGGGTGGTCACAACGCCGGGCACACCATCGTGGTGAACGGCGAACGCTTCGCCTTGCAGCTCCTGCCGTCCGGCGTGCTGTACCCGCACGTCGTGCCGGTCATCGGCAACGGCGTGGTGGTCGACCCGATCACGTTGCTGGCCGAGATCGACCGGCTCGAGGCCAAGGGCATCGACTGCAGTCGCTTGAAGGTGAGTGGCAACGCCCACCTGATCCTGCCGTACCACGTCGAGCTCGACTTCGTGGCCGAGCGCCGCCTCGGCCGCAACAAGCTCGGTACCACCCGGCGCGGCATCGGCCCGACCTATGCCGACAAGGCCTTGCGCAGCGGGCTACGGGTACAGGACCTGCTCGATCCGAAGATCTTTCGCACCAAGCTCGAGCAGGCGCTCAAGGAGAAGAACGCCATCCTCACGCGGGTCTACAACCGCTTGCCGATGAGCGCGGACGAGATCGCCGACCGTTACCTCGGTGAGGTGGCGCCCAGGGTGGCGCCCTACATCGACGACACCGTGAACATCATCCACGAGGCGCTCGAGGCGGGCCAGCACGTGCTGCTGGAAGGTGCACAGGCCACGTTCCTCGACCTCGACCACGGCACCTACCCGTTCGTGACATCGTCCAACCCGGTGGCGGGCGGGGCGTGCACCGGTGCGGGCATCGGGCCGCTTCACATCAGTCGGGTCATCGGTATCGCCAAGGCGTACTGCACGCGCGTCGGGGCCGGCCCGTTTCCGACCGAGCTGTTCGACGGCACGGGCGATCTCCTGGTCGAGCGGGGTCACGAGTTCGGCACCAACACCGGCCGGCGCCGGCGCACCGGCTGGTTCGACGCGGTCATGCTGCGTCAAGCCGTCCGGCTCAACTCCCTCACTGAGGTGGCGATCACCAAGCTCGACATCCTCGACACGCTCGACACCGTGAAGGTGTGCGTGGCCTACGAGGTCGAGGGCCAACAGGTCACGCGGATGCCCTACCACCAGAGCGTGCTCCACGACGCCGTGCCGGTGTACGAGGAGCTGCCGGGCTGGAAGCGCGACCTGACCGACGTCACCGAGCGCCACCAACTGCCACCGGCGGCCCAGACCTACCTCGCGTTCCTCGAAGAGCAAGTCGGCGTGCCCATCTCCTACGTCGGTACCGGCCCCGGTCGCGACCAGTACGTGCAACTGCACTGATGCGGGTCGCGGTCATCGGCGCCGGCGGTCGGGAGCACGCCCTCGCCGAAGCCATCGCCCGCACCGCCGAGGTCGTGGTGGTGCCGGGGAACCCGGGCAACCCGTGGTCGGCTCGGACGCCGGTCGACCCTGAGCGCGTTGACGCCGACCTCGTGGTGATCGGACCCGAGGTGCCCCTCGTGGACGGGCTGGCTGACCGCCTGCGGGCCCGAGGACTGCAGGTGGTGGGTCCTGGTGCAGACGGGGCTCAGCTCGAAGGCTCGAAGGCGTGGATGAAGGCGCTCCTCGTGGCTGCCAGAGTCCCCACGGCCCGGTACGGCTCGTTCGGTGCCGGTGAGGACGAGGCGGCCATCGCCTACCTGCGCACCCTTTCGGGCTGCTACGTGGTGAAGACCGATGGGGTGGCGGGCGGCAAGGGCGTCCTGGTGACCGAGTCGCTGCGTGAGGCCGCCGACGACGTGCGGGCCAAGCTCAGCGGCGCGACGTTCGGCGCCGCGGGCCGGCGGGTGGTGATCGAGGAGGGCCTCGGTGGTCCCGAGGTGTCGTTGCTGTGCCTGACCGACGGCCATCGCGTGGTGGCGTTGCCGTCGGCGCAGGACTTCAAGCGCGTGGGTGACGGCGATGTCGGGCCCAACACCGGCGGGATGGGGGCGTATGCGCCGGTGCCCGCCATCACCGCCGACCTGGGCGCCGAACTGGCCGAGACCTTCGTGGCGCCCACGCTGGCCGAGCTGCGCCGGCGCGGCATCGACTACCGCGGCGTGCTGTACGCCGGCCTGATGTTGACGCCTGAGGGGCCAAAGGTCCTCGAGTACAACGTGCGCTTCGGCGACCCCGAGACCCAGGTCGTGCTCCCCCTCCTGGCCGGCGACGTGGCCGCGGTGCTGGCCGAGGTGGCGGCCGGGGCGTTGCGCTCGCCCGTCGAGGTTCGCCCGGAGGTGGCGGTCACCGTTGTGTGCGCGGCCAAGGGGTACCCCGCCGACGTTCGCTCGGGTGACGTCATCGACGGCTGGGACCAGGCGCGGGCCGTTCCCGGCGCCCACGTGTACGCCGCGGGCGTCGGTGCGGTCGACGGCCGGCTGGTCACCGCCGGCGGGCGGGTGGCGGCCGTGACCGGGGTGGCGGCGACGATTCCGGGGGCCCGGGCCGTTGCGTACGAAGCCGCCGGGCACCTCTCGTGGGCCGGGTTGCATCGGCGGGACGACATCGCCGCCCACCCCACCGAGCGCTGGTGAGCGCGGATGGGAGACTGACGCCGTGATCAAGCGCTACCAGCTCCCCGAGATGGCGGGGCTGTTCACCGACGAGGCCCGCTTCGCCCGCTGGCTCGAGGTCGAGCTGCTGGCCACCGAGGCCTGGTCCGTCGTCGGCGTCGTGCCCGCTGCTGCGGCCGCGGCCTGCCGGTCCGGCGCCCCGGTGATCGACGCGGCGTTCGTGGCGGCCGTCGACGAGCGCGAGCGCGTCACCGACCACGACGTGGCCGCCTTCGTCGACGTCGTGCAGACAGCGATCGGGCCGCCCGCGGGCAAGTGGATCCACTACGGGCTCACCTCGAGTGACGTGGTCGACACCGCGCTGTGCGCCACGTTGACCGCCGCCGCCGACCAGCTCATCGAAGCGTCCTGCGCGCTGGTGACCACGCTCAAGGAGCAAGCCCTGCGCCATCGCGACACGGCCATGGTGGGGCGCACCCATGGCGTGCATGCCGAGCCCACCACGTTCGGTGCCAAGGTCGCGCTGTGGTGCCTCCAGGCCGACCGAGACCGCACCCGCCTCCGGCACGCCCGGGCCGCGGTGGCCGTCGGCAAGCTCTCCGGGGCGGTGGGCACGTACTCCAACATCGACCCGTCGGTCGAGCGCTTCGTGTGCGAGGCCCTCGGCCTCACCGCGGTGCCCGCCACCCAGGTGATCGCCCGTGATCGACACGCCGAGTACCTCTATGCCTGCGCCTCGGTCGGGGCCACCGCCGAACTGATCGGCACCGAGGTCCGCCACCTTCAGCGCACCGAGGTGCGCGAGGTCGAGGAGGGCTTCCGAGTGGGTCAGAAGGGCAGCTCGGCCATGCCCCACAAGCGCAACCCGATCACGGCTGAGCGGCTGTCGGGTCTGGCCCGCATCCTGCGCGGCAACCTCCAGGCCGGTCTCGAAGACGTCGCCCTCTGGCACGAGCGGGACATCTCGCACTCGTCGGTCGAGCGGGTGATCCTGCCGGACTCCTCGATGCTCGCCTACTACGTGCTGCGCAAGGCGTCGTCGCTGGTGAGCGGGCTCCGGGTCGACGCCGATCGGATGCTGGCCAACCTCGGGCTCAGCCATGGCCTCGTGTTCAGCCAGCCGGTGCTGCTGGCGCTCGTCGCCGGTGGGCTCGAGCGCGATGACGCCTACCGGATCGTCCAGGAGCAGGCCATGCGGGCTTGGACGGAGGGCGTCGACTTCCGCACCTTGCTCGAGGCCGACCCCCGGGTGACGATGCCCGCCGAGCAGCTCGACGACGCGTTCAGCCTCGAACGGGCGCTGCGCAACACCGGTGGCGTCTTCGACGCCCTCGACGAGATCGCCTGAACCTCGATGACCGACGGCCGGTCGCACCTCGATGTCGGTCTGCCCCACGTCTATAGCGGCAAGGTCCGCGACCTCTACGACGCGGGGCAAGGGCGGCTCCTCGTCGTGGCCTCCGACCGCCTGAGCGCCTTCGACGTGGTGATGGCCGAGCCAGTGCCCGACAAGGGCCGCGCCCTGACGGCGCTCAGCACCTGGTGGTTCGGCGAGCTCTCCCTGATAGCGGCCAGTCACCTGCTGTCGACCGAGGTCGATGACCTGCCGCCCGAGGCCCGCGATTCGCGGCTGGCGGGGCGCATGATGCTCGTGCGGCGCTGTGAGATGGTGCCGCTCGAGTGCATCGTGCGTGGTCATCTCGCCGGGTCAGCCTGGAAGGAGTACCGGGAGTCGGGAACGGTCCACGCCATGGCCGCCCCGACTGGGTTGCTCGAGTCGAGCGCGCTGCCCGAGCCGATGTTCACCCCCAGCACCAAGGCCGCCGCCGGGGTCCACGACGAGAACCTGTCGTTCGCTCAGGCCGTCGACCTCGTCGGAGTCGAGCTGGCGACGGCGGCCCGTGACCTGTCGCTCAGGGTCTTTCGCCACGCTGCTTCCCTCGCCGCCGAGCGCGGGATCATCATCGCCGACACCAAGTTCGAGCTCGGCCTGCTCGACGGGCGGCTCGTGCTGGCCGACGAGGTGCTCACGCCCGACTCGTCGCGCTTTTGGCCCGCAGCTGCGGTCCGGCCCGGGACCACGCCTCCCTCGTTCGACAAGCAACCCGTGCGAGACGAGCTGGAGGCCTCGGGATGGGACAAGCGGCCACCGCCACCCCCGCTGTCGGCGGCCACCATCGCCGCCACCCGGGCCCGCTACGTCGAGGTGTACGAGCGGCTGAGCGGGCGGTCGTTCGCCGACTGGCCGGGCGGCCCTATCCTCGACGCATGATCTTCGACGTGCTGGTGGAGGTGCGCCTCCGCCCCGGCATCGCCGACCCGCAGGGGGCCACCATCGAACGTTCGCTGCCGACCCTGGGCTTCCACGGGATCCGAGGGGTCACGGTGGGCAAGGCCATCCGGCTGAACGTCGAGGCCGGCGACGCCGCCGCCGCCCGTACCCGGGTGGCCGAGCTCTGCGATCGCTTCTTGACCAACCCTGTCATCGAGGATGCCGTGATCACGGTGGAGGCGGCCCGATGACCGTCGGGGTGGTGCTGTTCCCCGGTACCAACTGCGAACGTGACGTCATCGAAGCTGTCGAATCGCTCGGTGGTCGCGCCGAAGTCGTCTGGCACGGCGATCGAGTGCTGTCGCCGATCGTTGATGCGATCGTGCTCCCCGGTGGCTTCGCCCACGGTGACTACCTTCGCACCGGAGCCATTGCCCGCTTCTCGCCGATCATGGGCTCGATCGAGGCGTTTGCCCGTTCTGGCGGTCCGGTGCTCGGCATCTGCAACGGGTTCCAGGTGCTGACCGAGGCTGGTCTGCTCCCGGGTGCATTGCAGAAGAACAGGGGACTCAAGTTCTTGTGCCGCTCGGTCGAAGTGCGGGTCGAGTCGACCGCCTCGATCGCATCCAGTGGTCTGGTTCGCGGCGAGGCGCTGACCTTGCCAATCAACCACTTCGAGGGCAACTACACCTGTGCCCCCGAGACGCTGGCTCAGCTCCGCGACGAGGACCGCATCGTCTTTCGCTATCTCGAGAATCCCAACGGCTCGATTGATGACATCGCCGGGGTGTGCTCGGTTGGCCGCAACGTCGTGGGCCTGATGCCGCACCCGGAACGGGCTTGTCATGCGCTGCTCGGCGGGGTCGATGGCCAGGGCGTGCTGCGCTCACTGCTTGCTGCCGCCCGTGAGCGGGTTCCCGCCAGCATGTGATGGGTGTGGGCCAGGCGGATCCGCCCACCTGGCCCACACAGGGACTACATGGAGCGCGTGATCCCGGACCGCGTGAGCACGGCGGCGGGGACGCCCACCTCGCGCCATGCCCCGTATGAGATGCCCTGGCGCTCGCTGTAGCTCAGTGCGACCTCGACGAAGCCATCCTCGAGCTCGGTCAGATCAACACCGGTCTCCATGGATGCCAGCTCCGCGGTCAGGTCGATGCGCTCCTGGACGAGCTTGATGCGCCCGAACGGGTCGGTCTCGACCAGGAGCTCATCGATTGCGGCGAGCCGCTTGCCGATGCTGTCGGGTGTCCGTTTGCGACCGCGCTTGGGCTTGTGGGCCTCGAGGGCCTCCAAATATCCCTTTACTGCACGGCTCTCGTTTCGTCCAACAGCGAGGGCAGCTTTGTGCTCAGTCGACATGGTTCGTTTGCGTGGTTTCTTTTCAGCCATGCCGCTCATGATGCCAGTTCCCGGGCACCACCGTGCTCACGCAAAGGGGAAAATGTGCCGAACATGAGAAAGCGACGATGCTCCGAAGTACAGACTGCGGGAGAGCGGTGGCGTTGACGGCACTACGGTCTTGGACGTGGCCGACCACTTGCACCGGGCGTTGGGATTGACCGATGACGAGGCGGCGGACATCGAGCGCATCCTCGGCCGAGAACCGAATCACCTCGAACTGGCCATGTATGCCGTCATGTGGAGCGAGCACTGCTCGTACAAGTCCAGCCGCGTCCACTTGTCGCGTCTGCCGACGACTGCACCCTGGGTGCTGGTCGGACCCGGCGAGAACGCAGGCGTGGTGGATGTCGGCGACGGCATCGCTGCTGCCATCCGCATCGAGAGCCACAACCATCCGTCGGCCATCGAGCCCTCTCAGGGCGCCGCAACGGGCGTTGGTGGGATCCTGCGAGACATCTTCACCATGGGCGCGCGGCCCATTGCGCTGATGGACCCGCTGCGCTTCGGTCCCCTCGACGATCCCCGTAGCCGTTGGATCGCGGAGGGTGTCGTGAGCGGGGTGTCCGGCTACGGCAACGCGGTCGGGGTGCCGACCGTGGGCGGAGAGGTCGTCTTCGACGAGACCTATCGCGGCAACCCGCTCGTCAACGTCTTGTGCCTCGGGGTGCTGCCGACGGAACGCCTGGTGCTCGGGCAGGCGACGGGCGAAGGGAACCTGGCGGTCCTGCTCGGCTCGGCGACGGGCCGTGACGGCATCGGCGGCGTGAGCGTGCTGGCCTCGGCCGGGTTCTCCGAGGGCGACGAGGCCAAGCGTCCGAGCGTCCAGGTCGGTGACCCCTTCGAGGAGAAGCGGCTCATCGAGGCGTGCCTCGAGCTGCTCGACGCCCGCCTCGCGGTCGGCATCCAAGACCTTGGCGGTGCCGGCCTGACGTGCGCCACGAGCGAGACGGCCAGCAGGGGCCACATGGGCATGGACGTGGACGTCTCGGTGGTGCCCCGGAGGGAGCCGGGCATGGAGCCGTTCGAGGTGATGACCAGTGAGAGCCAGGAGCGGATGCTGGCCATCGTCGAACCCGCCTCGCTCGCCGCGGTGCGCGAGATCTGCGACCGCTGGGAGGTGCGGGCCACGGTCGTCGGTCGGGTCACCGCCGGCGGTGCCCTTCGCATCGTCGATGGCTTCGGCGGCGAGGTGCTGGCCGACGTGCCGGCATCGTCGCTCCACGACGCCGCTCCGCTCTACCGCCGTCCTCTGGCTGCTCGGGACCGGTCGGGCGAGCGCCACCCTGACGACGTCGAATGGGTGGCCGCGGCCGAGTCGGTGACGACGCAACTGGTGGCCATGCTGGCCGACACCAGTTGGGTGTCGAGCCAGTACGACCACCAGCTGTTCCTCAACACCGTCGCCGGGCCGGGTGCCAGCGCCACCGTCCTGCGCCTCAAGCACCCGGTCACCGGGGTCGACACGGGGCGGGGGTTGGCGCTCACCACCGACGGGAACCACCGCTGGTGTGCGGCATCACCGCGTCGTGGCACCGCCCGCGTGGTCGCCGAGTCGCTCATGAACCTGGCCTGCGTGGGGGCTCGGCCGGTGGCGCTCGTCAACTGCCTCAACTTCGGCAACCCTGAGCACCCCGAGGTGATGGGTGAGCTGAGCGACGCCATCGACGGCATGAGCGACGCCTGCCTCGCGTTCGGCGTTCCGGTGGTGGGCGGCAACGTGAGCCTCTACAACGAGTCTCACGGTCGCGACATCGACCCCACGCCGGTCGTCGGGTTGCTCGGTGTGGTCGATCGTCTCGAGGTGGCGCCCCCTGGGCGGGGGTTGATCGAGGACGGGCGGGTCCTGCTCCTCGGTGACGGATCGGCCCGGTCGCTCGTCGGTTCCCGGTGGGCGTGGGAGCGCGGCGCCAAGGGCGGTGAGCTGCCCGCGGACGATCTCGCTTGCGTGGCGGCGGTGGCCGACGTCGTTCGGGCGCTGGTCATCGACCGGCTCGTCTCCGCCGTGCACGACCTTGCCGACGGCGGCCTTGGCGTGGCGCTGGCCGAGATGGCCGTGGCCGGGGGCTGCGGGGCGCGCCTCACGATGGCTGCCACCGCCGTCGAGCTCTTCGGTGAGGCGGCCGGCCTGGTGCTCGTGTGCGTCCCGCCGGCCGGAGTGGCCGAGGTGCAGCGCCGGGCCGCGGCCGCCGGCGTACCGCTGCGCCTCCTCGGCGCCAGCGGAGGCGCCCGGCTCGTGATCGAGGGGGTCATCGACAGCCCCGTCTCCGACCTCATCTCGGCATGGACCGACCGCCTCCCCGAGGCGTTTGCCGCGGCTACCGTCCACTAGGTCTGCTTCGCGGGAAAAGGACACAGCTCGCTATGACATCGAGAACCAAAGCTACGCCGCGTCGGCGTCGTCGCGCCGCGCCAATTCGCGTCGGTGTGGTCGTCGCCGTGATGGTCGCTGCTGTCGCCGTCACGGCCCCGCTGCAAGTGGCCACGGCGCCGGCGAGCAGTGCCGCTTCTCTCCCGACGGGGTTCACCGATGCGGTGGCCCTGGCCGGCTTGAACGGGCCCACGGCGGTCCGCTTCGCACCGAACGGGCAGGTGTTCGTGGCCGAGAAGGGCGGCGTGCTCAAGTCGTTCCCGAGCATCACGAGCCCTGTCAGCACCGTGGTGGCCGACTTCTCGACCTCGGTGTGGTCGTGGCTCGACCATGGCCTCCTTGGCCTCGCCGTCGATCCCCAGTACCCGGCGCGGCCCTACGTGTACGTCCTCTACTCCTACGACGCCGCCATCGGGGGCACGGCCCCTACGTGGAACGACACCTGCCCCACGCCGGGCACCGGATGCTTGACGAGCGCGCGCCTGTCCAAGCTCACGATCGGTCCCGCCGGGACGATGATCGACGAGAACGTCCTCATCGAGGACTGGTGCCAGACGTCGGTCACGCACTCGATCGGCGACCTTCGCTTCGGGGCTGACGGCTACCTCTACGCCAGCGGCGGTGAGGGCTCGTCGTTTGGTGACTACGGCCAGATCGGCAGCAACCCGTGCGGCGATCCCAACACCCCGAAGGGCGTCGCGCCCTCGCCGCCGTCGGCCGAAGGGGGGTCGCTGCGCTCGCAGGACCTGCTGACCCCAGGCGACCCAACCACGCTCGACGGTGGCGTCATCCGCATCGATCCCGACACCGGCCTGGCCGCGCCGGGCAACCCCTTCTTCACGACCGGCAACGATGAGAACGGTCGCCGGCTCATCAACGAAGGCCTCCGCAACCCGTTCCGATTCACGTTCCGGCCGGGGACCAACGAGCTCTGGATCGCCAACGTGGGGGCCAGCGGCGACGCCGCAGTCGAGGAGCTCAATCGCCAGATCGATCCGACCCACTTCACCAACTTCGGCTGGCCGTGCTTCGAGGGGAACGCCCCGGTGCCCGGCTACCAGAGCCTCAACCTGGCGCTGTGCAACCAGCTCTACGCGCTGCCTACCGCGAACACGCCTCCGTACTTCAGCTACACGCACGGGCAAGCGGTGGTCCCCGGCGACGGATGCGCAACCGGATCGTCGGCCATCTCAGCCGTCAGCTTCACCCAGGGCCTGGCATGGCCGAGCCGCTACGACGGCGCCGTCATCATCGGCGACTACGTGCGCGGCTGCCTCTGGGCGATGTTGGCCGGAACCGATGGCCAGCCCGACCCGAACCGGGTCGAGCTGCTGGCTTCAGGGGTTGGCGGCCCGGTCGATCTCCAGGTCGGAGCCGATGGGGCGCTCTACTACGCCGCGATCGGGTCCGGCGAGATCCGCCGCATCACCTACACCTCGGGCAACCTGCCGCCCAACGTCGCGCTCACCACCTCCACCGACAGCGGCCCGCTGCCGCTGGCGGTCACGTTCGACGCGTCGGCCTCGGTCGATGCCGACACCCCCGGGCCGCTTGCCTACGCATGGGACCTGAACGGGGACGGCCAGTTCGACGAAGCAACAGGCGCCGTCGTCAGCTGGACCTTCACGACGGCGGCGACGGTGCTGGCGCGGGTCCGGGTCACCGACTCGGCTGGTGCCTCCGCCGTGCAGGCCGTGCCGATCTACGCCGGCAACTCGCGTCCGACGCCGAGCATCGCGGCGCCGACGGCGTCGTTGCGCTGGTCGGCGCTCGACACGATCGCCTTCTCGGGGGGCGCCACCGATCCCGAGGACGGCGTGCTCCCGGCCAGTGCGCTCAGGTGGGACGTCATCCTCGAGCACTGTGGGGGCACCACCTGCCACAAGCACTTCGTGGCCACCTTCGCCGGCGTCGCCTCCGGCTCCTTCGTCGCCCTCGACCACGAGTACCCGTCGTACCTCGAGCTGATGCTGACAGCGACGGACAGCCAGGGCTTGACCACCTCGCAGGTCGTGCGCCTCGATCCGGCCACGGTGCAGCTCGTCGTCGACAGCGTTCCGCCCGGCCTGGCCCTCACCAACCAGTCGGCTGCCGGTGCTGGGCCTCTCACCCAGACCGTGATCCGGGGGGCGACGGTGCTCGTCGGGGCGCAGTCGCCCGAGGTCAGCGGTGGTGCCACCTACCAGTTCGCGTTCTGGTCCGATGGCGGCGCTCAGGGCCACACCGTGAACCTCTTCAGCGACACCACGCTCACCGCCACGTTCTCGAACGCAACACCCACGGTGTCGATCGGAGCGGCCACCGTGCTCGAGGGACCGGGCGCCACGATCGCGTTCCCGGTGACCCTGAGCGGACCAGTCCCGGTCCCGGTGACGGTCGACGTGGCCACTGCGGACGGCACCGCGGTGGCAGGGGTCGACTACTCGGCGATGGCCGGCACACTCACCATCCCGGCCGGACAGACCACGGCGACCTTCCTCGTGCCGGTCATCGACAACAGCCTGATCCAGCCGGACCGCACGCTCACGGCCACCATCTCCAACCCCGTCGATGCGGTGCTGGCGCCAGTGCCGACGGCCACTGGCACGATCCTCGACGACGAGACCGCCAGCCTGTCCGTCGCCGATGCTGCGCCCGTCCTCGAGGGCGCAACCAACGCGCGCCCGCCGGCGACGTTCACCATCAGCCTCGATCGACCGAGCCCGGTGCCGGTCACCTTCACGGCGACGGCTACGAGCGGAACCGCGGTCGTGGGCAAGGACCTCCTCGCCACCACGAAGACGGTCACGATCCCGGCCGGTGCGACGTCGACGACCGTCACGGTGCTCGTCAAAGGTGACGCCCTCGACGAGGCGACGGAGAACTTCTCCCTCGTGCTCAGTGCGGTGTCGGGGGCACGGGTGACGCGCTCGGCCGCGACCGCATCGATCATCGACGACGACTCGCCGCCGTCGTTCTCGATCCTCGACGCCACGAGGGCCCTCCAGCCCAACGGGACCGCGATCTTCTCGTTCGTGGTCAAGCTGTCGGCGGCCAGCGGGCTCACGACCCAGATCACGGCGGCCACGGCCACCGGCGGCACTGCAGTCGCAGGGATCGACTACATCGTCACCAACAAGGTGTTCACGCTCTTTCCGGGCCAGACGACCAAGACGTTCTTCGTGAAGGTGAGGAAGCCCAACACCGGACGCACGGCGCTGGCCACCATCGGCGCGCCGGCCAACGCCACCATCGCCAGGGCGACCGCCGTCGGCATCTGTTGACGACGCTGTTGCGCCCATGGCGGAGGCGGCCCATCGAGGCGATGCCACAATGGCGGTCGTGAACACAGCCGCCGATGACGACGACACGCCGAAGGAGGCGTGTGGCGTCTTCGGGGTGTACGCCCCTGGCAAGCCGGTCTCGCACCTCACCTACCTCGGCCTCTACGCCCTGCAGCACCGTGGCCAGGAGTCGGCGGGCATGGCGGTGAGCGATGGCTCGACGCTCATGATCGTCAAGGACATGGGGCTCGTGGCCCACGTGTTCGACGACCGTTCGCTCGCGGGACTCCATGGCCACTGGGCCATCGGCCACACCCGCTACAGCACGACGGGCTCCAGCACCTGGCGCAACGCTCAGCCGGTCTACCGGGAGGGCGGCCACCATGAGTTTGCCCTGGGCCACAACGGCAACTTGGTGAACACCGAGGCGTTGACCGAGGAGGCCGGGATGCTCCTGGGCACGGTCACCTCTGACAGCGACCTCGTGGCCGAGCTCCTCGCCCGTCACATGGGAACCCACGACTGCTCGCTCGACGACGCGCTCGGCGCGGTCCTGCCGACGCTGCGGGGAGCGTTCTCGCTCGTGCTCATCGACGAGCAGGGCATCATCGGCGCCCGCGACCCGAACGGGTTCCGGCCGCTGTGCCTCGGCCGGCTCGACGCCGGTGGGTGGGTGCTGGCCTCCGAGACGCCGGCCCTCGACATAGCGGGGGCTCACTTCGTGCGCGAGCTCGAACCGGGCGAGGTCGTGCGCATCGATGCCGAGGGCGTCAGATCGTTCAGGCCCTTCCCGGACGAGGCCATCAACCCCACGCTGTGCCTGTTCGAGTTCGTCTACTTCGCCCGTCCCGATGCCGACCTGTACGGCCGCAGCGTCGCCGCCGCCCGCGTGCGCATGGGCGAGCAGCTCGCGCTCCAGGCGCCGCTGGCGGCCGACACGATGGTGCCGGCCCGTCCGGCCATGGTGATGCCCGTACCCGAGAGCGGCATCCCTGCGGCTCAGGGCTTCGCCCGCCAGAGCGGCATCCCCTACGGCGACGGCCTCGTCAAGAACCGCTACATCGGGCGCACGTTCATCGCTCCCAGCCAGGAGATGCGGGCGCTGGGCGTGCGGATGAAGCTCAATCCACTGCGCGAGAACATCGCCGGCAAGCGCCTCGTCGTCACCGACGACTCGATCGTGCGGGGCACGACCACTCGGGCGGTGGTGGCCATGCTCCGCGAGGCGGGGGCCGCCGAGGTCCACCTGCGGATCATGTCGCCGCCCTACCGCTGGCCCTGCTTCTACGGCATGGACACCGGCAACAAGGGTGAGCTGCTCGCCGCCAACCTCACCGTCGAGGAGATCCGCCAGTACGTCGGTGCTGATTCGCTGGCGTACTTGCAGCTCGACCGGCTGCTGACTGCCACCGGGGCCGTGGGCGCCGGCTTCTGCGACGCGTGCCTCACCGGCAACTACCCCATCGACGTGCCGCTCACCTTGACCAGGCACGTCCTTGATGGTCCTGGCAAGGACGTCGCGCCGGCCCGCCGGCCTGTCGCCTCCTCGATCGAGGGGTGACCTCATGGGTCAGACGTACGCCGCCGCCGGGGTGAGCCTCGAGGCTGCCGACGAGGTGGTCGAGCGCATCAAAGGCCATGTGCGCTCGACGATGCGACCCGAGGTCATCGGCGGCATCGGTGGCTTCGGCGGGCTCATGGCCTTGCCGTCGGGCTACCGCCAGCCCGTGCTGGTGTCGTCCACCGACGGGGTCGGCACGAAGCTCAAGGTGGCCGAGCTGGCCGGGCGTTACGACACGATCGGGATCGATCTCGTGGCCATGTGCGTCGACGACCTCGCGGTGCAGGGTGCCGACCCGATGTTCTTCCTCGACTACATCGGCGTGGGTGTGCTCGTCCCTTCGGTCGTCGAGGCGATCGTGGCCGGCGTGGCGGCCGGATGCCGGCAGGCGGGCTGCGCGCTGGTGGGCGGCGAGACTGCCGAGCACGGACCCGGGCACAGCATGGACCTGGCGGGGTTCGCGGTCGGTGTGGTCGAGCGCGATCAGGTGCTCTCGGGCGAGGCGGTTCGCGCCGGCGACGTGATCATCGGGCTCCCCTCGCCCGGCCTGCGCTCGAACGGCTACTCGCTGGCCCGCCGCGTGCTGCTGCCCCGTGCCGAGCTCCTCGACGAGCCGGCGTGGGACGGTGCTGACGTGACGGTGGCCGACGAGCTCCTGCGCCCGTCGGTGATCTACTCGCCGGCCATGACCGCGCTCCGTGGCGCAGTGGCCGTGCACGGCTTCGCGCACATCACCGGTGGCGGCCTGCCGGGCAACGTGGTGCGGTCGTTGCCGCCCGTGGTCGACGCCCTGCTGCGCCCGGGCTCGTGGCCCGTCCCCCGCATCTTCACCGAGGTCCAGCGCCTCGGCGAGGTGGCCGATGACGAGATGAGACGGGTGTTCAACCTCGGCGTCGGCATGGTGGCGATGGTGGCAGCCGGCGACGTCGTCCCCGCGCTCGACGTGCTGCGCGCCCAGGGGCTCGACGCGCTCGTCATTGGCGAGGTCGTGGCGGGGTCGGGTTCCGTGCGCTTCGCCTGACGGTGCTAGGACGACACTGACATCGTGCCACCCGGGGGGATCCACATGGCCAGCCACCGTCCATTCCGCTTCTCTGTTCAGGCGACCACCGCGTCGTCGGGGGCCGAGTGGCGCGAGCTCGCCCGCCGTGTCGAGGGGGCCGGCTACAGCGCGCTGCACCTGGCCGATCACTACGTGACGCCGGCGGTGCCCTCCAAGACCGGCGGCCGGCCCTCGCAAGAGCTGGCGGCGATGCCGGCCATGGCGATGGCGGCGGCGGTCACCGAGACCCTCCACATCGGCTGCCGGGTCTTCTGCGTCGACTACCACCTGCCGGCGGTGCTGGCCAAGAGTGCGGCGACGCTCGACCTGCTGTCGGACGGCCGCCTCGAGCTCGGGCTCGGTGCCGGGTGGACGCAGAGCGAGTACGCCGCCATGGGCGTGCCCTTCGATGCCGCCGGGGTCCGCATCGAGCGGCTCAGCGAGGTGATCGCGTTGGTGAAGGCGCAGTTCTCCGGCGAGGAGATCGCGATGTCCGGCCACCACGTCAACGTGTCCGGGTACCGGGGCGTCGGCGAGACCGACGCTCACCGGCCTCCGATCATGATCGGCGGCGGCTCCCCGCGGGTGCTCAAGCTGGCGGGACGCGAGGCCGACATCGTCAGCTTCAACTTCAACAACCGCGCCGGCGTCGTCGGCCCCGATGGCGTGCGCAGCTCGATGGCGGGGGCGATGGACGACAAGATCGCCTGGGTGCGTGAAGGAGCCGGCGATCGGTTCGACCAGATCGAGCTCGAGATCGGCGCCTACTTCACCGTGGTCACCGACCAGGCCGCCGGCATGGCGGCGGCGATGGCGTCCCGGTTCGGCCTCGAGCCCGACGAGATGATCGAGCACCCGAACGCCTTGATCGGGTCGGTGGACGAGATCGTCGAGCGCCTCTTGGCCCGTCGTGAGCGCTACGGCTTCAGCTACGTGAGCGTGAGCAGCGCCAACCTCGATGTGTTCGCCCCTGTGGTGGCGCAGCTCACCGGTCGCTGACCAGCGGGTGCAGCTGCCTCAGTCGAACTGGGGGCGGGAGCGCAGCGAGCGCTTGACCTCGGCCAGGCCGGGCGTGCGGGCTAGGCGCTCAACCGCGGCCCACACCTCGATCGCCTCGTCGCCCCGCGGGATGCGGCTGATCACCGGGCCGAAGAACGACTGCTCGTGGTCGGTGCCGGGGTCGTAGGTGATGATGGGAGTCCCGACGTCCTTGCCGGTGCGGGACAGCGCGAGATCGGTCTCCTCGTGCAGCACTGCGTCGAAGGACTCGTCATCGGCCGCCTGGGCCAGCGTGGGGGGCAGACCGGCAGTCACCAGCGCGTCGGCCAGCACGGCGCTCACGTCCCCGGTCTCGCGCACCTCGGCCCCGCGTCCGTCGTTGTGCAGTGCGGTGCCGAGTGCGGTGTAGAGGCGCCCGACGGCGTCGTTGCCGGCCTCGGCTCTGGTTGCCGCAGCGACGCGGAGGAACGATCGGCCGGCGCCGTGAACGTTGGCGTAGCCGGGTGGGAACGTGCTGTAGTCCTTGACGTCGTTGACCATGCGCAGGCAGATGAACCGCCAGTCGATCGGGAGGCCCGTCTGGTCGGACACCTCGACCGCGAAGCGGCTCGTGATCCAGGCCCACGGGCAGACGGGGTCGAAGAAGAACTCGATGCGCTCGGCCATGGGCGAACCCTACGGCTGGTGGCCGGCACAGCCCTTACAGGGCGAACTGATCGCGCAACTGGAACTTCAGCACCTTGCCGGCGGGGTTGCGGGGGAGCGCGTCGATGGTGTGGAGCCGGGTCGGCAGCTTGTAGCGAGCGAGGCCCTTCCCGCCGAAGTCTCGGAGCTCGTCGAGCGTGAGCGACGCGCCGGGCTTGAGCGCTACGACCGCGACGACGGCCTCGCCCCACCGCTCGTCGGGCTGGCCGATGATGGCGATCTCGGCGATGGCCGGGTGGTCGTAGAGGGCGCTCTCGACCTCAGCCGGGTAGACGTTCTCGCCCCCGGTGATGACCATGTCCTTGACCCGATCGGCGATGAACAGAAAGCCGTCCTGATCGAGGTAGCCCACGTCACCGGTGTGGAACCACCCCTCGGTGTCGATTGCCGCGGCGGTGGCATCGGGTCGGTTCCAGTAGCCCTTCATGACGTTGGGTCCCCGCGTGCAGATCTCACCCTTGGCCATCGGTTCGTGCACCACCGCCCCGTTGGCATCGACCAGGCGCACGTCGGAGAAGGGCGGCGTCCGGCCGGCCGAGCCCAGCTTGGCCAAGCCCCACTCGCTCGTGAGGAAGGTGACCATGGGGGCGGTCTCGGTGAGGCCGTAGCCCTGGTTGATGGGCACGCCGCGACCGAGCCAGGTCTTCATGAGCGGCTCGGGCACCGGTGCGCCGCCGCACACGATGGTGCGCATCGAGGTGAGGTCGGCGTCGGCGAACCCCGGCAGGTGGCTGACGAACAGCAGCATGGCCGGAACCGCGAACATCGTGGTGACGCCGTACTCGGCGATGGCGCTCAGCACGGCGGCCGGGTCAAAGGCGCGGTGCAGCACCACTTCGCCGCCCTTCATCCAGGTGATGAGAGTCGTGACGTTCAGTCCGCCGATGTGGAACAGCGGGGCGACCACCAGCGACACGTCGTCTTCCACGATGTCGATCGTGAGCAGGCAGTTGGTGCCGTTCCACCACAGGTTGCCGTGGGTGAGCATGGCCCCCTTGGGGCGGCCGGTCGTGCCGGAGGTGTACATGATCATGGCCACCTCGTCGGCGGCGACGGGCACGCCCACGTCGATCGGGTCGGTGCCAGCGGTGATCTCGCTCAGTGGTTGCCAGCCGTCGGCGGCCGCATCGGCCGAGAGGTAGCGCCTGACGGGGAGCTCGGTCCTGATCCCGTCGACCACGGACCGGTGGGGCGCGTCGACCACGAGCGTGTGCACGCCGGCGTCACCGATGATGAACACGAGCTCGGGACCGGTGAGCCGGAAGTTGAGCGGCACGAAGATGGCCCCGAGTCGGGCCGTGGCGAACATCGTCTCGAAGAAGGCAGGCTGGTTGAGGCCGAGGAACCCGACCCGATCGCCGTGGCACACACCGCCGGCCCGCAGCGCGGCGGCCAGCCGGTCGATGCGCGACTGCAGCTCGGCGTAGGTCCACGTCGTACCTTCGAAGGTCAGGGCACGGCGGTTCGGCGAGCGATCGGCCCGCAAAGCCATCCAGCTTCCGAGGCCAATGTCCGGTGTGCTCATGTTCCGGTCTCCTTCGCGTGGGGGCGTCGTTCGGCCCGTGCATGGCCGTCCCCTGGCCGACCGCGAACGGTACCGCTGCCCGGTGATGCCCGTCAGCCGAGCAGCGGGACCACCTGCTCGGCCACGAGGTGCAGGTGCTCGAGGTCGGCGAGGTCGAGCACCTGAAGGTAGATGCGCTCGGCTCCGGCTGCTTGCCACGAGCGAAGGGTCGCTGCCACCTCGTCGGGGGTGCCGGCGGCGCCGTTCTCGCGGAGCTCGGCCGGCTCGCGGCCGATGGCCGCGGCGCGTCGCTTCACCTCGGCCTCGTCGCGCCCACAGGCCAGGACGAGTGCCGCCGAGGACACGATCGAGGAGGGATCACGGCCGATCTGCTCGCAGGCCGCCCGCACCCTGGCGCACTGGGACTGAAAGAAGCTCTGGGGCACGAACGGCGTGTTGAACTCGGCGGCGTAGCGGGCGGCCAGTGCAGGGGTCCGCTTGGGGCCACCACCGCCGATGATGATCGGGGGGTGGGGCTGCTGGACGGGCTTGGGCAGGCCCGGGCTGCCGACGATGCGGTGGTGGCGACCCTCGTAGTCGAACGTCTCGCCGATCGGCGTGGCCCACATGCCCGTGAGGATCGCGAGCTGGTCCTCGAGGCGGTCGAAGCGCTCGCCGAGCGGTGGGAACGCGATGCCGCCGGCCTCGTGCTCGGCGTCGAACCAGCCGGCGCCGAGGCCGAGCTCGACGCGGCCACCGCTCATCTGGTCGACCTGGGCGACGGTGACGGCGAAGGGTCCGACGTTGCGAAACGTGGCTGAGGTGACGAGGGTGCCAAGGCGGATGCGACTGGTGTCGCGGGCCAGCCCGGCCAGTGTGATCCACGCGTCGGTGGGTCCCGGCAGCCCGCTGGCGTCGCCCATCTTCAGGTAGTGGTCCGAGCGGAAGAAGGCGTCGAAGCCGAGGTCCTCGGCGGTGCGGGCGAGCGCGAGGAGGGTGTCGTAGGTAGCGCCCTGTTGGGGCTCGGTGAAGATCCGGAGCTGCATCCGGCGAAGGGTACGGTGCCCGACGTGGATCACCCGCGGCTGCACGACGGCGAGCTTTGGGCGGCGTTGCGCCACCACGTGATGGAGCACTCGGTGAAGCGAGGTTCGTTCACGCTCAAGTCGGGCGCGACGAGCAGCTGGTTCCTCGACACCAAGCAGACGGCGTGTCGCCCCGATGGGATCGTGCTCGTCGCCGCGCTGGCCCTCCAGCTCATCCCCCACAGCGCAACGGCCATCGGGGGCCTCACCATGGGGGCCGATCCCGTGGCCTACGGCATCGCGGCAGTGGCGGCCACGCGGGGCCGACCGCTGCGGAGCTTCAGCATCCGCAAGGAGGCCAAGGACCATGGCGTCGAGGGCCGCATCGCCGGAGCGCTGCAGCCCGGCGACAACGTGGTGATCACCGAGGACACCGCGACCAGGGGTACCTCGGCGCTCGAGGCGGTCGCCGCGGTGCGGGCCTACGGGGCCGAGCCCGTGATGATCCTGGCCATCGTCGACCGCGGCGGCACCGCCCGCGCCCTGGCGGCCGAGCACGGCGTGGACTTCGTGGCGCTCCTGACCGCGGAGGACCTGGGGTTCCCCTACGGCAGTTGATCCCGGGTGGGCCGCCCGAGGATCCGTGCTCTGGGCGTCGGACCTCGTCTCGGTGGTCGAGACCGGCGTCGATCCGGTGACCCCGCGCTTTTCAGGCGCGTGCTCTGCCTACTGAGCTACTCGACCGTGGTTCCCGCTACCCGAGGGCGGCGGTGGCGGTCCCGACGGGATTTGAACCCGCGGCCTCCGGCTTGACAGGCCGGCGTGCACTCCAAACTGCACCACGGGACCAGGTGCGGACTCTCACCCTAGCCGAGCCCGGGTCGGGTGTCGCCCGCAGGTTGCCCGGCCGGGGCGGGTCAGCCGCCGGTGCGGGAGAAGTGCTGGTAGTCGGGGCTGGCCCAGCGTCCACCCCAGCCCCACCCAGCGGCCGCGAAGGCGGTGGTGAGGGTCGACCCGGTCACGGCCATGCCCGGCCGCCGGTTCGACCGGTCGAGGTACGCGGCGCCGGCCATCGGGTCGATGACGCCGTTCGACTCGACGTAGGGGTTCTCGATCGGGTTCACGTCGATGGCCTCGCCATACGCATGGGTGGACCAGTGCGGCGGGCCGCCAGGGTTGACGGCCAGGCGGCAGTTGAACGCGGCAGTGTTGTCGGCTGCCAGCGAGGCTTCGTCGGAGGCCCCGAAGTGGTCGATGGTGAGCATCGATCTGATCGGGAAGTGAGCGGCGTGGAGGAGGCGGAACACCTCGGTGACCGTCGGGACGACGGCGGCGCTCACGACGAGCCGGCCGGTGTGGTCGGCGCCGTCGAAGCCGACGAACGTGAGGTCGAGGCGGCGCAGTGACTGCGGTCCGACCGGGCAGCCGGCGTGCCACGACGGGCCGAGATCGGCCGCCGTGACGGGGTTGACCGTGGCCGTGAAGCCGCCTGTGGAGGCCGGAGGACGGGTGGTGCTCGGGGTGGTGCTCGGGGTGGTGCTCGGGGTGGTGCTCGGGGTGGTGCTCGGGGTGGTGCTCGGGGTGGTGCTTGGGGTGGTGCTTGGGGCCGGTCGGTTGGCCGTCGTCGTGCCCGACGTGGTCGCGGGGCCGGG
>JBBRTJ010000064.1:0-22722 GCA_038244535.1 Acidimicrobiales bacterium | reverse complement strand
GGAGAGCCCCAGTTCGGTGTTGGGCCGGCACGGGCTCCTGGTCCTCAAGGTCTGGGGCTGGATGCGGCCACTTCTGGCCGTGGAGAGCCCCAGTTCGGTGTTGGGCCGGCACGGGCTCCTGGTCCTCAAGGTATGGGGCTGGATGCGGCCACTTCTGGCCGTGGAGAGCCCCAGTTCGGTAAAGCGGGCAGCCGAGGCGCGGTCGATTTCGCTGTCACACCCTCTCGGCAGACTTGCTGGCCATGGCGGATGAGCGAGCAGTGACGAAGCGGTTGACGACGGGATTGGCGCTCTTGACCCGTGCGGACGCCGTCGGCCTGGGGGTGAGCGAGCGCACGTGGCGCCGACGCATCGCATCAGAGCGCTGGTGCGAGGTCCGCCCGGGGGTGGCGGGTCTACCGGGCTGGCCCGACTCTCTCCCACGGCGGGTGCAGGCGGCGGTGCTGAGCGTTGGTGAAGGGACGCTGGCATCCCACGGCACGTCGCTGTCGGTGTGGGGCGTCGAGGGGCTGGACCTGGCGGAGCTCGATGTGGTCGTCGATCGGGGGCGGCATCCGCAGCTTCCCGGCGTGCGCATCCATCGACCACGGGATCGGGACGATCTTCGTCCGAGCCGTTGGGCCGGCGTCGACCTCGTCAACCCGCTGCGAGCCTTGCTCGACCTGGGGCAGACCCTCCCCGAAGCTGTGGGTGACGCCCTCGCCCAGATGATCATCGCCGGCCGAGTCGCTCCATCGGCAGTCATGGCGGTGCTGGGGCGCCACGCCGCTCACGGTCGCCACGGCGTGGCGGCGCTCCGAGACGCCGTCGAGGGATGGCCGTTCGGTGAACGACCGCCCGACAGCGTGCTCGAGGTTCGCTTCGCCGAGTTGATCACCGCGTCAGGTCTTCCAACGCCGCTCTTCCACCAGACGATCGACGCGATGGTGGTGGACGTGGTCTTCCCTGAGGCTCGTGTGATCGTCGAGCTCGACGGTTGGGACGTGCACGGAAGTCGCCATGCCTTCGAGGTCGATCGCGCCCGCGACGCCCGCCTCGCCGCACTCGGCTGGGTCGTGGTCCGGTTCACCTGGTTCCAGGTCGTCCGCCAAGGCGATCGGGTCGCGGCGCAGCTCCGGTCGATCCTGGCCCAGCGCCAGGCGGCCTGACCGCTCTTCGCCCATCATGGAGAAACTGGGCCCGGTCGTCGGTGGCCCCAGATTCGTGGCGGGTGGCCGAGTGGCGGGTGGGCGAGTGGCGGGTGGCGGAGGGGGGAGGCTCAGGGGGCGATCTGGGGCTGTGCGCGGCCACATCTGGCCGTCGGTGGCCCCAGATCCGGTGCGGCCCGGCTGGCCAACGAGGGGTGGCGGTCAGCGTTGGAGGAGCTCGACCTGGGCGCGGCGGATGGCGGGGTTCTGGCCCTGCACCACCAGGAACAGCGCCTCGCGAGCCAGTCGCTGAGCGTGGTCGGCGAGGGTGATCGATCGGCCGCCGCCCTCCGCCACCAACGCCGCCGAGACCCGCAGCGCGACGTCCGTCGCCGCGGCCCGGGCCACGGCGATCGTGTCCATCTCGGCGCGGTCGAGTGCGTCACGCACCGCGGCGAGCTCGGCGTCGAACCGGGAGGGCCGGAGCAGCCGGCAGGAGCGGGACGCGACGCCGAGGGCGAGCGAGCCGTTGGCCCGCAGCCCCATCGCATCAGCGGCCAGCCACGCGTGAAGGGGGACGACCGACGTGACCCGATCGGTGTCGACGACGTGTCTGTCGAAGTGCACGACCACCGTGCCCGAGGCGTTGATGGCCGCCAGCCGGAGTGACTCGGGCCGAAGCGTGGGGCCCTCCCGGGCATCGACGAGGAGCCACACCACGTCGTCGCCGTGGCGAGCGGCGACGTGGATCACGTCGATGCGCCCCCACCCCGTGATCCACGGAGCCGTGCCGTCGAGTCTCCACCCGCCATCGGCCTCGGGGGTGGCCGTGAGCATCGGCGGGTCGGGCCGGCGGAGATGGGCGAAGGCGACGCCGGCCCGCACGGTGCCTGCGCACAACGGGGCCGCCCACTGGTCGTGGCGCGGGCCTGGCTCGACGCTCACGGCCCGCACCGAGCCGAGGTGCTGCAACCAGACGAACGTCGTGGTCAGGCAGCCGCTGGCCAGCGCCTCGATCACGCCGTAGGCGGTGGCTGCCGACGCGCCGAGCCCACCGTCGGCCAGACGCCCGCTCAGGCCGTAGAACCCGGCGCTGGCGAGCGCGTGAAGGAGCTCGACGGGCAGCAACGGCGAGGCATCGGTGGCGAGGGCGGCCGGGAAGAGCACGTCGTCGGCGAGCGTCTGAGCCCGCGCCACCAGGGCGTGGTCGATCTCGGCACCCACTGCCAACATGAGGCGAGGGTCGGTCACCGGCCCACCGCGACCCGGCGAGCCCGCTCGGCGAGCGACCGGCTGCCGAGCTCGTGGGCGACGGCGTCGAAGTCGGCCGTGGGGCCGCGCCAGCGCCAGTCGTCCACGGCACCGACGGGCACGTCGCGCTCGACGGTGGCGATGCGGCGGAACAGCACCGCGTCGGAGAACTGCTCGCGCAGGGTGTGGGCCAGCTTCGGCACGCCTCGCAGCCCGGGCACGTCCCACTGGCCGACTTCGGCCGGGATGTCCTCGAGGTGGCCGTAGCGGGCCAGGACTGCCGCGGCCGACTTGGCACCCCAGCCCGGTAGCCCCGGGAAGCCGTCGGCCGAGTCGCCGACCAGTCCGAGGTAGTCGGGGATCGACCCCGGCGGCACGCCGAACTTGTCGATCACGCCGGCTTCGTCGTACACGACGTCCTTGCGGCGGTCCCATTGCACGACCCGGTCGCCGATCACGCACTGGCCCAGGTCCTTGTCGGGCGTGCAGATGAAGACCCGCTCGACGCGGCCGTCAGCGTCGGCGACCGCGGCTGCGGCGGCCAGGGCGTCGTCGGCCTCCCACTCGACCATGGCCCACACCGTCACGCCCATCGCCGCGAGCGCCCGTTCGAGCACAGGGATCTGCACGAGGAGCTCGGGCGGCATGCCCTCACTGGTCTTGTAGCCGGGCCAGAGATCGTTGCGGAAGCTCTCGATCACGTGGTCGGAGGCCACGCCGACGTGGGTGGCGCCATCGCCCAGGAGCTGGAGGACCGACGACAGCACGCCGGTCGTGGCACCGAAGGGCCCGGGGTCGGGCCGGCCGAAGTGCTGGCGGAACAGCTCGTAGGTGCCGTCGATGAGATGAACGATCACGTTGCCAGCAGAGCACGAACATCGACCCCCGGGCCAGGGACCTCAGTCAGCGCGTGCTCCGCCTCCCGCCGGCGGGCATCCCGGGGGTTGGGTCGATTGGCGTCGCTCAGCGTGGCCGATCGACCCAACGGTGCCCGGGGAGGTCCCCAGGGTGAGGCCTCGGCCCGCCCCTCCTGTGGCATGGTCGGGGCCTTGCGCCGACTGCCCACTTGGATGCCCACGGTGCTCGACGCCCTCCTGTGGCTGGGGGTGGCGGTGATGGGGTGGATCGCGACGTCGATCGCCATCGGCGTGATCAACCCGTACCCGACGGCGCTCCTGCAGGCCCTCTCGCTCTACGCCCTGGCCCCCGCCTACGTCGTGCTCGGCCTGGCGCTGCTCCACCGCCGATGGTTGCTGTCCGGTACGACCATCGCTTTGGTCGTCGCCCACCTGGTGCTCCTGCTCCCGCTCGTCGTGACGCACCACGACGCCCATCCGGTGGCGGGGGCGCCCCAGTTGCACGCGCTGTTCGCCAACGTCCGTCTCGACAACAGGGCCTTCGACGACATCGCCTCCGCCGTCGACGCCGAGGCCCGTGCCACGAACGCCGACGTGATCGCGCTCGCCGAGGTCACCAATCCGCTCGTGCGGGCGCTGCGGGCCAAGGGGATCCTCGACCGCTACCCGAACCAGGTGATCGATCCCGGCTACTCACGCGGGATCGGGCTGTTCTCTCGGCTCCCCCTCGTCGATCCCACCCTGGAGCGCGACTCGTTGGGACTGCGACCCGGCATCCGGACCGGTGTTCGCCTTGACGACGGCCACGTCGTCAACCTGTTCGTGATCCACCCCTACACGCCCACCAACGCGTTGTTCCGGAAGCGCTGGGCGCCCGACCTCGAGCTGATCAGGCGCACCACGGCCGCGGCGGTCGGCCCGACCCTCGTGATCGGCGACTTCAACGCCACCTACTTCCACCCGCCCTTCCGAGACTTCCTCGCCAACGGGTTCACCGACGTGCACAAGTGGCTCGGCGAAGGGATGTCGCGTTCGTGGCGGATGGACGGTCTCCTGCCCCCGCTCGTGCGCCTCGATCACGCGCTGGTGCGGGCCGGCGCCCACCCGCTCGACCGTGCCGACTTCGTCGTGCCGGGCAGCGATCACAAGGGCTTCGTGGCCGGGATCTGGGTCGATCCCTGATCTCGCCCGCCCTTCGGTTTGGGGTCGGCCTCGCCCTCAGATGAGGAGCTGGATCAGCAGGATCTTGGCCACCATGGCGATCGGTAGTGCCAGGGCGTAGGCCGCGGCCACGCGGTCGTCGCCGTTGGTGCGCTCGGTGGCGAACGACAGCACCGCCGGCTGGGTCTGGATGCCGGCCACCAGACCAGACTCCTCGACCGGCCCGCGGGGCAGCACTCGCTGGATCACCAGCAACGTGAGGACCGCAAACGAAGCGGCCAGCACGGCCCCTGCTGTCAGCAGGCGGATGCCCTCGTTGCTGTGCAGCGCGTCGGCGAAGGCCGCGCCCGAACTGATCCCGACCGCGGCGAGGAACACCAGGGTGCCGAGCTGGCGCAGCGTGAGGTTGGCCGAGTAGGGGACCTGAAACGTGATGGGTCCGATGCGGGACACCACGCCGAGCACCAGACCGGCCACCAACGTGCCGCCGGCCGCCCCCAGCTTCACGGTGCCCCCTCCGGGCAGCGGCACGCCGACGACGCCGATGAGCAAGCCGAACGCCAGGCCCAGCGCGAAGCCAATGGCATCGACCTCGGACAGCGAGCGGTCGGAGTCGCCCAGGTAGGTGGCGACGGCACCAAGCCGCTGGCGGGGCGCCACCACCCGCAGCCGGTCACCGAGCTGCACGACCATCTCGTCGCGGGCGACCATGTCGGTGTCACCACGACGGATGCGGGTGACGGTCGCGCCGAACTGTGGCCCGAGGTCGAGATCGGCGAGGCGCTTGCCAGCGAGGTGACGGTTGGACACCACCATGCGGCGGTAGTCGAGCGACCGTCGATCGAGGGCGAGGTGACGGTCGCTGCGCTCGCCAGCGTGTGCGGCGAAGCCCTCGACCACCTCCTTGGGGCCGAACACGGTCACCAGATCGCCGGGGAGGAGGACCACGTCGGCCGTGGCCACCTCGACGTTCCCGTTCTGCTCGACCCGGCCGAAGGCGATGGCCTCGTCGAGGCCTCTGCGCAGCGCGCCGAGGCTCGGTAGGTCGGGCTTGGTCACCAGGACGGTCCAGCCGACGGTGACGGGCCGCTCCGCGATGGCGACCTCGCCGTGGGCCGTCCCCCGGCTGCGGCGGGGGTTCAGCACCACGGCCGCGACCACGATCATGGCCACCACCCCGAACGGGTAGGTCAGCGAGTAGCCGACCACCGGGTTCGAGCTCGTGGTGCCGAGCTTGGTGAGGGCCGCCGAGAGCGCCGGGGTGTTGGTGGACGCCCCGGAGAAGAGGCCGGCGCGCTGGCCGGCATCGAGGCCGAGCAGCTCGGACGCCAGCGCCACGAGGCCCACCAGGGCCAGCACGAGCCCGACCACGCTCGCCACGACGCGGACCCCGCCCTTGCGCATGCCGGCCACGAAGGCCGGACCGGACGCCAGGCCGACGGTGTAGGTGAACAGGATCAGCCCCAGGTCGCGGATCTGGGGAGCGATCGTGATCTCGTGGTCGCCGGCCGACACCGCCAGGCCGAGGAAGAGCGCGAACGCCGGGCCGAGCGAGACGCCGAGGACCTTGATGGTGCCGAGGGCAGCGCCGAAGCCGACGACCAGGAACAGCACCAGGAGCGGGTTCTCCTCGAGCAGGTGCACCGTGGCGGCCCGATCCCGGTCGTGTGCGCAGCCGCTCGGTCGCCCGCCGGTCCCGCTACTCCTGCACCAGCTCGATCAGCGTGCCGAAGGCCGTCTTCGGGTGGATGAAGGCCACCGTGGTGCCGCGCGACCCGGGTCGCGGCGCCTGGTCGATCACCATGCCCCCCGAGTCCTTGACGGCCTGCAGCGCCTCGGCACAGTCGGCCACCCGGTAGCCGATGTGGTGGAGGCCCTCGCCGCGCTTGTCGATGGCCTTGGCCACCGGCGAGTCGTCCCGCGTGGGCGTGAGGAGCTGGATGTAGCTCTCGGCCACCTTGAGCAGCGCTTCTTCGACGCCGTCGCTGTCGACGATCTCACGATGGTCAACCGTTGCGCCGAAGGTGTCGCGGTAGTAGTCGATGGCGGCATCAAGGTCGCGCACCGCGATGGCGATGTGGTCGATCTCGGTGAGCAGCAGTTCGCGGATCGGACCCTCGTCGGGCTCGAAGCCGTCGCCGCCGTGGCCATCGCCGCTGTGGTCGTCCATGCGAACGGTCTGGCTCATGCGTGCCTCCGAAAGAGCGTGATGCGGTCCTCGCCCACCTTGGCACGGAACTCTGGATCGGTCACGCCCAGCCCCTCGCGCGGGGCGAGGCACAAGACGCCGAACTTGCCCTCGTGCTCGTTGCGGTGGATCGACAGCGCCGCCTCGCCGGTGCCCTCGAGCGGGTAGACCGCGGAGAGCAGCGGCTGGATCTTGCCGAGTGAGAGCAGGCGGTTGGCCTGCCACGCCTCTTGGTAGTTGGCGAAGTGGCTGCCGATGAGGCGCTTCAGCTTCATCCAGAAGTGACGGTTGTCGAACTCGACCATGTAGCCACTGGTGGCCGCGCAGGTCACCACCGTGCCACCCCGCTTGCAAGCGAAGACCGACGCCCCCATGGTCTGGCGACCAGGGTGCTCGAACACGATGTCGGGGTCGTCGCCGACGAGGCCCCGGATGTCCTTGCCGAAGCGGCGCCACTCGCGCTCGTCCTGGGTCGTGGGGTCGCTCCAGAAGCGGTAGCCGGCCGCCTTGCGATCGATGACGTGCTCGCAGCCGAGGTCACGCAGCAGGTCGGCCTTCTCGGGCGAGCTGACCACGCCGACGGGGATGCCCCCGCCGTTGAGGACGTACTGCACCGCATAGCCGCCGATGCCCCCGGTGGCGCCCCACACCAGCACGACGTCGCCCTGCTTCATCTGTGCGCCGTGCTGGCTGACGAGCATCCGGTAGCTCGTCGAGCTGCACAGCGCGTTGACAGCGGCCTCCTCCCACGTGAGGTGGGCCGGCTTCGGCATGAGCTGGTTGGCCTTGACGATGCTGAGGTCGGCCAGGCCGCCGTAGTTGGTCTCGAAGCCCCAGATGCGCTGGTTGGCCCCGAGCATCGAGTCGCCGTGGCTGGTGGGGTCCTGGTCGTCGACGAAGTTGCAGTGGACGGTCACCTGGTCGCCCGGCTTCCAGGTCCGCACGGCCGAGCCGACCCGCAGAACGACCCCCGAGGCATCAGATCCGACGACCTGGAACGGCTGCGCGTGGCGCTGCGCCCACTCGCTCTCCCGGGCGAGACGATCGAGGAAGCCGAAGGTCGGCACGGGCTCGAAGATCGAGGTCCACACCGTGTTGAAGTTGATGCTGCTGGCCATGACTGCGAGGACGACCTCGTCAGGGGCGAGCACCGGCGTCGCCACCTGTTCGATGTGCAGGCTCTTGCGGGGGTCCTTGTCGGCCGACGCAAGGCCTTCGAACATGGCTGCCTCGTCGCGATGCACCGTGCAGGCGCGGAAGCTCTCGGGCAGGGGGAGGGCGCCGAGCTCCTCGCCGGGGGCGCCGTCGAGGATGGCTTGGAGGATCTGCTGCATGGTCGCCGAACCTACCGGCCGGTAGGAAGCGACGGAAAGGGCTGATGGCCCCTTCCCTTCCGGCCGATGGTCACAGGACGCGGGCCCGAGGCGTCGTCCTATGCTTCAGCGCGTTCGTCGTTCGTCGCTGCACTCGGAAGGACCCCCATGGCTGGTACCTACATCGTCGCCGGCGCCCGCACCCCCATCGGGAAGATGTCGGGTGCGCTGGCGTCGTTCACCGCGGCCGAGCTCGGCGGCATCGCCATCAAGGCCGCCCTCGAGCGAGCGGGCGTCGCGCCCGACGAGGTCGACTACGTGTTCATGGGCCAGGTGCTCCTGGCCGGGGCCGGTCAGATCCCGGCGCGCCAGGCTGCGGTCAACGGCGGGATCCCGCTCAACGTGCCGGCCACCACGGTCAACAAGGTCTGCCTCTCGGGCCTCAACGCCATCTACCTGGCCGACCAGATGATCAACGCCGGCGATGCCGACATCGTCGTGGCCGGCGGCATGGAGTCGATGACCAACGCTCCATACCTCCTACCGGGCGCCCGGGCCGGGTTCCGCTACGGCGGCACCGAGCTGCAAGACGCCATCATTCGAGACGGCCTGTGGTGCGCCTTCGACGCCTGTCTCATGGGGGCCGGCACCGAGAAGTACACGGCCGGGACCATCAGCCGCGAGGCGCAGGACGACGCCGCCGTCGCCAGCAACGAGCGGGCCGCCAACGCCATCAAGGACGGGCGCTTCGACGCCGAGATCATCGCCGTGCCCGTTGCCCAGCGCAGGGGTGACCCGCTGCTGGTCGAGACCGACGAGGGGGTCAGGCCGGGCACCACCCGCGAGAGCCTTGGTGGCCTGAAGCCGGCGTTCGACAAGGCCGGCACGATCACCGCCGGCAACGCCTCGCAGATCTCCGACGGCGGTTCCGCCGTCATCGTGATGTCCAAGGCCGAGGCCGAGCGTCGCGGCGTCACCCCGCTGGGCGAGGTCGTGTCGTACGGCCAGGTGGCCGGCCCCGATTCGGTGTCGCTCCTCCAGCAGCCGTCAAAGGCCATCCAACGGGCCCTGGCCAAGGTGGGCAAGTCCGTCACCGACGTCGACCTGTTCGAGATCAACGAGGCGTTCGCCGCCGTCGGGATCGCGTCGATGGCCGACCTCGGCATCACCGACGAGATCGTCAACGTCAACGGCGGGGCCATCGCCCTCGGCCACCCCATCGGCATGTCGGGCAACCGTCTCGCGCTCACGATCCTGCACGAGCTGCGTCGGCGTGGTGGCGGCACCGGGGCCGTGGCGCTGTGTGGCGGAGGCGGCCAGGGCGACGCCCTCGTCGTCCGCACGGTCTGACCCCGCCGAGTGGGGGAGGTGCGAGTCCTCGCTGATCGGTACACGGTCGAGCTGTTCGCGCTCGATCCGATCTTGGCGACCTTCAACGGCAACGCCGACCACGACGATCGTTTGACCGACTTCTCGCCGGTGGCCGGTGCCGAGCGCGCCGGGCTGCGGCGCCGCACGCTGCGCGAGCTCGACACCCTCACGCAGCGGGGCGAGCCGCTCGACGCCTTTGACGTGCTCGCTGGGCGCCTCCTGCGCGAGCGGCTCGAGGCCGAGCTCGCCTTCCACGACCACGGCGAGGAGCTCCGCGCCGTGTCCCACATGGGCTCGCCGGCACAGATCATCAAGGCCGTGCTCGGCATCCAGGCGACCACGACCGACGACGACTGGGAGGCCTTTGCCGGCCGCCTGGCCGCCGTGCCGGCGGCCTATGCGTCCTATCGCGAGAGCCTGGCGTACGGGATGATGCAGGAGCTGTACGCCGCGCCTCGCCAGGTGGCCGTGGTCGCCGAACAACTCGGCAGCTGGGCCGGCCTCGACGGCGAGATCCCGTACTTCGCCGCGCTCGTGAGCCAGGCCCCCGAGCGCTGGCAGCGCCAGCTCAGGCGGCTCGCCGACCAGGCCGGCGACGCGCTGGCAGCCACGCAGCGCTTCCTCTTGGACCAGTACGGGCCGGCGGCCGAGGACGCCGGGACGCGTGACGCGGTAGGGGTCGAGCGCTACCTGCACCACGCCCGGTACTGGAACGGCATCGACCTCGACCTCGACGACGCTTACGCGTACGGCTGGGAGGAGTTCTCCCGCATCGACGCCGAGATGGCCCAGGAGGCCGAGCGGGTGCTGGCGGGCGCCTCTCCGCTCGAGGCGATGCACCACCTCGACCGCTACGGCCACGTCATCAACGGGCAGGGGGCCATGCGCCGGTGGCTGCAGGACCTCATGGACGAGGCCATGGATGCGCTCGACGGGACCTGTGTCGACCTGGACCCGCTGCTGCGGCGCGTCGAGTCCCGCCTGGCTCCCCCCGGCGGCGCCAGCGCCGCCTACTACACGCCGCCGTCCGACGACTTCAGCCGCCCGGGGTGCACCTGGTTCCCCACCCAGGGGCGAGATCGGTTCCCGACCTGGGAGCACGTCAGCACGTGGTACCACGAGGGGGTCCCGGGCCATCACCTGCAGCTGGCGCAGTGGCGGCTGATGGCCTCCGAGCTGTCTCGGTACCAGGCCAGCCTCGGTGAGGTCAGCGCCAACGTCGAGGGCTGGGCGCTCTATGCCGAACGGCTGATGGACGAGCTCGGCTTCTTCGGCGATCCCGGTCGCCGCATGGGCTTCCTCGTGGGCCAGCAGCTGCGCGCCGTGCGGGTGATCATCGACATCGGGATGCACTGCGAGCTCGTCATCCCCCCGGGCCAGCGCTTCCACCCGGGCGAACGCTGGACGCCAGAGCTGGGTCGCGAGTTCCTGTTCGCTCACGCCGGCAGCGATCAGCAGGCCCTCGAAAGCGAGCTGGTGCGCTACCTCGGCGAGCCGGCCCAGGCCATCGGCTACAAGCTCGGCGAGCGGGTGTGGCTGGCCGGGCGAGAGGAGGCCCGGCGCCGCCGAGGCGCCTCGTTCGACCTCAAGGCCTGGCACATGGCAGCCCTCAGCCAGGGCTGCCTCGGCCTCGACGACCTGGCCGAGGAGCTGGCCCGCCTCTAGCCGGCGTGATCCGCGGGCCGCAGCACGGGGTGCTGGGTACTGGGCGCCGACGGCAGCCGGGCGGCAATGATGCGCGGATGCCCGCCGACCAGAACCGCCAGATCCACCTCGTGCGCCTGCCCGAGGGCGCGCTGCACGAGGACTCGTTCGCGCTCGTGAGCGGGCCAATGCCCGAGCCCGCCGAGGGTGAGGTGCTGTGCCGCACCCTGTACCTGTCGATCGACGCCGCCAACCGGGCGTGGATGCAAGGTGCCACCTATCGCTCGGCACTTGAGGCTGGTCAGGTGATGGCCGGCGGTGTGCTGGCCGAGGTGGTGTCGTCGCGGGACTCGGGCTTCGCGCCCGGCGACATCGTCGAGGCCGGCTATGGCTGGCAGGAGCACGCGGCGGTACCCGCCCGACACCTGGCCAAGGTCACGCCCCGGGGGCCCCTCGTGCACCACCTCAGCGTCTTGGGCGTCACCGGGCTCACCGCGTACCTCGGGTTGCTCGACATCGGGCGTCCGCAGGCGGGCGAGACCTTGGTCGTGTCAGCCGCGGCGGGCGCGGTCGGCAACGTGGTCGGTCAGCTCGGCAAGCTCCTCGGGATGCGGGTGGTGGGCGTGGCCGGGGCAGAGGAGAAGTGCCAGTGGCTCGTCGACGACCTTGGGTTCGATGCCGCCGTGTCGTATCGCGACCCGAGCTTCTTTCGAGCGTTGAAGGCCGCCTGCCCCGGCGGGATCGACGTCTACTTCGACAACACCGGCGGTGACGTGCTCGCCGCGGCGCTCTTCCAGATGCGCTCGCACGGCCGGATCGTGTGCTGTGGCGTCGTGTCGCAGTACGACACCGCGAACCCCGGTCCGGGCCCACGCGGCGTGCCCGGGCTCCTCGTCACCAAGCGACTGCGCATGGAGGGCTTCATCGTGGGCGACCTCTGGGAGGGCCGGCCCGAGCGTCGTGACGAGGCCCTCGATCAGCTGGCCGAATGGGTGGACACCGGTTCGCTGCGAGCCGTCGAGGACGTCGTCGAAGGGCTGGAGCGGGCGCCCTGGGCGCTCATCGATCTGCTCGGCGGCGGCAACGTGGGCAAGCGGGTCGTGCGGGTTGCCTGAACCGGCTGGTCGGCAGGCGCGGGGACGGTGACGGGGCGTCGCGTCGCCGGCGAGTGCTTGCCGGCCAGGATCCGGAGCACGGCCGCGGCGACGGCCACGATGGTCAGCGCCAGCGCGACCACTTGGTAGACGCGGTTCGTGGCATCGGTGCCGGCCATGCCGGCATGGACCGTGACGGACCACACCATGACGTAGCTCGTCAGGTGGACCCAGTGCCACAGGCGCCGGGGGATGCGGCGCATGAACAGCGAGGTCAGCTGCACCGCAAGCAGCAGGTAGAAGGCGAACACGCCGACGGTGACGGCGCTCGTCTTCCAGCCCGATGACCCGGGGACGAAGATCTCCATCCACCCGAAGTACACGTAGCTGTCGGCCACCAGCGCGGCGAGGTGGAGCGCGACGGCGCAGATCGCTCCGGCGCTGAGCGAGCGATGCACGGCCAGCAACCAGGCCGGCCGGTCGGCGGGCTTGAGGGCGCGGGTGGCGAGCAGGATGCCCATCACCAGGCTGGCCACAAGCAGCACCCAAGCCACCAGGCCCGAGGCGCGGGCCAGGTACCACCAGGTCTGCGGGTTCATCGGCCCACCGCCCCAGCCGGCGTGGCCGCAACCGCGAGGTGGGCCCACGAGGCGTTGGCGAGGTGCTGGCCCGAGGCGGTGACTGCGAACGCCCCAAGCCCCAGCTCGTCGAGCTCGTGCTCGGTGGAGGACCAGTCGACCATGGCGGCCTTGGCCCAGGCGTCGGCCCAGGCGCCGGTACCGGCGACCACCGTGGCCGAGACGATGTCGCCATCAGCGGTGTGCGGGCTCGGTTGCCCGGTGCGGGGGTTGAGGACGTGATGCACCGCCTCGCCGGTCGGCGCGGTCCAGTGGCGCTCGGTGGTGCCTGAGGTGGCGACACCACCGTCGGCGATGAAGAGGCGGCCGGTCGAGCCGCCGTCGTCGTCGTCGCTGTGGGGATCGGCGACGTCGACCAGCCAGCCGCCGGCGTACGGAGCCTCACCGGCGACGCGGAGATCGCCCCCGATGGCCACCATGGCGCCGAGCGCGCCGGCGTCGAGCAGCGCATCCACCACGAGGTCGGCGGCTAGTCCCTTGCCGATGCCCCCGGGGTCGAGCGTGGTTCCGGCCGGGAGCCGCACCACAGACGCGATCGGATCCACCTCGATGATCCCGGCGGTGGCCCGCCACGACGAGGCGGGGTCGATGTGGCTGACCTTGGTCGGGTCATCCCAGCTGGCGCGGTAGCCGAGCTCGATGAGCCGGGGGAGCAGGGTCGGGTCGTACCGCCCGGACGTTGCCCACCAGGCGTCGACCATGGCGGTGACGAGCACCACGGTCGAGGGGTCGACCCGCAAGGGCCGGCCCCCCGCCAGGTTGAGGAGGCTCAGGTCGCTCGTGCTCACGAAGCGGCTCCACCGCTGCTCGTAGTGGGCGAGCCGGTCAGTGGCCAGGGCCACGAGCCGGTCGGTGTCGTCACTGCTCGCCAGCACGAGCAGCATCTCGACCTCGCTGCCCATCGCCCGCCAGGTGACGCGGCGCGCCCGGTTGGTGGGGGTCACGGCTTCGAGGGCTTCGTCTTGACTGTGGTGGGCGTGGTCGGGGGCGGGGGCGGGGGCTTCGGCTTGGCCGCGGTCGTCGGAACGGTGGGCTTCGGCGGGGCGGGGGTAACCGGCGCGGCCGTGGTGCCCGGCTTCGCTGCGGTCGGCGCTGACTTCGCCGCCGCTGCGGCGCGCGCTGCGGCGGTGGCGGCGGGCGTGGTGCCAGCCGCTACCGGTGCCGTGGTGGCCGCCGCATCGGTCGTGGGAGCACCGGTGGTGTCGGTCGGGGCCAGGCTCGCGGCCGTGGTTGTCGCGTTCAGGTTGAGCAAGGCACGGGCCAGGGCCTGGTCGACCGCGGCCTGGAAGGCGGGATCGATGGTCGTGGGTGTCGACGCCCCGGCCGAGGCACCGCCGGCCTGCCAGCCGAACAAGGCCGTCAAGCCGAGGATGGTGGTGCTGGCCAGGCCGGCGACGACGATCTTGCTGCTCTGCGCGGGCCGCTTCGATCGGGATGCTCCCGCGGCGGGAGTGGTGCGGAGGTGCTCAGGAACTCGCGGGCGGTCAGTCATCTTCATGGCTCCGATCGCGGGTGGTCGTGGGGGTGGTGCCGCCGCCCCTGCCGTCGTCGCCCCTGCCGTCGTCGCCCCTGTGGATCGTGGTGGAGGTCGAGGTCGGGGCCGTGGTCGAGGTTCCGATCCGATGAGCCGCGATCGAGGTGACGATCTCGTCGTCACGCAGCGACGCCACGAAGGTGACCTCGAACGTGGCCGACCTCAGCGTGACGGAGACCGCGGTGGGCTCGGTGCTGGCGGCGCTCACGGTGGTCCAGCCGGCGTAGGGGGTGACCGACACGATCGTGAGGGAGTAGTCGGACCGGTTGAGCACGACCTCACCTGCGTCGCCCACCCGGTAGGAGTGCTGGCCGCTCGAGTCGCTGGCGCGCTGAGGCCCGACCTGGGGAGTGCCATCGGTGCCGCTCGTGACGGCAGTGGTCTGCTCGGTGACGGTGGTGCTGGTCGACTCCCCCGTCGTCGACGGCTCGTTCGGGACCGAGGTCGTGGTCGACCCCGGATCGGTCGGGGCAGCCGTGGAGGGCGTCTCGAGGACGGAGGAGGCGGCCGAGGCGTTGTGGCTGCTCAGTGCCTGCGTGTTGACCAACGCAGCAGCTGAGCCAGCAAACAGCACCCCGGTCACCGAAAGGATGGTGGCGATGCGTGTCTTCATGGGGATCAACGTAGAGAGGGGTCATCTCACGGTCGTCCCGGTGACGTCCAAGAAACGTCCAAGGTCCGGTGCCGATTCGGCCACCAGCTTCTGCGGCGAGGTCGCAGCAGCTCCGCAGGCCGCCACACTGGTCTGGTGCGCATCTTGCTGGTCGAGGATGACAACGCCATTGCGGTATCGCTCGTCGATGGTCTGACCGACGAGGGTCACACCGTCGACCTGGTGACGACCGGGGCCGACGCGCTGGCCGCGTCCGCGTCCGATCTGGTGCTGCTCGATCTCGGCCTGCCCGACATGGATGGTCGTGACGTGTGTCGGTCGTTGCGGTTGCGCAGCAACGTCCCGATCATCATGCTGACGGCGCGCAGCGACGAGTTCGACCGCGTCCTGGGCCTCGAGCTGGGGGCTGACGACTACGTCACCAAGCCCTTCAGCTTCCGTGAGCTGGTCGCCCGCATCCGGGCCCTGGCCCGGCGAGCGAACCCTGAGCAAGCCGTTCCCGCCGACGGTGCCGGTGCCCCCGGTGAGCACGCCGGACCACAGCAGATCGGTCCCCTCGAGATCGATCGCCGGACGCGCCGGGTCCACCTCGACGGCAACGAGCTCCAGTTGACGGCCAAGGAGTTCGACCTCCTCGCCTACCTCGCCACCGATCCCGGCGCCGTCTGCACGCGCACCGACGTCCTCGAGAACGTGTGGGACGCGTTCTGGTACGGGCCGACCAAGACCGTCGACGCCCACGTCGCCGCGCTCCGACGCAAGCTCGGCGACCACGCTTGGATCGAGGCCGTGCGGGGTGTGGGGTTCCGCCTGGAGGCCCCGAGATGAGGTGGCGTCTCGTCGCCGTGCTCGTGGGCATCACGATCATGGTGCTGGTCGTCCACGACGTCCCCCTTGCCGCCCACCTGCGCGAGGTCGAGCGGGACCGGATCGTCACCGCGCTGCAACGCGACGCGTTCACGATGGCGGGACGGGTCCAGACGGCGCTCGATGGCGGCACCGCCGTGGCCAACGCTTCACTGCAGGACCTCATCGACCGCTACCGAGCCGCCGACGGCGCCCGGGTGACCGTCACCGACCGTGCGGGGCGCGCCGTGCTCATCTCCGACGACGAGTCGGCGGCGGGCGCCGACTACTCGACCCGGCCCGAGATCGCCGCCGCCATGGCGGGTACGGCAGTCACCGGAACCAGGACGTCCAAGACGTTGGGCATCGACCTGCTCTACGTTGCCGTGCCCGTTCGCTCGGGCGATCAGATCCTCGGCACGGTCCGCCTGACCTACCCGACGACGGTGGTCGACCAGCGCGTCGCCAGCCGGATGCGGGGCCTGCTCGTCGTGGCTGTCATCTCGATCCTGACGGCGCTCGTCGCGGCCATCGTGGTGTCGGCCACGTTGAGCCGGCCGCTGCGGCGGGTCAGGGCGGCGACCGAGCGGCTGGCCGCGGGAGACCTCGACGCACGCGCCCCCGTCGACGAGGGTCCTCCCGAGATCCGTTCGCTGGCCGCCTCGTTCAACGCGATGTCCGAGCGCCTCACCGGGCTCCTGGCGTCGCAACGGGACTTCGCCGGTGACGCCTCGCACCAGTTGCGCACGCCGCTGACCGCGCTGCGGCTGCGCCTCGACCAGGCCGCCGACCTGATGGACACCGACCCGGGGGCCGCTCGCGAACGCCTTGACGCGGCCTCGGTCGAGACCGAGCGGTTGCAGCACCTCATCGACCAGCTCTTGATGCTGGCCCGCACCGAGGGGCGGGTCACGGTCAACCTCGTCACGGTCGACCTCGTCGCCGCGGCGAACGAGCGCGCCGAGGTGTGGGGTTCGCTGGCCGAGGAGCAAGGCGTGCGGGTCACCTGCGATGCACCCGGCCCCGTCTGGGTGCTGGCGCTACCTCAGGCGGTCGAGCAGGTCATCGACAACTACGTCGACAACGCGCTGGCGGTCGCTCCGGCCGGTACGGCGGTCGAGATCGTGGTGCGCCGCGGCGCCGACCGGCACGCCATCGTGTCCGTGAGCGACCGCGGCCCCGGCCTCACCGAGCAGCAGCGGGCCCACGCCTTCGACCGCTTCTGGCGTGGCGGGCGAGCGGCGGGAGCCACCGGCTCCGGGCTCGGTCTGGCGATCGTCGCCCAACTGGTGCGGGCGTCGGGCGGCGAGGCGAGGCTCGACGCCCGGGACGGGGGCGGGCTCGTCGCCTCGGCCCGTCTGGTGACGGCACTGACGCAGGCCGCTACGCCCGCTGTTGCCCGAGCCGTTGCGCCTGCTGGCCGACGCGACCAGATTTCCCTTGTCACCGGTTCGTCATCGTTGTAACGTAACCGCAACACGTCGTGCCGCCGTCCTCCCCCTGGCGGTGCGACGCAACAAGCCTGAAGCGCCGTGCTTCGAGTCGGTTTCCGCCCGCTCCGACTCGAGGTACGGCGCTTCAGCCCATGTCGGGCTCAGGTGGCCGTGCAGCAGGGCGGCTGCGAGGCGGTGGGGGCTCAGGCCGGGGCGAAGAGCTCGTCCCAGGCCGCCGGCCCGAAGGCCTCGTCCGGGCCAACCTCCGGCCCGATCATCACGATGGCGAGGGCCAGGCCCAACATGGGGTTGGCGGCCATGCGCTCGCGGACGAGGCCGCGCCGCTCGATGGCCTCCGGCCCGAACTCGTTGTTCATGGTGGCGCTCACGTGCCCGGCGAAGCGCAGGCGGCGCAGGCGCTCTCGCCGCTCCTCCACGTAGGCATCGAACAGGCTGATGCCCCAGTCGTCGCTGGTGCGAAGGAGGTCGGCGACGATGCGCACGTCACGCAGCGTGATGGAGAGGCCCTGGCCGTTGATCGGGTCGTTCCAACCGGCGGCATCGCCCACGAGCACCACGCCGGGGGCCGCCGGCGTGTCGAGCCACGCGTCCTCGTTCGGGTACACAGCGTGTGGGCTCGTGGGGGTGGAGCCGACGATGGCGTCGGCGTAGGGGAGCGAGGGCGTGGCGAAGGCGTCGAGGAAGCGACGGGCGCCGTCCTCGCCCGTGTAGCGGTGCCGGTCATCGAAGCCGAAGCCGAGGTACAGCCGGATGCGCCCGTCGCCCTGTGGGAAGGCGAGGTAGTGGGCGTCCTCCGTGGTGCCGATCACCTGCAGGTCCTCGGGGAAGCCGTGCGCCCCGTCGACCAGGAGGCCGCTGAAGAGGTGGTGGGGCTCGTCGCGGTGCAGCTCGAGGCCGAGGTGGCGGCGCACCGTTGACTGGCGCCCGTCGGCGCCGACGACGAGGCGAGCACGCACGGTCGCGGTCTGCTGACCCACCGTGAACGTGACGGCCGGACCGCCCGGCTCGTCGAGCGCCAGCCCGATGTCGGACACGTCGCGCATGGTCGTGGCGCCCGCGGCGGTGGCGGCGTCAAACAACGCTTGGCAGGCGTCCGGATGGCGTTGGGTGAGGGCGCCCTCGACGCCCGGGGCCATCATCGACAGGTCCAGCGCCGCAGCTTCGGCCACGTCGTGGGGCGTCTCGGGCTCGTAGGTGATGTGGCGGCGGATCACGTGCCCTCGCGCCCGTCGCAGCACGTCCTCGACGCCGAGCCGGCGCGCCTCGAGCACGCCCCACGGGGCGATCCACTCGCCGCGGGTGCGGTCAGGGAACTCCGTGGTGCGCTCCAGCACCAAGCAGCTGGCACCGGCCTCGGCCATCACGAACGCAAGGGCGGAGCCACCGATGCCCCCGCCCACCACCACCAGGTCGTAGCGCTCCCCCACATCCATCGGCGGACGGTACCCCTGTCGCCGTCGGCCTGTCGGGGAGGCGCCGCGCTCTCTACCGTCACGCCATGACCGACCTGGCGTCACTGAACCCCTTCACGCTCGAGGCCATCGAGGACCCCTCTCCGGTGCACGCGGCGCTGCGCCCGGGCCAGCGCCTCGCCATCCTCTACGGCGCCGCCAACCGCGACCCTGAGCGGTGGGAGCGGCCCGACGAGCTCGACGTCACGCGGCCCGACGCCCAAAAGGCCCTCCACTTCGGGGCCGGGAGCCACTTCTGGCTCGGCGCCCACGTGGCCCGCTCAGAGGGGCGCATCGCCTTCGACACGCTGCTGGCTCGCTTGGCGAACCTGCGCCTCACGCCCGGCCGGAACCGGTCGCCCCGTGTCGGGGTCGTGGTGGTCAGGAGTGGGCCCGGTGGCCTTCGGTGTCGTCGGACTGGTTGTCGACGGAGTGGGTCCGGTGGCCTTCGGTGTCGTCAGACTGGTTGTCGACGGAGTGGGTCCGGTGGCCTTCGGTGTCGTCGGACTGGTTGTCGGCGGAGTGGGTCCGGTGGCCTTCGGTGCTGTCGGACTGGTCGTCAACGGTGACGGAGAGCTTGTGGCCCTCGGCGTCGTCGGCCTCGTTGTCGATGAACTGCTTGGCCATTGGCTCTGGCTCCTTCGCTCTCCGGGGACATCCCCCGTGGTTGGACTCATCGTGCGCCCTTGCGCCCGTGCGCAGCGTCACGAACGACACACGCCGAACGTGCGCGACGACACACTTCTTCGGCTCGGCACGTGTCCGACGCTCAGCCCTCGAGGATGCGGCGGCCTTCGAGGGCCCGGCCCAGGGTCAGCTCGTCGGCGTACTCGAGGTCGCCGCCGACGGGGAGGCCACTGGCGATCCGGGTGACGGTGAGGCCGAGCGGCTTCAACAGGCGGGCGAGGTACATGGCGGTCGCCTCGCCCTCGATGTTGGGGTTGGTGCACAAGATGATCTCGGTCACGGGCTCGTCGGCGAGGCGGGCCACCAGCTCGCGCACCTTGAGCTGATCGGGGCCGATGCCCTCGATCGGGCTGATGGCGCCGAGCAGCACGTGGTAGCGGCCCTTGAACTCGCCGGTCTTTTCGACGGCCACGATGTCGCGGGCCTCCTCGACCACGCACAGCACGGTGGTGTCGCGCCGGTCGTCGAGGCATATGCCGCACAGCGGACCCTCGGACACGTTCCAGCAGCGCTGGCAGAACATGACCTTGCTCTTGGCCTCGGTGATCGACCGGGCCAGCCGGTTGGCGTCCTCGGCGGGCAGCTTCAGGAGGTGGAAGGCGATCCGCTGGGCCGACTTGGGCCCGATGCCGGGCAGACGGCCGAGCTCGTCGATCAGGCTCTGGACCGGGGCCGCGTAGGTGGAGGCCATGGCTCAGCCGACCGTGGACGGTGAGGGGGAGGGGCGGTGGGGGCGGCGGATGGGGGTCATCGGGCGTCCTCGATGACCTCGGCGCCGGGGAAGGCCTTGGCCAGCCGCTGGAGCCCGTCTGGGATCGAGTCGGGTGCGGCGTCGACGAGCTCGCTGAGGTCGACCACCTCGTCGTCGGGCGCGGCCGGAGGAGCGCTGTCGAGCGTGGCGGCCTCGCCCTTGTCGACGACGAGCTTGAGGCGCACGGGCCGCCCGAACTGGGTGCTGAGGACCTGCTCGACGTCGGCCCGGTTGCTGTCGCACTTGTCGCGGTGCGCGGCGTTGGGAAGGGCGAACACCGCGAACCCGGCCTGGGAAGGCAGGAAGCGCCCCATGGCGTAGCGCGCCTTGACCATCGGCTTGAGCTGCGGCAGGACGCGATCGGCCCAGAGGAGCGTGAGCTGATCCCGATCGGGCGCATCGGCCCCAGCCTCAGCGGCCGGCGGCGATGCCAGGCGGGGCGCGTCGTCGGCTGATGCCGGTGCCGCGGCAACCGGTTCGGCCGGGATGGCCTGCTTTGGGCTGGCCGGCGGCGCAGGAGCCGGGTCAGGCGGTTCGGCATTGCGTGGGCTGGGAGGTGGTGCCGTGTGAGCGGCCTGGGCAGTGCCCGAGGCGCGGACGGCCTCGTTGGTGGCCCGTTGACGGGCGGCGCCCAGGACGGCGCGGGCGGCCGCCGGCCCCGTCGGCTCGCCCTCGGCCACCGGTGCCGGTGCCGTCGCCGTCGCCGTCGATGGTGCCTGGGCCGCGGCGGGGGCGTGGGGCGTTGTGGCCGGCAGCCCACCGGCGGTGAACGCGGCGAGCTGGCGTTCGAGGCGCTCGATGCGTTCGAGGAGGGCGGCCGTCGAGTGGTCGGCGTCGGTGTTGGTGAGGCGGACCATGGCCACGTCAACGAGCAGGCGGGGGTCGGGCGCGTGGCGCATCTCGACGAGGATGTCGCCGAGGACCTCCATGGCCCGCACGGTGGCGGCCGGGCCGAGGCGGTGGGCCTGCTCGGCGATGCGGGCCGCGACCCGGTCGGGCAGGCGCACCAGCTCGGGAGCCATGAGCGACAGGAACACCTCGCGCAGCTGGGCCACCAGCTCTTCGCTGAGGGCCCGGGCATCGCGCCCGGCCTGGGTGGCGGCGGCAACGGCGGCGAGGGCACGGCCGGTGTCGCGTTCGATCAGCGACTCGATCAGCTCGTCGATGGGCAGTGCCTCGGGGGCGGCGCCACCGGCCGCGGCCACCTGGTCGAGGGCGCTCAGGGTGTCTCGGGCTGATCCGCCGCCTTGGCGCATGACCGCCTCGATGGCGGCCTCGTCGACGATCAGCCCGGCGTCGGCCACGACCCAGCGGACGTGCTGTTCGAGCGCATCGCTCGGCAGCAGGTGGAACTCGAGGTGCTGGGTGCGGCTCCGGATGGTGGCCGGAACCTTCTGGGGGTCGGTGGTGGCGAGCACGAACACCACGTGGTCGGGCGGCTCTTCCAGCGTCTTGAGCAGCGCCGACACGGCGTCAGTGGTCAGCTGGTGCACCTCGTCGAGGATGTACACCTTGGTGCGCCCCGGCGAGGCCAGGGCCACGGTGCCGAGCAGCTCGCGCATGTCGTCGATGCGGCGGTTGGAGGCGGCGTCCATCTCGTGCACGTCGAAGCTGATGCCTGCCTCGACGGCCACGCACGACGTGCACTCGCAGCACGGCTCGCCGTCGAGCGGGTTGAGGCAGTTGAGGGCTTTGGCCAGGATGCGGGCCGACGAGGTCTTCCCCGTACCGCGTGGCCCGCTGAACAGGTAGGCGTGCCCGACGCGGTTGTCGCGCACCGCGTTGCGCAGCGCCTTGACCACGTGCTCCTGCCCGACGATCTCGCCGAAGCGGCGGGGGCGGTAGCGGCGGTAGAGCGCCTGATGGGCCATGAAGGGCGAGCCTACCGGCGGGGTGCGCGAGGGTTCCCGAGGGCTGGATCTGCGGAGCTCGCCGGACGCGGCTCCGCCGATTGAGGTGGCGGCCAGGCGACCTGCGGCACACGGCAGAAACCGCTGAGAGCTGCTGCCTCCCGGCCCTGACTCGATTCACGGGTTGCCGTTGCACAGGACCCGACCGCCACCTCAACCGGCGGAACGAGACACCCTACCCTCGGCTACCGTGCACGTCGCCGTCGGGAGGGATGCGAGAGCGGCCGAATCGGCACGCTTGGAAAGCGTGTGAAGGGCAACCTTCCGTGGGTTCGAATCCCACTCCCTCCGCCACTGCAACTCGCGTTCGAACTGACTGGGGGGACGACCCGTGGCAGTGCCCGACGACGATGCGCTCCTGACCCGAGCCTTTGCGCTAGCCGCGGAGGCTCGGGCCGCTGGCGACCACCCGTTCGGGGCGCTGCTCGCCGTCGATGGCGGGGTCGTGGCCGAGGCTCGCAACGGGGTGAGCACCGATGCCGACATCACGTCCCACGCTGAGACGGCGCTCGTACGGGTGCTCGAACGCTCCGGACGGTTGGGCTTGTTGGCCACAGGGACGGTGTTCGCTTCATGCGAGCCGTGCCCGATGTGCGTCGGCGCCCTCTTCTGGGCTGGCGCCCGGCGGGTGGTCTTCGGCCTGTCGAGCGCACGGCTCTCGGTGCTGGCCTCCGCTGCCGGCGGCACTGCGCCTCACTTCACCATCACAGCGGCCCAGATCGGGGCTGCGGCCTCGCCGCCAATGACGCTGATCGGACCCCTTCGGGAGGATGAGGCCGCCGTTGCCCATCTCGGCTTCTGGTGACCGGCTCAAGGGCGAGCTCCACGATGC
>JBBRTJ010000063.1:0-23146 GCA_038244535.1 Acidimicrobiales bacterium | reverse complement strand
GCCGCTGACGCTCGACAGGCTGACGTAGAACGACTCGTCAGGCTCGTAGACCGTGTCGCCGTTGACGGCGACGGTGATGGTCTTGGAGGTCTGGCCAGGGGCGAAGACCAGCGTGCCGCTCTGGGACGAGTAGTCCGATCCGGCGATCGCGCTGTTGTCCGAGGTGCCGTAGTTGACGAACACCGTCGATGTGCTCGCCGGGAGCAGCGTCACGGTGAACGCCGCGTTCACCGTCCCGGTGTTGCCTTCGATCACCGTGGGGTCACCGACCGAGAGGTACGAGGTCGGGGTGACCGTGCCGGGGTCGTCGTTGACGATCTGGCCGTAGCCCTGGGCCGAGCTGATGCGGGCCAGGACCGGCGTCGAGAGGTTCACGACCAAGCCTTCGTTGCCTTCGACCGTCGCGTCACCGTTGATCGTGACCGGGATCGTCTTGGTGGTCTGACCCGGGGTGAACGTCAGCGTTCCGCTGGTGGCGACGTAGTCGCTCCCAGCAGTCGCCCCGTTGTCAGCGGTGGCGTAGTTGACGGTGACCGTGTTGGGGCTGGCCGGGGTGAGCGTGACGGTGAAGGTGAGGGGCGCCGTGCCCGAGTTGCCTTCGACCTTGGCCAAGCTGTCGATGGCAAGCGTCGGGAGCTGGTCATCGTTCAGGATGACCCCCTGCGACTGGTTGTCCCAGATCTGCGCGTTCACGGCAGCGGAGATCGTGAGGTAGAAGGACTCGTCGGCCTCGGGGGTGGTGTCGCCGTTGACGGTCACCGCTATCGACGTCGATGTCGAGTTGGCGGCGAACGTCGCGGTCCCGGTCGCAGCGAGGTAGTCGCCACTTCCCACCGTCGCCGCGCCGTCACTGGTCGAGTAGTTGACCGTCACGATGTTCGGCGACGACGACGACAGGGTCAGCGGGAAGGTGAACGTGGTGGTGCCGCTGTTGCCCTCGGCAGAGATGACCTTGCCCAAGGTGACCAGGGGCAGCACGTCGTCGTCGACGATCGTGGCGATCCCCTGGCTGTCGGAGAAGTCGGCACCCACGGGCGTGGAGAGGTTCAGGTAGAAGCGCTCGTTGTTCTCCTTGACGGTGTCACCGTTGACGGTCACGACGACCGTCTGGCTGGTGACGCCGGGGGTGAAGGTGAGGCTGCCGCTCTTGGCGACGTAGTCGGTGCCGGCCTGCGCCTCGCCGTCGACCGTCGCGTAGTTGACCGTCACCGTGTTGGGGCTGGCCGAGGTGAGGCTGACGGTGAACGTCGCCTTCTGGGGCCCGCTCTGGCCCTCATAGGTCGTCGGGTCCGACACCGTGATCGTCGGGTAGTTGTCGTCGTTGACGATGTAGCCCACGCCGTAGTTGAGGATCACCGTGGCGTTCACGATGGTGTTGAGGTTCAGGTAGAAGTACTCGTTGCCCTCACGGATCGTGTCGCCGATCAGGTTGACCGTGACCGTCTTGCTGGTCTGGCCGGGGGCGAACGACAGCGCACCCGTGGCGCTCTGGAAGTCGCTGCCGGCGACGGCAGAGCCGTCGGACGTTGCGTAGTTGGCAGTGACGGTGTTCGCACTCGGGGTGGACAGGCTCACCGTGAAGGTGGCCGCGGTGAGGCCGCTGTTGCCCTCGTTGATCGCCACCGTGCTCACCTGCATGACAGGGTTGGCGTCGTCGTTGATGATGCGGCCGTAGCCGGTGGAACCGATGGTGGTCAGCCCGACGAGCGAGGAGAGCGAGACGACGAAGGTCTCGTCGTTCTCGACGATGGCGTCACCGTTCACGGGGACGGTCACGGTCTTGCTCGTCTGGCCGGCGGTGAAGGTGAGCGTGCCGCTCACTGCGCCGTAGTCGGTCGGTGCGACGGCGCTGCTGTCAGAGCTGGCGTAGTTGACGGTCACGGTCGAAGTCGGCGCGGGCTGGACCGTCACGGTGAACGTGGCGTTGGCGCTCCCCGACGCTCCCTCGATGATCGCGGCGTCGCTGATGGAGACGTACTTGGCGGTGCTCGCGGCTCCGTCGTCGTTGCGGATCACACCCAAGGCACTCGTGTTGCCGGTGGACGCCCCCCCGACGCTGAACAGGTTCAGGTAGAAGCTCTCGTCGACCTCGACCGTCGCATCACCGTTGACCAGGACCGTGACGGTCTGGGTGGTGGTGCCGGGGGCGAAGGTCAAGGTGCCTTGCGTGTACTGGTAGTCGGTGGCCGCCTGTGCGTTGTTGTCGGAGGTGTAGTACGGCACGGTCACGACCCCGGTCGCCGCAGGCTGCAGCGTGACCGTGAAGGTCATGTTGGAAGTGCCCGCGTTGCCTTCGACCACCGAGGTCGGCAGCACGGACACCATCGACGTGCGATCGTCGTTGATGATCGAGCCGTAGCCCGTGGTCCGGGCCGGGGTCAGCCCGACCCAGTCGTAGAGGTTGACCGCGAGATTCTCAGTGGCCTCGACCAGCTTGTCGCCGTTGACGGCGACCGAGACGTTGGCCGAGGTCTGGCCGGGGGCGAACGTGACCGTGCCCTGGGCGTACGTGTAGTCGGTGGGCGTGACCGCCGAGCTGTTCGAGGTGTACCAGCGAAGCGACGTGGTCTGACCGGACGGGCTCGACAACGTGATCGGGAACACCGCGTTGACCGTGCCGGTGTCTCCCTCGGTCACGGTGGTGTCGCCGACGCTCACGTAAGGGGCGGGGTCGTCGTCGATGATGGAGCCGTAGCCCTGCTGATCGCCGTTGAAGGCCGCTCCGGACACCGCGCTCATGTTCAGGTAGAAGTTCTCGTTGTTCTCGGACAGCACGTCGCCGTTGACCGGCACGGTGATCGTGGCCGTCGTGGCGCCGGCGTTGATGGTGATCGACCCCGACGTCGCCGTGTAGTCGCTGATCGCCTGCGCACTGCCGTCAGAGGAGTAGTACGAGATCACGACGGGTGTCTTGGCTGCATAGCCGAGCTTGATCGGGAAGGCGAAGGCTGTGGTGCCCGAATTGCCCTCGACGTGGGTGACGTCGCCGATGCTGACCTGGGGGAGGCTGTCCGCCGAGGCTGTGTGGAGCGGGGCGAGGCCCACCAGCCCCAGTGAGACCCCAGCGACCACCGTCGCGATCTTGCGGAACCTGGACACCTTCATGACTAGCTCCTGACTCCCGCAGCGGGATGCTCACGACGGCAGGGAGAGGGTACGCCCCCCTTGCATGAACTTCCAGAGTCGTGTCAGCTCGCCTTGATACCTGTCTCGACCACGGTCAGGCCGTGGTCGAGGTCGGCGTCACTGATGGTGAGCGCCGGGATCAGCCGCAGGACGTTCTCGCCCGGTCCACACGTCAGCACGATCACGCCGTTGCGCAGGCAGGCGTCCTGCACCGCATCAGCGGTGGCCGCCGACGACAGCTCGACGCCGATCATGAGGCCGAGGCCCCGGATGTCGACCACCTGGGGGGAGCCGGCCAGCGTCGAGCGCAGTCGCGTCAGCACGTCGTCGCCGAGGCGGGTGGCCCGCTCGCACAGCCCTTCATCGGCAATCACGTCGAGCACGGCAAGCGCCGCGGCGCAGGACACCGGGTTGCCACCAAAGGTCGAGCCATGCGTCGCGAGTGGCCACCGGCCCATGGTCGAACGCTCGGCGATGAGCCCACCGAGGGGCAGACCGTTGGCGACACCCTTGGCGAACAGCACGACGTCAGGGCGCACGCCGAGCCGCTCGGCGGCGAACAACGACCCGGTGCGACCGATGCCGGTCTGCACCTCGTCGAAGACGAGCACGATGCCGTGCCGGTCGCACCGCTCCCGCAGACCCTCGAGCCAGGCACTGGGGGCGGGGACGTACCCACCTTCGCCGAGCACTGGCTCGACCACCATGGCCGCCACGGTCTCGGCCGGCGATTGCACCTCGAGCAGCTCGTCGAGTGCACGAAGCGCTTCGGTCACCGCCAAGGCCTCGTCGCCGCCGTGGCGGAGCGCACGTGGCCACGGCGCGATCGTGACGCCGCCCAGCAGCGGCTCGTAGCGGGCCCGGTACTTGCCCTTCGCCGTGGTCAGCGACACCGCTCCCATCGTGCGGCCATGGAACCCGCCGCGGAACGCCACGATGCCCGGTCGGCCCGTCACCTGGCGGCTGAGCTTGATCGCTCCCTCGACCGCCTCGGCACCGGAGTTGCAGAAGAACACCTGAGGATCAGCAAAGAACGGGCAACCGGCGCCGAGGCGCTCGGCCAGCTCGATGCTGCGCTGGTGGTGCGTGACGACGGAGGTGTGCACGAGCGTGCGCAGCTGCGCCTCGGCGGCGGCGATCACGCGGGGATGGCCGTGGCCGAGGTTGGTGACACCGATGCCGCAGGTGAGGTCGAGCCAGCGGCGACCGTCGACGTCGATCAACCAGGAGCCCTCGCCGGCCTCGGCCACGATGTTGGTGACCCGCGACAGCACGCCGGCCAGCGCGGCCTCGTCGCGCTCCAGCCAAGCCACTGATGCCCGGAGCTGATCGGGCACGATCGATCGGTCGATGGTCGTCATGCGAGGTCCTCTCCGGTCACGGCGGGGCGGTTGTCGATCTGGGCCTTCTGCAGGCGACCCGAGTAGTCGATGTAGACGGTCTTGACCTGACTGAACTGCTCGATGCCCAGGGTCCCTGCCTCCCGAAAGCCGTTCCCGGTGTGCTTCGTGCCGCCGAAGGGCAGCGGGATCTCTGCGCCGATGGTGGGGGCGTTCACGTAGACGATGCCGGTGTCGATGCGCTCGACGGCGCCGAGGGCCGTGTTGATGTCACGGGTGTAGACCGCCGCGGACAGGCCGTACTCGGTGTCGTTCACCACGTCGAGCGCTTCGTCGAGGTCATCGATCACGATCACGGCCAGCACCGGCCCGAACACCTCCTCGTGGGCGAGGCGGTGGTCGCGATGGACGCGGATGATCGTCGGGCTCACGAAGCTCCCGCCCATGCACGCGGCGGGGCTCACGGCTTCACCTCCGCACACCAGTGCCCCTCCGTCGGCCACCGCCGCTGAGATCACGCCCAGGATGCGATCACGAGCGGACCGATCGATCACCGGACCGACATCGGTGGCTGGGTCGGCGGGGTCGCCGATCACCAGGCGGCCCGTCCGCTCGGCGAGCCGGTCGACGAGCTCGGCCGCCACCGAGCGGTGCACGATCAGGCGTGACGTGCTGGTGCAGCGCTGGCCCGCGGTGCCGAACGCGCCGAACAGCGCGCCATCAAGGGCCAGGTCGAGGTCGGCGTCGGCCAGCACGACCATGGCGTTCTTGCCGCCGAGCTCGAGCGAGACCAAGCGAGGCCCGCTGGCCATGGCCGCCGCGGCGACCTTGCGACCCGTCGGCACCGATCCGGTGAAGCTGACGGCCCCGATGCCGGGATGATCCGCCACGGCGGCGCCGGGCTCAGCGAACCCGTGGACGACGCTCAGCAAGCCGGCCGGGATCCCAGCCTCGATGAGGCAATCGACGAAGCGGTCCGCGCACACCGGCGCGTGCTCGCTCGGCTTCAGCACGATCCCGTTGCCGGCCAGCAGGGCCGGGAAGCACTTCCAGGACGGGATCGCCACCGGGAAGTTCCAGGGGGTGATCATGCCGACGACACCGACGGGCTGCCGGGTCGTGAAGGCGAGCTTGCCCGGGAGCTCGGAGGGCACGACGGCTCCCATCGCCGCCCGGCCCTGACCGGCGACGAAGCGGCCCATGTCGATGGCCTCCTGCACGTCACCGCCCGACTCGATGAGGATCTTGCCCGCCTCACGGGTGACGAGCGCCGCCAGCTCGGCCTTGCGCCGATCAAGGACGTCGGCGGCCCGGCCGATCAGCTCAGCACGCGCCGGCACCGGCATCCGGGCCCAGACCCGCTGAGCCTCGGCGGCCGCCTCGACGGCGGCATCAACGGCCGCTCGAGTTGACACGGGTAGGGTCCCGATCACATCGGTCGGACGGGCTGGGTTGACCGACTCAAACGTGGCGCCACCCGGATGGACGGCGCGACCAGCGATGCGATTCCCGATGTGTTCGCTCATCCTTGAAACCCCTGTTCCAGAAGGTGACTGGATTGTAACGTGCATTCCATGCGGGTGGGAGCCCTGATCGATGCCAACCGCGAGCGGCTCACGCCGGCTGAGCGTCGCGTCGCCGAGCTCGTCCTGACCGCGCCCGAGGCCGTCGCCTTCGGGACGGTCGCCGAAGTTGCCGACCGCTCGTCGACCAGCGGTGCGACCGTCGTGCGACTCGCCGTCCGCCTCGGGCTCGAAGGCTTCACCGCACTCCAGGCCATGGTGCAGGCCGAGCTCTCCGACCGCCTGCGCCCGGCCACTGAACGGATTCGGCAGCGACCGACGGCCGACGTCCTCGGACGGGCCGCCGACATCGAAGGCGAGAACGTCGCCGACACGCTGGCTGGAGTCGACCGGTCGGCCTTCGACGACGTGGCCACCGCGCTGGCCGCGCCCCGGCGTCAGGTCTGGGTGCTGGCCGGTGAGGCTTCCCGCGGGGTGGGCCAGCTCCTCGCCGACGAGCTGGGGATGCTGCGCAGCGGGGTCGAGCAGCTCGAGGGCAACGGGCTTCGTCTCGGACGCGGCCTCGCCGAGGTGGCCGAGGGCGACGTGCTGCTCGTGATCGACCTCCGCCGCTACGAGCGCTGGGTGCTGTCGACCACCGAGCAGGCCCGATCGCTCGGAGCCCTCGTGGTGGCCATCTCGGACAGCGCGCTGTCACCACTCGCCGAGCTGGCCAACCACACCTTCGTGGTGCGCGCCGCAGGGGTCGGCCCCTTCGACAGCCACGTCGGCTCACTCGCGTTCGGCAACGCCTTGGTGGCCGCCGTGGCGAGTCGCCTCCGCTCGTCGGCCACCGCCCGCCTCGACCGGATCGAGGCGGCATGGGAAGCAGGCGGCGCACTCGTCGACCCCTGAGCCGACAGCGTTTACAGTCTGTTCACGATGGGGCCGCGCCGGTCCTGGGGGTCAGCTGAGCAGGGGGGTACGGTCAGGCCATGCGCGTCGACACCAACTTCTTCGGCACGGTCCCCATGCCAGATGCGGGCGATCCATCGATCTCCCCGACCGATCGTCGGTACGGCAACGACGCGGTCATCGCCTGCTACGACAACATGCTCCACTGGGCCCAGACGGCCGATGGCCTGGGCTACGACACGATGTGGCTCACGGAGCACCACTTCCAGTACGAGGGCTACGAGGTCCTGCCCAACCTCATCCTGTTCGGGGTGCATGCCGCCGGCATCACCAAGGGCATCCGCTTCGGACAGATGTTCAACGTCGTGCCGCAGTGGCACCCGCTCAAGCTGGCCGAGGACTTCGCGCTGGCCGACATCCTCACCGGGGGCCGCATGCAGTTCGGCGTCGGGCGGGGCACGGTCCCCCGCGAGGCGTGGGTCTTCGGGACCGTGGTCGCCTCGGGCGACAACGACATGTCGGCCGAGCACGACCGGATCAACCGAGAGACCTTCGAAGAGGCGATGGAGGTGATCAAGCTGGCCTGGGGCAACGAACGATTCTCGTACCGCGGCAAGCACTTCACCTTCCCGTCCGACGATGTCCCCGACCGGGGCCACCTCGTGCACGACCTCACGCTGATCCCCAAGCCCGCTCGGCCCGTCGAGATCTACCAGCCCGTCACCTCCCCCGAGACCATCGAGTACGTGCCGCGAGCCGGCCACAAGGCGGTGTACTGGCTCCAGAACCCAGACAGCCAGAAGCAGAAGTGGGACCGATACGCGGAGATCCGCGCCGACATGGGGTCCCCGGTCGAGGCGGGCCACGATCGCACCCTGGTGCTGAACGTCCACGTCGGCCGCACCCGGGAAGAGGCGTTGCGCACCGGCCGCCCCGGTCACGACGAGTTCTGCCGGTTCCTGGCCCCCTATGGCCGCTTCTCGAGCTACCGACAGGCCGACGGATCCAAGGTGCCGTTCGGCTTCCAGCCGACCCTCGAAGACTCCGTCGACCAGCAGATCATGGCGATCGGCTCCGTCGACGACGTCGTCGACTCCATTGGCATGTACCGCGACCTGCTCGACCTCAAGCACCTGTGCATCTTCTTCGACCTCCCCGGACTCACCCGTGCGCAGATGGACGAACAGCTCCGCCTGGTGGCCGAGGAGGTCATGCCCAAGCTCGGCGAGACGATGACTCGGGGCTCATGACCTCGATGGCGCCCCCGGCCGTGGTCGCCGTGGCCTGCCCGAAGCACATGACCTTCGGGCCATGCGGCGGGGTCGAGGCCGACGGTGGATGCGAGGTCGGCGATCGGCGCTGTCCGTTCGTCGGCCGTGAGACGGTGGCCTGGATGGGCGGGACACCACGTCTCGCCCGAGCCGATCCCCTGCTCGAGGCTCGCCATGGGCGCCCGCTGGTGGTCGTCGACCTCCCCGAGCCCGCCCTCGATGCGACGGGGACGCGGCGGGCGGCGGCGGCGCTCGCCGGGGTGGTTGATGCCGTGCTGTTCGGTGACACCGGATGGGCGCGCGTCCAGTACCCCCCGTCGTATCGGGCCGCCCTCGTCGCGATGGAAGGCGTACGGCCCTGGGCCGGCCTCAACTGCCGGGATCGCAACCGGGTCGCACTCGAAGGCGAGCTGGCGGCACTGGCCGACATCGGCGCTGCCGTTCACTGCATCACCGGAGACCACACCACCCGCGGCCACCGCCCCGATGCCGCCCCGGTGTTCGACCTCGACTCCACCCAGCTCGTGTCCCTTGCCCGGGATGCCGGCGTGCTGTGCTCCGTGGCCGAGAACCCGGTCGCTCCACCGGTCGAACGACGCGCCACCCGACTGGCCGAAAAGGTCAAGGCCGGCGCTCGCGTGTGCTTCGTGAACCACGCCGGTACCGCCGCCCGGGTTGCCGCCTTCATCGATGCCGCCGACCGAGCAGGTGCCGGTGACGTCGCCTACCTGGTCTGCGTGCCGCTCGTGTGCAGCGCGTCGTCGCTCGCGCTGCTCCGCACCTTCACCGGCCTCGAGCTCCCCCCGGGCTTCGTCCAACGAATCGGCGACGCCCGCGATCCGGCCGTCGCCGGCATCGACGAAGCCGTGCGCTTCGCCGGCGCCGTGCTCGCCTTGCCCCGAGTGGCGGGGATCGATGTCGGCACCGCGGTGCCTCCCGGCGACGAGGCCGCTGCGCTCACCGCGGTCACCACGGTCGTGCGCTCGCTGAGGGCCGCCTGATGCTGCTGCGAGCGGTCACCCTGCCCGACGGCTCCGTCGCCGACGTGCGCATCAAGGGCGCTCTCATCGCCGAGGTCGCCCCGGCCATCACGGCGATGCCGGGTGAGCCCGTCGAGCTCCTGGCCGGCCATCTTCTGCTCCCGGCCTTCGTCGAGCCGCACGCCCACCTCGACAAGGCACTCACGGCCGACATCGTGCCCAACCCCACCGGTGACCTCCCCGGAGCGATCGATGCCTGGACGGCGCACAAGGCGACGTTGTCGGCACTCGACATCGCCCAGCGGGCTCGGCGAGCGGCGATCATGCTCGTTGCCAACGGCACGACCGCCATCCGCACCCACGTCGACGTCACCACCGACATCGGGCTGCTCGCCCTCGAGGCGCTCCTGGCCGTTCGCCACGACCTGGCCGACCTCGTCGACCTGCAACTCGTGGCGCTCGTGGGCTCCCCGCTGACCGGGAACGCCGGGGCCGAGCAGCGCGCGCTCCTGCGGGCCGCGCTCGACGCCGGGGCCGACGTGGCCGGGGGCTGCCCCCACCTCGACGATGACCCGGACGGGGCCACCGACCTCGTGCTCGACGCCGCCGCTTCTGCTGGCGTCCCGGTCGACCTGCACGCCGACGAGACCCTCGACCCGACCAAGCTGGCCGTCGCCCATCTCGCCCACGTCGTGGCCTCCGGGTTCGCGCACCCTGTCACGGCCAGCCACTGCGTGAGCCTGGGCGTCCAGCCGGTCGAGGTCCAGGCGGCGGTCGCCGAGGCGATTGCCGCCGCCGGCATCGCCGTGGTCACGCTCCCGCAGACCAACCTGTTCCTTCAGGCTCGCGACCGCCCGGTGGCGGCGCCTCGGGGCCTCACGGCCCTGCGGGCGCTGCTCGACGCGGGCGCCGTCGTCGCCGGGGGTGGCGACAACCTGCAGGATCCCTTCAACCCCATGGGCCGCGGCGACCCCCTCGAGATCGCGTCGTTGCTCGTGACCGCCGGTCACCTCCTGCCGGCCGAAGCCCTCTGGGCCGTCTCGGGGGCAGGGCGCCTCGCGCTCGGTCTCCCAGCCGTCACCATCACCGCCGGCGCACCGGCCGAGCTCGTGGCCCTGGCCTCGTCGGGCGTCCGGCACGCCATGGGGACGGCGCCCGGCGACCGCCTCGTCATCCACCGCGGCCGCGTGGTCTGCCGCTCTGGGCGCGTCCCTCGACCCTGAAACACAGCCTTCACACTCCTTCAACACAACCGACAGGGTTCGTGCCCTAGGTTCAGCGAGGTCTTATGAGCACGGCTACACCGACCCAACCGGTTTCAGCGCCGACGATGTCTGGCACGTTGTCGTTCGAGGGCGTGTCCATGACGTTTGCCGACGGCACCCAGGCGCTCTCGGCCGTGTCGTTCGACGTCAGCCCGGGCGAGTTCGTGACCGTGGTCGGACCCTCGGGCTGCGGCAAGTCCACGCTCCTGCGCAACGCGTCGGGGCTCACCGAGCCCAGCAGGGGCAAGGTCAAGGTCGACCGCAAGAGCATCGGGTACGTGTTCCAGGACGCCACGTTGCTCCCGTGGCGCACGGTCGAGGCCAACGTCGGGCTCCTGGCCGAGCTCCAAGGCTTCAGTCGCTCCGACCGGGCCGCCAAGGTGCGGGCCGCCATCGACCTTGTCGGCCTCACCGGCCACGAGCAGAAGTACCCCAAGCAGCTCTCTGGTGGCATGAAGATGCGGGCCTCGTTGGCGCGGTCACTGGTCATGAAGCCCAAGGTCTGGCTGTTCGACGAACCATTCGGCGCCCTCGACGAGATCACCCGCGAACGACTGAACGACGAGCTGCTGAGCCTGTTCAACCACGAAGGCTTCGCCGCGCTGTTCATCACTCACTCGATCTACGAAGCGGTGTTCCTCTCCACTCGGGTGTTGGTCATGTCGGCCCGTCCCGGCCGGATCGTGGGCGACTTCAAGGTGCCCTTCGCCTTCCCCCGGCCGCACGACCTGCGCTTCGAGCCCGAGTTCGCGGACCTCTGCGGCCAGGTGTCCGCCGCGCTGCGGGGAGCACACGCATGACCCAGGTCAAGCCTCCCGAGTCAGCCCCCGAGCTGGCGTCGTACCCCGAGCCCACGATGCACGACATCGATGCCGCCGCCCAGACGCCCCTCGCCGTGGTCGACGACGATGCGCCCCCGCTCAAGGTCAAGCGCTTCCGGTGGAGCGACGTGCTCGGCCCGCTCGCCGTCTTCGCCATCTTCATCGCCGGCTGGTACGCCCTCGCCTACTCGATCAAGAACAACTTTTCGCCGACCACCGGCCGGCCGTTGCTGGTACCCGCTCCCCACCAGATCTTCTGGGGCGTCAACGACGTCAGGCCGAAGATCATCGAGGCCACGCTGCTCACCGCGAAGACAGCGGCCCTCGGGCTCGCCATCGCCATCATCATCGGCATGGGCCTGGCGATCCTCATGAGCCAGGCCCGCTGGGTCGAGCGGGCACTGTGGCCCTACCTGATCGCCCTGCAAGCCATCCCGATCCTGGCCCTGGTGCCGCTGCTCATCAACTTCTTCGGCAACAACTTCCGCAGTCGCGTCATCGTCACAGTCCTGATCGCGCTGTTTCCCATCGTGTCCAACACCCTGTTCGGGCTGCTGGCCGCCGATCGGAACCAGCACGACCTGTTCACGCTGAACGGCGCCAGCCGCACGACCCGGCTGACCAAGCTGCAGCTCCCCGGCGCCATGCCCGCCGTCTTCACGGGCTTTCGGATCTCTGCCGGGCTGTCGGTCATCGGCGCCGTGGTGGGCGACTTCTTCTTCGCCAAGGGCTCGCCCGGCCTCGGCAAGCTCATCAACGACTACTTCCTCAACAACCAGGCCAGCCGGATGTTCGTGTGCGCCATCCTGTCAGCGCTCCTGGGCATCACCTTCTTCGTGTTCTTCGGCTGGCTCGGCAATCGCATCGTCGGCAAGTGGTACGAGGCCAGCCGGCCCGGCCAGTGATCCCTCCCGCCACCGTTCTCACTCACACCCACCCAAGGAGATCCATGCTGAACCGTCGTACCGCACTCATCGCCCTCCCGCTGGCAGGCTTCGTCGTACTGGCCGCCTGCGGCAGCTCGAGCTCGAGCGGCAGCAAGGCCACCACGACGGCTGCCACGGGCGGCGCCACCACCACCGCCGCGGCCGGCGGAGCCACCACCACGGCCGCGGCCGGCACCGCGGTCAGCCTCAAGGGCGTCTGCCCCGACAAGGTCGTCGTCCAGACCGACTGGTTCCCTGAAGCCGAGCACGGCGCCACCTACGAGCTGATGGGTGACGACTACAAGGCCTCGAAGGACACGGGGGCCGTCGCCGGCTCACTCACGGTGAAGGGCAAGCCCACTGGTGTCCAGCTCGAGATCCGCGCCGGTGGCCCGTTCCTCGGCAACCAGACCGTGGTGTCCCAGATGTACAAGGACGACGCGATCCTGTTCGGCTACGTGTCGACCGACGAGGCCGTCAAGTTCAAGAAGGACACTCCAACGGTCGCCGTCGTCGCCCCGCAGGAGAAGTCGCCCCAGATCATCCTGTGGAACGCCGACAAGCACGCCGGTGTGAAGACGATCGCTGACATCGCCAAGGTCGTCCCCACCGTCACGGTGTTCGGGGGCGCCACCTACATCGACTTCCTGGTCGCTCAGGGCATCGTCCCGCAGGCCAAGGTCGACTTCAACTACAAGGGCGACAAGATCCTCACCACCCAAGACGTCGCCCACCAGGGCTTCGCCACCGCCGAGCCGTACCAGTACAAGACGCTCGACACCGGCGCCATCAACGTCGCCTACCAGCTCATCTACGACACCGGCTGGCAGGTCTACCCCGAGGCGCTCTCGGTCAAGAAGAGCAAGCTCGACGACGCCGCGACCAAGACCTGCCTGAAGGCGCTCGTGCCGCTGTTCCAGCAGGCCCAGATCGACTTCATCAAGGCGCCGGCTCGGGCCAGCGCGATCATCATCGCCACCAACAAGGTCTACGACAGCTTCTGGAAGTACGACCAGGGTGCCGCTGACTACTCGGTGAAGACCCAGCTCGAGCTCGGCATCGTCGACAACGGTGACGACAAGACGCTCGGCAACTTCTCCGACGCCCGCCTGACCGACTTCATCAAGAAGGCGATCCCGGTGTTCCAGGGCGAGAAGGTCGACGTCGACCCCGCCATCAAGCCGTCCGACATCGCCACCAACGACTTCATCGACAGCAGCATCAGCTTCACCAAGTAACCACCCGTCGTGCTGGGCATCGTCCCCGCACACCCTCCAGGCCAGTGTCAGGTGCCGGCTCCCCATCGGGGCCGGCACTTGGCGCGTCCGGCGGTCAGCTCGACGTGAGCGCGAGCAGCACCTGCAACAGCACGTCGGCCCCCGCAGCGAGATCGGCGGGGTCGGTGTGCTCGGCGGGGTTGTGGCTGATGCCGGCCACCGACGGCGTGAACACCATCGCCGTCGGGCACAGGCGCGACAGCATCTGAGCGTCGTGCCCCGCTCCCGACGGCAATCGCATCGTGGTGTGACCTAACCGCAGCGCCGCCGCCTCGACCAGATCGACTGTGGCGGGATCGAACGACACCGGCTCGAAGCGGGCCAGGCGCCGAGTGGTGACGCCGACACCCTCACGGGCCGCCACGTCGTCGAGGAAGGTCGCCACCGCTGCCTCGGCCCGGCACAGCGTGGCTTCGTCGGTGTTGCGCAGGTCAACGGTGCAGGTGGCGCGGGCCGCGATCACGTTGACGAGGTTCGGGTCGAGGTCGACCCGGCCCACGGTGGCGACCTGGTGCCCGCCCAGCTCGACGGCAAGCCTGCGCACAAACGTGACGAGCTCGGCGGCGGCGTACGCCGCATCATGGCGGAGCCGCATTGGCGTGGTGCCGGCATGGTTCGACTGCCCGGTGAAGGTGACCTCCTGCCAGCTGATCCCCTGGACCCCGGTCACGGCACCGATCGTGAACCCCTCGGCCTCGAGGAGCGGCCCCTGCTCGATGTGGAGCTCGATGAACGCGTGGGGCGCCGCTGCCACGGGGCATGGTGTCAGGCCCGAGTAGCCGATCCGGTCGAGCTCGTCGCCGAGGCGGGGACCGTCGATGGCCCGCACGTCGAGTGCGTCCTCGATCGCCATGCCCCCGACGTAGACGAGGCTGCCGAGCATGTCGGGTTGGAAGCGGGCGCCCTCCTCGTCGGTGAAGAAGGCGACCGCCAGCGGGCGGTGCGTGGTGATGCCCTGCTCGGCCAGCACCTCGATCACCTCGAGCCCTGCCAGCACGCCGAGGTTCCCGTCGTAGCGGCCACCCGTGCGCACGGTGTCGATGTGGCTGCCGGTCATCACCGGCGCCAGGTCGTCGCGAAGGCCCGGTCGAACCCCCACGGCGTTGCCGATGGCGTCGATCGTCACGCTGAGCCCGAGGTCGCGCATCCAGGTGACCACGAGGTCGCGGCCGTCCCGATCGGCATCGGTGAGCGCCAAGCGGCACGAGCCACCCCCGTCGATCGAACCGATCTCAGCCAGCGCGTCGAGGCGTCGCAGCAGGCGGCCACCATCGACACGCAGCCCGCTCAGTTCGGGGGGCAGGTCGTCGAGCGATGACGAGGGCGGGGCGCTCATGAGCGTCAGCGAACGGGGAGCTCGAAGGCGGCGACCTCGACGAGCGCCTCACCGAACGCGGTCACGGCACCGTCGAACAGGTACCGACCGTGGTCAGCGCTGGCCCCGGTGGGGTCGCCGATGTGGCCGTCAGGCCCGAAGTCAGACGACAACCAGCCGAACCCCACCTTGCCCCCGAAGCGCACGTAGCGGTTGGCGGCCAGGTGCTCGGGCACGTTGCGCACCGCCGTGCTCATGTCGACCAGGTGCGGGGCGAGGTGCAGCACCATCGACGTCTCGTCATGGCCGCCGTGAATGCCCATCCCCAGCTCGCCCGACGAGGACGTGCCACCCTGATCGGCGGGGATGGATGGGTGGGCGAGGAAGGTCATGAGGCCGTGGGCGAGGCGCAGCTCACGGTTGGCGGTGGCCACGAGCGCCGAGTTGCCGCCATGACCGTTGAGGAACACGAGCTTGCGGGCGGCCGTGGTGGCGATGCAGCGACCGAGGTCGTCGAGCACCGCCATGAGCGTGGCCGCCGACAGCCAGACCGTTCCGGCCGACCAGGCGTGCTCGTTGGACTTGGTGTAGGCGAGCGGCGGCAGGAGCCAGACGTCCAACTCGTCGCCCCGTGCGGCCACCGTGGCCTCGGCGACCGCCTCGGCGACCAGGAGGTCAGTGCTCAGCGGCAGATGCGGGCCGTGCTGCTCGACCGCCCCGAGCGGCTGCACGATGATCGAGCGGTCGGTGACGAGGCGGGCGACCTCGGGGGCCCTGAGGTCGGCGAAGCGGCGAGACGTCATCAGCGGTGACGCTACCGGGCGACCCGGCCGCAGCTGCGACGATGGAGCGATGCTGCTGGTACGAGGAGCCGACCTGGTGTGGACGGGCACGCAGGTGCTCTCGCGAGTGACCGTCGCCTGTGCACTGGGCAGGGTCGTGGCCGTCGCCGAGGGCGGCACGGTTCCCGACGGAGGTGACGTCACCGAGCTCGACGCCACAGGGTGCGTCGTGATCCCTGGGCTCGTCAACGCCCACCACCACCTCCTCCAGAGCGCGTTTCGAACGCTGCCCGGAACGCGCCACGTGGCGATGCGTGACTGGCTCTCGATCATGGCCGCCGCCTACCGCCAGGCCGACGTCGACCTCGAGCTCGTGCGCCTCGCGGCCCGGGTCGGCTTGGCCGAGTCGCTGCTGTGCGGCGTCACCACCGTGGCCGACCACCACCTGACCTGGCCGCCCGAGGTCGATCCGGTTCTCCTGGCCCGCGCCACAGTCGCCGCCGCCACCGAGCTCGGGGCCCGCATCGTGTTCGTCCGCGGCAGCGCCGGCGATGACCCAGACGTCGCTGCGGCGAGCGCTGACGCCATCGCTGCCGCGCTCCACGATGGTGACCTCGTTCAGATCGCCGTGGGTCCGGCCGGCGTCCACAGCGATGCCCGTGCCACCTTCGATGCGCTGGCCGAGGTGGCGGCCCGCCGGGGGCTCCGGCGACGCACCCAGGCCAACGAGGTCGTCGACGTCGAGCGGGCTGCCGAGCGCTACGGCCGTCGCCCCATCGACCTGCTCGACGAGTGGGGCTGGCTGGCCCCGGACGTGACCCTGGCCCACCTGTGCGCCATCACCCCGGCCGAACGTGCCCGCCTCGTCGGCGCCGGTGTGACCGCCACCCACGCACCCGGATGCGATCTGCCCATGGGGTGGGGCGTGGCCGAAGCCGGCGCGCTGCTCGACGCCGGCATCGCCGTTGGGCTCGGCACCAGCGGAGGCGGTTCGAACGATGCCGGCCACCTCTTGTCCGACGCCCGCTTGGCGATGCAGGTGGCACCACTGACCGGCCGGCCGCTCACGGCGTTGGACGTGCTGACCATGGCGACGGCCGGCAGCGCGGATGGCCTCGGCCGGCCCGAGCTCGGGCGACTCGCGCCGGGGTCCGCGGCCGACCTCGTGTGCTTCGATGTCACCGGCCCGTCCGACGCCGGTGTCGCCGACCCCCTAGCGGGCCTCGTGTGGGCCAACCCCGGCCGGCGAGCCAAGCACGTCGTGGTGGCCGGGCGGGTGCTGGTGCGCGACGGCGAGCTGGTGGCGGTCCCTGCCGTCGAGGTCGCCCACGATCTCGGAGTGGAACTGGCGAGGCGTCGGGGCGGGGCGAGATGAGCGCCCGCCGATGGCCGCTCGCGGCGGTCGCCGTGGCCGTGGCCGCTGTTCTCGCGGGCGGTTGCGGGCGCACGGCGGCCACCGGCGCGGCTCGGCTGACCGCACCCGCGCCGACGACCTCGAACCCGACTGCGCTGGCCGCCCACCCGACCGCGGACGCGGCGCCCCCGACCGACACGATCGACGATGATCCGGCCGGTCCTTCCCCGCTGGCCCAGCGGATGGCGGTGCCATCAACGCCGGCCTGCCCGGCCTGGACCATGGTCACCCTTGGTGCCGTCGCTTCACCGCTCACCGAGCTGAGTGGGGTCGCCCTGGGTCGACGCAACTTGGGCGCGCTCTGGACCCACAACGACAGTGGCGATGTGAACCGCGTCTTCGTGCTCGACGAAGCCGCCCACATCGTCACCACGGTCACCGTGGCCGGGGCCGTCGCCATCGACTGGGAGGACATCGCGCTGTCCACCTCGGCCAAGGGCGTGCCGTGGGTGTGGGCGGCCGACACGGGCGACAACTTCGGCTTCCGGTCCCGTGTGCAGCTGTACCGGTTCCCCGAGCCCACCCTCGGCCCGACACCGCCGTCGACGCTCACCGTGACCAAGGTCCAGACCATCACGGTCAGCTACCCCGACGGGCCCCACGACGTCGAGAGCCTCGCCATCGATCCTGACACCGGCGACGCCGTGCTCGTGGCCAAGGCCCTCGACCCGTCGAAGCGATCGACGGTCTACGTCGTGCCGAGGACCAAGCTGCGCGCCGGCGCCTCGGTCGTGGCCACGATCATCGGCACCCTGACGGGGGCGGTCAACGCCAAGGTCGGGCCGACCGCGGCCGACGTCTCCGCCGACGGTCGTTGGCTCGTCGTGAAGAACCCGAGCGAGACGTTCCTGTGGTGGCGGGCTCCGGGCCAGACCCTGGCCGCGCTCCTTGCCACCCAGCCCCTGGCACCATGCCGATTCGCGTCCGGACCGGGCGAGGCGATCGGTTTCACCACCGACGCGCAGCACCTCTACACCGTGGCCGAAGGCATCGGTTCGACACTGCGCCGCAACGACGCTGGGTAGCGCGAGTAGCGCTTCTCCGCCACCGGGCGCGGCGCAGGGTGCTGCGAGGATGGACCCATGCATCCGGGGGCGATCGTCATCGGTGCTGGTCACAACGGCCTGATCTGCGCCGCCTACCTGCAACGCGCCGGCATCGACACCGTGCTGCTCGAAGCGCGCAAGTCCGTTGGGGGTTGCGCCTCGACGGTCGACGCACTCGGCGCCCGCGTCAACATCTGCAACTGCGATCACACCGTGTTTCGCACGACGCCGGTGATGGACGAGCTCGACCTCGCCCGCCACGGGCTCGCCTACCTCGACGTCGAACCCGCACAGCTCCACATCAGCTACGACGGCTCACCGGCCTGGGCCATCTTCCACGATGTCGAACGCACGCTCGAGAGCCTGCGACTGACCCATCCCGGCGAGGTCGACGGCTACCGCCGATACGTCAGGGCCGCCAAGCCGATCGCCGAGCTCGTGCTCGCCGTCGCCAACGACCCGCCGACGTCACGATCCGTGCTGAGCAAGGTCGCCGCCCGCCATGGTGCCGGCGTCGCCACCATGCTGCGCTGGAGCCGCATGACCGTCGCGGAGGTCATGCGCTCGTTCTTCACCTCCGACGCGGTGATGATGCCCCTCATCACCACCGGGCCGGCCGTGTGGGGCCTGTCGCCGTACACGCCCGGCACGGGCCTGGGCGCGATCGGGTACGCGATCAAGCACGTCGCCACCGTCGGACGACCCGTGGGGGGCAGCGGCGCCGTGCCCAGTGCGGTTCTCGCCTCGGTCCTCGCCGCGGGCGGAACGGTGCGGTGCAGCAGCCGAGTCACCGCCATCACCTGCGAGGGCGACGCGGTGCGCGGCGTTGAGCTGGCGGACGGCTCGCTTCTCGAGGCACCGCTCGTGGTGTCGGCCTGCGACCCGCGCGAGACCTTCGTGTCGTGGCTGCGCCAACCGCCCGCCGCCGCGGGTGACCTCGTCGATCGGTGGCGGACGGCCCCGGTCCACGAGGGCTACGAGTCCAAGCTCGATGCCGTCGTGAGCGCGCTCCCCCGCTACCGCCAGGTCGACCCCACGGTGATGGCTGCGCTGGGCATCGACGACCCGCTGGTGCCGACGTGCATCGTGTCGCCGAGCATGGACGACGTCGCCCGCGCTCACGGCCTGCTCCTGCACGGTCGAATCGCCGAGCGCCCCATGTTCTTCGCCAACCTCCCGTCGGTGCTCGACCCCTCGATGATGGTTCCGGGGCCCGACGGTGGCCACGTGCTCAGCCTCGAGGCACTGCACACGCCCTACCGGCTGGCCGGCGGCTGGCCCGACAGCCGGGAACCCGAGCGATGGCTCGAGGTCTTTGCGTCACTGCTCGAGCCCGGCTTCCTGGACGGTGTGCGCCGCTGGCGCGTCATGACGCCGGTCAGCTACGAGGACGAGTTCTTCATGCCGCGCGGGTACGCCACCAGCTTCGCCGGCACGCCCCTGACCGCGCTGCTCGGCAAGCAGCCCGAGCTGACCCGCTACCGCACCCCGGTCCGGGGCCTGTGGCTCACTGGCGCAGCCACGTTCCCGGGCGCGGGGGTCTGGGGCGCCAGCGGCCGCAACGCCGCTCGGGCCATCCTCGCCACGACCTGACTGCGGTTGTGCGTCGAAAGCGCACCCGCTGCTCTTTCAACGCACAAGTTGGTGCCGCGGGACGAGAGGTCCCGGGCGAGACGCTCAGATCTCGGCGGCGTGGGTGCCCTTGCGAGGCATGGCCACCGGGGGCTGATCGCTCCACGGGAACTCGATCCACAAGTCGGTGTGCTTCCACACGTACTCGCAGCGCACGACGGACCGCGGCTTTTCGTACAGCACCACCGAGCGCACCTCGGCCACCTTGCCCGTGCAGAACTGCTTCACGAGCGCCAACGTGTGGCCCGTGTCGGCCACGTCGTCGGCAATCAGCACGCGGGCGCTCTCGAGGTTCACCAGTTCGGGAGTCGGCGGCAGGATCATCGGCACCTCGAGGCGCTGATCGATCCCCGTGTAGTACTCGACGTTCATCGTGTAGAGGTTCTTCACGCTGAGCGCGTACCCGAGCGCACCCGCCACCAGCAGCCCACCTCGGGCGATGGCCAGGATGATGTCGGGCTCGTAGCCATCGTCGGCGACCTGGTGGGCGAGCGATCGGGACGCCTCCCCGAACACCGACCACGACAGCCGCTCACGCTCGTCCGACACACCGACCTCCAAGCCGTCACCAGGGTTCCGGCGAACCTAGCGCGCCCCTCGGTTCGCCAGCGCAGAGCTCAGCGCCCGAGGGCGATGTCCTGGGGGCGCACCGGCACGCGGGTCAGAGCCTTGCCGGTCGCGGCCCTGATGGCGGCCACGATGGCCGGCGTCGAAGAGATGGTGGGCGGCTCACCAATGCCCTTGGCCCCGAGTGGCGCCCGCGGCTCGGGCTCCTCGATGAAGGACACGACGACGTCGGGAGCGTCGAGGAAGGTGGGTAGGAGGTAGTCGGTGAACGAGGCGTTGCGAATGCGGCCGCCGTCGACGATGAGCTCCTCCATGACCGCAAGACCGAGACCCTGCGCGATGCCACCTTCGACCTGGCCGAGCGCCGAGAGGGGGTTGAGCACGCGGCCGACGTCTTGCGCGGTGGCGACCTGCACCACCTTGACCAGCCCGAGCTCGGGGTCGACGTCGACCACGGCGCGGTGGGCCACGAAGGCAAAGGCGACGTGGCACCGGCCCTGACCACGTTCGTCGAGCTCCTCGGTCGGAGGGTGGTGGTGCTCGACGGTCTCGGTGAAGCGCTCACCGGCGGTGGCAGTCGCCACCGCGACGCGCAGGTCGCCCATGGTGTCGATCACGTCGACGCCGTCGATCGCCAGGCGAATCGGATCGATGCCGTGGGCCTGACCGATGTGCTCGAAGAGGCGTTCGCGCACGGCCCGGCAGGCGGCGTCGACGGCCCCGCCCGACATCCAGGTCTGTCGGCTGGCCGAGGTGGAGCCGGCCGAGCCGATGGTCGTGTCGGCGGGCTCGACGACGACGTCGTCGACGCCGAGCACGGTCCGGGCGATCTGCCCGGCCAACGTGACGAAGCCCTGCCCGACCTCCGACGTTGCCACCTTGAGCGACGCGACACCGTCGGCCAGCGTGCAGCGAGCCGTTGCGTAGTCGTCGAAGCCCTCGGAGTACATGAGGTTCTTGATCGACACGGCAAAGCCGACGCCGCGGCGGATGTGGCCGGCATCGGCGGTGCGACCCGCGCCCCCGGGGAGGCGCATCACATCGCCGTCGAGGCCCCCGACCGGCTCGGCCGGCATCGGGAGGGCAGCCGTCTCGCGGATGCAACGCTCGACCGGCGCGACGCTGTCGAGCACCTGCCCCGTTGGCATCACGTCGCCGGTGCGGATGACGTTGCGAAGGCGCAGCTCGATCGGGTCGAGCCCGCACGCCGCGGCCAAGCGGTCCATCTGCGACTCGTGGGCAAAGCACGCCTGCACGACGCCGAACCCGCGCATCGCACCGCAGGGCGGGTTGTTCGTGCGCACCGCCCAGCCGTCGATGAACGCGTGGTCGCAGCGGTATGGACCGACGGCCAACGTGACCGCGTTGACGAGCACCGCCGGCGACGTCGAGCAGTACGCGCCCCCGTCGAACACCATGCGGGCCTCGACCTTGCGCAACGTGCCGTCGCGGTCGGCGTGGTGGCGCATCCAGATGCGAGCCGGATGGCGATGGACGTGCCCGACGAAGCTCTCGTCGCGTCCGTACAGGATCCGGACCGGACGTCCGGTGCGCAGCGCGAGCAGGCAGGTGTGGACCTGGAGGCTGATGTCCTCTCTGGCCCCGAAGGCGCCACCGACGCCACCGAGCACGAGACGCACCCGGTCGACGGGCAGGCCGAGGCAGGCCGCGACCTGACGCTGGTCCTCGTGCAGCCACTGGGTGGCGACGTACAGCTCGACACCGCCACCACCTTCGTCAGGCACGGCCATCGCCGCTTCGAGCCCGAGGAACGCCTGGTCCTGCATGCCCAGCTCGTAGGTGCCTTCGACCTGCACGTCACCGTGAACAGCATCGGGGTCGCCATGCACGACGAGCTGGTGGCGCAACACGTTGCCGTCCGGGTGGATCGGCACCGTTGCGCCGATGGCCCGCTCGGCGTCGACGAGGGGTTCGAGCACCTCGTAGTCCACCACGATGGCCTCGCACGCTCGGCGGGCCGTCTCGGGATGGTCGGCGGCCACCACCGCAACGGGCTCGCCGACGTAGCGCACCACATCTCGGGCCAACACCGGCTGGTCCGCCACGATCAGGCCGTAGGTGGCCTTCCCCGGCACGTCGTCGGCGGTGAGGATCGCCTCGACGCCGCTGATCTGCCATGCCGCCGACACGTCGATGTGCACGATCCGGGCATGGGCGTGGGGCGATCGCAGGGTGCGTCCCCAGAGAGCGCCCTCGGCCCACAGGTCGGAGCTGAAAGCGAAGCGACCTTGCACCTTGGCCGTGGCATCGGGCCGCAGCGCACTCGTGCCCAGCTCGCCGTGGCGGACCGGAGCGCTCGTCCTCGGGGTCGTGGCGACGTCAACCATGAGGCGCGCTCGTCTCGTCGTCATCGTCGGCAGCCACCGCGGCCGCTACGGCGGCCAAGATCCGGCCGTACCCCGTGCAACGGCACAGGTTGCCCGAGAGGGCCTCGCGCACCTCGAGCTCAGAGGGGTCGGGTCCGCGCCGCAGCAGGTCGTGCACGGCCACGACGAGGCCTGGCGTGCAGAACCCGCACTGCACCGCACCTTCGTCGATGAAGGCTCGTTGCACCCTTGTCAGCGGGCCACCGTCGCTGAGGCCCTCGACCGTGGTGATCGACTGCCCGACAGCCGAGGCCGCCATGACGAGGCACGAGCACACGAGCAGGTCGTCGACCAGCACCGAGCACGAGCCGCACTCGCCCTGCTCACAGGCGCCCTTGGCCCCGGGCAGCCCCAACCGCTCACGAATCACGTAGAGCAGGCTCTCGCCGAGCCAGGCGTCAACCACATCGTGCTCGGCGCCGTTGATGTGCAGTCGGTAGGCCTCGCTCATGCCGGGAACCCCCGCTTCAACAGCCGTGCCGACAGCACCGAGATCGCATGGCTGCGGTAGGCCGCCGTCGAGCGGTGGTCGTCGATCGGACGAGCCTCGGCCGCGACGCGTCGCCCCAACTCGCTGGCT
>JBBRTJ010000062.1:0-23218 GCA_038244535.1 Acidimicrobiales bacterium | reverse complement strand
GGAGGGAGTGGGTGGACACCGCGGCCGTCGTGGTGTCCCAGGTCAGCGTGGCGGCAGTGCCCGCGGTGCGGGGGAGCAGCCAGCCCGCGGTGTTGGTCTCCACGTTGGCATTGCCGACCAGGTTGCCGCTCGTGTAGCGGGTCTGGCGCACAGGAGGACCGACGGGAGCGCCGAGGTAGCCGGGGGTGAGCCCGGTGGTGGCGGTGTTGATGGTGGCTTGCTCGTCGAGGGCGAGCACGTGGTCCATCCAGGCTTCGTCGTTGTAGGCCGAGGCAGTGCCCATCAACGTGGACGCCACGATCCCGAAGCGGTAGTTGGCGTTACGACAGGTACCGGCCGGCGCGACGACGCACCCGGTGGGGTTGGTGGCACTGACTGTGGGATAGGTCAGCGAGATGTCCTTCGTGTACGCGAACGACAGGCCTTGGCTGGACGCCCGAGCGGACGCGTCGAGCATGGACAGAGCCGAGGAGGTCTGGTCGTAGTTGTCGTCGTTCGGGAAGCTCTCGAGCTCGGCGCCGGTGGCGGACGTGTTGTTGTACACCCGCTTGTCGGTCAGCACGAGTGTGGGGGTGGTGGTGCCGGGGGCGTCGAAGGCCGCGACGATGGTGTGGACATCGTCGATCAGCTGCTGGTAGCCGACCCCCCACGAGGAGGTCTGGCTGGAGGTGCCGACGTTCTGCTCGCAGTAGTCGATGACCCCGTCAGCGTTGCAGTCGAGGTTCTTCACCGCTCCGTTCTGGTTGTAAGGCTGGGCCGCGAAGGTGTTCGTGTCGAACTCGTAGCCGTCAAGGGACGGCGCCCCGGCCGACGGCACGAAGTCGTTGCGGTAGAAGTCGGCCAGCCAGTCGATGGCCTGCTTGCCGTTGGCCGGGTTCACCGGCGCCATGGCCGAGAAGTTCAGCATCGGCGCGCTGGGGATCAGGGCCGCGTTGGTGTAGATCGCCGTCAGCTTCGGCCGCGACGTGAACGAAGCCGATGGGGTCCCGAACGCGGCTCGCCTCACGGTCACGGTGGTCGGGCTGTTGATCGAGATCACCTGGACGTACTCAGCCGTGCCGTAGGGATCGGCGCCCTTGAGCACCGACAGCAGCGCGACGTCACCAGCGTTCAGCGCGGAGGTTGAGACCACCGCCAAGCTGGTGTCGGTGGGCTGCGGGATGATTGTGGTGGTCGTGCCATTCATGAACGCGTAGTAGCCGGGCCATGTGCCCGGCAGGTCGAGCGGCAACGGGTTCAGGAGGAACGACCGGTTGATGACCACCTTGTCCGGGTAGAGGCGCTTGTACTGCTCGGCGTTGGCCCGATCGCACGTGCCTCTCGTGCCGTCCACCATCACGCCCTGGTACTTGTCGAGGTTCAGGGCCACCATGGCGGCACTGAAAGCGGGGTCGGACAGCGCGCACCCCACCCCCGGCGCGTTGCTCAGCGTCCGGTACTCGATCGACGCCGGGAACGACGTCCACCGGTAACCATCAGGGGGAGCCTGGGGTGTCTTTGGCACCGTGGCGGTGCGGGCGTCGCTGGGCAGCGTCGAGCCCAACTGACCAGGTGACGCTGCAGCGAGCGGGGCCGCCAGCATCGTCATGGTGACCGTCGCGGCCACCAGCGCGGCCACGCGCACGCCGGTTGCATGCTCGAACGACACGCGCCGACGCGCCGGAGGCAACACCGCCTTCGTGGACCTGAAGAAGCTCTGGATGGCGGTCATTGGTTGTTCCTTTCGAACGGGACCGCGAAGGGTCCACGAGGGGTCGAGCGGGATGGTCGGCGCAGCTGGTTGCTGTGCCAGTCACCGGCGGGGGGCCGAGTCGGTTGGCTTCGGGAACTACCCGGCGTCAGGAGTGATCGGGCTCGACGCTGCTGACGGGGGTGGGTTCGCTTGCCATGCATTCACTGTGCGACCGCCGGGCGGCCAGCACCATCGCCAACCTCAACCATCCGTCTGGTCCAGATGAACCAGACGCGCGCCCGCGCCGAGGCGTGTCCGCACCTTCCTCGCCAACCCCGGGCGCACAAGGCTGCCGAGGCCCGCTGCTGTGGCACGTCACGGGTGAAGGTCGAGATGGCCGAAAGGGTGCAGCTCTCGGTACCTGCCCTCCATGCGCCGACCAGCACCCGACGGCCTCGCCACCGCCAAGGTGCAACACTGGGACCCGGCCGAAGCTCTTCGGGCATCGCGTCGCGGGGTCGCCAGAGGCGGCGGGCTTGACGGCTACCGGCTCGCCACCAGGCTGACGGCCACGGCAAGGGCGAGCAACGGTGCGAGCCACGGGGTGTTCATGGCGCCAACGGTGTGGGAGCGCCCCCTGTCGATGAGGTCAGTTGACAACCGTGTTGCCAGTTGCGGTGACATGGCGGTCATGGGTTGTTCCTTTCGAACGGGACCGCGAAGGGTCCACGAGGGATCGAGCGGGATGGTCGGCTCAGCCGGTCGCTGCCGTCACCGGCTGGGGGCTGAGCTGCTTGGCTTCGGGAGGCACCCGGCGTCAGGAGCGACCGAAGGCGAGGCCGCTGGCGGGGGGTGGGTTCACTTGCCATGCACTCACTGTGCGACCGCCGGGCGGCGCCCACCATCGCCAACCTCAACCATCCGTCTGGTGCAGATGGACCAGGCACACGCCCGCGCAAAGGAATCCAACGCTCAGCGCAGTGGGCCGGAGCGGTTCAGTCGCGCCCAGCCACCGGGCCACCCAGCGCCTCGTCGATCCTGGCGAGCAGCGTCTGCTCCGAAAAGGGCTTCTCGACCAGGCTCACGTCCGCGTCGAGCGTTCCCTGCGACGTGAGCGCGGGATGGGCGTAGCCCGACATGTAGAGGACGCGGATCTCCGGGCGCAAGGCCGCGATCTGCTCGGCAACGTCCTTGCCGAGGAGATGCGGCATCACCACATCGGTCAAGAGGAGGTCGATGCGGCCTGGGTGCTCGAGCGCCCTCTCGATTGCCTCGGCTCCCGACGCCGCGCCAAGGACCTGGTAGCCGTTGCGGGTGAGGATTCGAGTGGTGACCTCGCGCATCGCATCCTCATCCTCGACGACAAGGACGGTCTCGCCGCCGCACCGTAGGGGCGCCACGACAGGCATGGCCGCAGCCCTGGGATCACGATCCGTCGCGGGGAACAGGACGCTCACGGTGGTACCGAGACCCGGCTTGGAGTAGATCCGCACATCGCCGGCGGCCTGCGTCACGATCCCGTAGACCGTCGCCAGCCCAAGTCCGTAGCCGTCTCCTTTGGCCTTGGTCGTGAAGAACGGCTCGAACACCCGGTCGAGGGTGCTGCGCTCCATCCCGGAGCCGGTGTCGGTCACCCGCAAGCGTACGTACGGCTGCGTCGACAGGGCGGAGTCAGCGGCGAGGTCGACGTTCTCGGTGTCGATGGTGAGCGTTCCCCCTGCGGGCATCGCATCGCGGCTGTTGACCACGAGGTTCACCAAGACCTGCTCGAGCTGCCCGGGATCGGCTAGCACGAGTCGGAGGTTCGGCGAGAGCGAAGTCAACAGCTCGATCTGCGCGCCGATGCTCTGCCGCAGCAGCTGCTCCACGCCGGCGATGACGTCGTTCAGGTTCAGGACCCGTGGACGCACCACCTCCCTGCGCCCGAACGTGAGCAGCTGCTGGGTGAGCCGAGCAGCACGATCGGCCGCCCGCTTCACCTGCTCGACGTCGAGGCTCACCGCCACCCAGCGCTCCCCATCTGGCTCGTTGGCGGCCGCGCTGACCTCCTCGCCGATGAACGCCGTGTAGTTCAAGATCACCGAAAGAAGGTTGTTGAAGTCGTGGGCGACCCCGCCGGCCAGCTGGCCGAGGCTCTCCAACCGTTGCGACTGCTGGAGCCGGCCCTCGGCGCGCCCGCGCTCGACCGAGGCCCGGATCCGCTCGCGCTCGGCCCTGTCGATCACCCGTCGCTCACCGCCACGGCGGCGATCCAGGCCGTCATCGGCGTCGAGCGCGCCGAGGCTGATCGCGTCAGGAACAGCCTCCAGGAGGCCAGGGGGCGCCGGTGCCGAGGACCGGCTCATCGGCTCGACGAGAGCAGCCCTACGACAACCAGGATGGCTGCGGGCCGGGGGAAGGCCCGAGCGCGGGCCACTGAGAGGACGGACATCTGACGTACCACCGATCGACCACGAAGCTGGAGAGAGACGGACTCGATGAGCAGCAACGACCGCGAAGGAGCGGGGCGATGTCGGAAGGCAGGTGGACGCTGGGGTGAACGAGTGGGCTCTTTGTCCCACGCCGTGATGTCGCCGAACAAGGGCCAAAGGTCCTTGTTCGGCAGCAGATCGCCGAGGTCAAGCCTTCGTGAAGGTGAGTCTCAGCTCGACGACGCGCGGCATGGGGGGTCCGGCGCCAATCATTGCAACGGCGGCCCGTCCCCATGTCCGATGAGGCCTTGCCTGGTCGCGATCACCACGGCTTCCAGACGAGACTGCGCGTGGAGCTTCACGAGGATGTTCCTGATGTGGTTGCGGACTGTGTGGACGCTCAACACGAGCTCCTCGACCATGGAACCCGTCGAGCTCCCCTGAGCCAGCAGCTGCAGGATCTCGAGCTCACGAGCGGTGAGGTCGGACCGGACCCTCGCCGGGTGGGGCAGGACGTGGGCGGCCAGCTGATCGAGCATGTTCCGGGGGACCCGAACCTCCCCATCCAAGACCCCGCGGATCGATCGCGGCAGCTCGCGAAAGCTGCCCGCCTTCGAGACAAAGCCCGAGCAACCGGCCTCGAGTGCTTCGGCCAGCACCGTCACATCGGCGGCGCCGGTCAGCAGGATGATCTCCGTGTCCGGGAGCTCCCCCTTGATGATCCGCGTCGCATCTGTGCCGTGTCCGTCCGGCAGCAGGAAGTCCATCAGGATCACCGCCGGGTGGAGCTCGCGCGCAGCGCGGACTGCGCCCGCCACGGTGAGCTCGTGGCCGACCACGACCAGATCGGCCTCGCCGCCAAGCGAGCGCTGCAGTGCTTCGGCCACCAGCTCATGGTCATCGACGATCAGCACCGTGGCCGGGCCCTTTCTGGCCTCGCCCGGCTGCGCTCGATCGAGAGCATTGCCGCCTAGAGCATCGAGGAATGGTCGTTCGGTGCCCACATCACTCCCCCTGCGCGCCTGTCGACTCAAGACCCACGGCGTCAATTTCAACCTACGCCAGAACATCGCCCGAGTAGCTCGGCCGCGGCGCCCGGACGTGACGGAGCACCCGCTACCGCCCGCCCGGGCCGAGTGGAGCGCCATCGTCCTGGAGTACCTCGCCGGCGTCGTCGCCGGCTCCAGTGCCGAACAGGGGCCCCGCGAACAAGTGAATGCGTCACGGCCGGCCGCCGAAGCCGCCACCCGGATCCCCCAACCTCGACGACCGCCGAACCACCCGCACCATCAGCAAAGCTCTCCGGCGAGCCACACCGTGCGCAACGAACTGGCGGTGTAGAGGTCTTCGGCGGCGACTGCGACGCCATCGATGGGCCGTTGGGCTTGTTTCAGCGGGGTCCGGCCGCAACTCGGATGGCGGGCGGCGGGCGGCCGATATGGTGTCGCGCCTAGTGGACGGCCCAATGGCCGAGGACCTTCCCCCTCAGTTGGAGCGCCATGACCGACACCCCGACCTTCCTGATGTCGCCCCAACAGGCGCGAACGTGGCACCTGGGCAGCTCCCGCAACGATGCCGCCGACCTCGTCGTGCAGCTCGCCGTTCGCCTCGACCCCGGGGCGACGCTCGCGACCATCAGCGCCGCCGCGGCCGACGCGGTGAAGCGTCACGAGATCCTGCGCACCACGTACGCACCGTTCCCCGGCCGCGTCGTCGGCATCCAGGTCGTGCACGAAGCGCTCGAGCCGGCGACTCGCGAGGCGCCGGGGCCCCTGGCCTCAGTTCTTGCTGACGAGGCCGCACCCTTCGCGCTCGACGCCACCCCGCTTCGCCTCGCGGTCGTCGATCCGGGCGGCGCCAACGCCACCCTTGTGATCACGATGACGTCGCTCGCAGCCGACGGCGCCTCAGCGGCCATCCTGGCAAGCGAGATCAGCGAGGCCGCGGCGGCCGGCGACGAGCCGCTCCAGTACGCCGACTACAGCGCTTGGCAGGAGGGCATCGCCGACTCCGACGACGCGCCCCACGCCGCCGAGCGCTGGGCCGGCCGTGTCGTGCCCCAGGCCGCTCGACTGCCCTTCCAAGGCGACGTCGACACCCGCCAGCGCTCATGCGTCATGACGCAGGTGGTGCCGGTTGACGTCGGCGCGCTGCGCGCTGCGGCCGAGCAGCTCGGCGCTCCTGAAGCGATCGTCGTCCAGGCGGCCTGGCTGGCCTGGCTCGGGCGGGCCACAGGCGCGACCGACATCGGCGTCGAGACCCTCTTCGACGGTCGCTCGCACCCCGAGCTCGAGGGCGCCCTTGGCGCCTTCTCGCGCTACGCGCCCGTACGGGTCGACCTCGACGCCAACCCCACCTTGGCCGAGGTCGTCTCCGCCGTCGCCCTCCAGGTCCAAGAGGGCGAGACGTGGCAGGACTTCGCACCACCGGGCGCCGGCTACGGCGAGGGCGCAGCGCCACCGCCTGCGTTTGCCGCGGTCGCTTCGGCCGCCGGCTCGTTGGCGTTCTCCGCCGGACTCGAGCGCTTCTCCGTCGAGCTGCGATGGCTCGGTGACCGGGTTGAGCTCGTGATCGACCCCGCCGCGGTCCCCGCATCCATCGTCCCCACCTTTGCCCATTCGATCGGCGTCCTGCTCGACGCGGCCGTCGCTGCGCCGACCGCACCGATCAGTGGCTTGGCCCTTCTCGCCGAGGCCGACCGAGACGAGGTGGTCGGTTCGTTCAACGCCACTGCCGCCCCGGTCACCGCATCGAGCTTCACCACCCGCTTCGAGGCACAGGTCGAGCGCACCCCCGATCGCGACGCTGTCGGAGCTGGCACGAACCGCATGAGCTATGCCGCGCTCGACGCGGCCGCCAACCAGCTCGCCCACCTCTTGGCGGCGCGCGGCGTCCGGCGGGGCTCGAGCGTCGGGCTGATGATCGACCGCTCGACCGCCCTGATGGTCGGGATCTTGGGGATCCTCAAGGCGGGAGCCGCCTACGTCCCGCTCAACTTCGAGCATCCCCGTGCCCGCCTCGCTCACCAGCTCCACGAGACCGGAGCCAGCGTCGTCGTCACGTTGGCGACCTTGGCTTCGCTGGTCCCCGACGACGCCGCCACCGTGCTGATCGACCCCGCCGGCGACCTCGCGGCGGCGTCACCCACCCGCGTCCACCTCGACTCGCCGGTCACGCCTGAGGACCCCGCGTACGTGCTCTACACGTCGGGTTCGACGGGCACACCCAAGGGCGTCGTGGTCACCCACGCCAACCTCGTGAACTATGCGACCTACCTGGCCGAACGTCTGGAAGTCGCGGCTGGGGTCGAGCCCGGTGCCGGACTGCGCTGCGGCGTCGTCAGTGCGATCTCGACCGACCTCGGCAACACGTGCATCTTCCCGCCGCTCCTGTCGGGCGGCTGCGTCGAGCTCGTGGCGGCCGAGACGGCCATGGACCCTTTCGCGTTCGCAGCCCACCTGGTCGCCCATCCGATCGACGTCCTCAAGATCACGCCGTCGCACCTCGGGGCCCTGTTCGAAGCCGCGGGCGCCGCCGTCCTACCGGACAAGGTCCTGGTCCTCGGGGGCGAGGCATCGTCATGGGACCTCGTGGGGCGCATCCGGGCCGCAGCCCCGACGCTGACGCTGCTGAACCACTACGGCCCGACCGAGACCACGATCGGGGCCTGCACGTTCGACATCGGCCTCGACGCCGGCCCGTGGCGACCCGCGACGGTTCCGATCGGTCGCCCGATCGCCAACACGACGTGCGACGTCGTGGACGAGGCGGGCCAACCGCTGCCCATCGGCCTGCCCGGCGAGCTGCTCATCGGCGGCGCCGGCGTCGCCACCGGCTACGTCGGCCAACCCCAACTGACCGACGAGCGCTTCGTCGCCGACGCATGGCGCCCGGGGGCTCGGGTGTACCGAACCGGCGACCGGGTGCGGCGCCTGCCCGACGGCGCCCTCGAGTTCCTGGGTCGCGTCGACGACCAGGTCAAGATCCGCGGCTACCGCATCGAGCCGCGTGAGATCGAAGCCGTCCTCCTCGAACACCCTCTGGTCAGCCAGGTCGCCGTCGTCGCCCGCGCCGACTCGCGCGGCGATCAGCGCCTGGTCGCCTACGTCGTGGCCGTCGGCCAACCCGGCGTCGATCAGCTCCGTGCCGTCGTGGCGGCCAAGCTCCCCGACTTCATGGCGCCAGCGGCTTACGTCCAGCTCGAAGCACTGCCCCTCACACCGAGCGGCAAGCTCGATCGGCTGGCCCTGCCCGACCCCGACAGCGTCACCGACCGCGAAGCGGTGCCCTACGTCGCCCCCCGCACCGAGACCGAAGCGCTGCTGGCCGCCGCCTGGGCCGAGGTGCTCGGGCTCGACCGGGTCGGCATCCACGAGGACTTCTTCGCGCTCGGGGGGCATTCGCTGCTCGCCACACAAGTCATCGCTCGGGCTCGCCAGGCCGTCGGCGTCGAGCTGCCACTCCACGCGCTCTTCATCGCGCCGACGGTGGCCGGGCTCGCCGAGATCGTGAACGACCTCCTGGCCGGTACCGACGCGTCTCAGCCCGGCGCTCTCGACGAGGACGACGAGCTCGCGGCGCTGCTCGCCGAGCTCGACGGGATGACCGAGGACGACGTCGAGCGCCTCCTCGGCGACGGGTGAGCCCGAACATGGCATCCAGTACAGTTCGCCCGTTGTCCGAGACGGAGTTGGGGGCAGCGCGATGACCCACGAGACCTCAGCATCGTCAGCACCGGAGAGCTTCCAAGCCGCGGTTCACGCCCACGCCGAGCGCACCCCGCACGCGATCGCGCTCGTCAACCCGGGTGAAGCCCCGTGGACGTATGGCGACCTCGCGTCGGCTGTCGACACGATGATCGCGGCGCTGCGCTCGGCGGGCATCCAGCCCGACGACCGAATCGCGCTGGTGTCGCGCAACAGCGCCGAGTCGATCGCCTGCTACCTGGCGATCACCGCCGCCAACGTGGCGGTGCCGCTCAACCCGGGTTACCGGGACGAGGAGTTCGCCTTCTACTTCGAGGACCTCGGCGTGAAGGCACTCGTCGTCGCCGGTGCTCCCGAAGCCGAGCGCGTGGCGCACCGCCGGGGCCTCCCGGTGCTCTCGGTCGGGGCGGCGGTCCCCCACGTCGGCGCACCACGAGCTGACGTCGATCGAGGGCGAAGCGGAGCCACGGCCATCGTCCTGCACACCTCAGGGACCACGTCACGACCAAAGATCGTGCCGCTCACCCACGCCAACGTCATGGCGGCGAGCGATCAGATCCGCACCACCTTGGCCCTCACCGCCGACGACCGGTGCCTGAACGTCATGCCGACGTTCCACATCCACGGCCTCAGCGCGGTCCTCGCCACACTCATCGCGGGTGGCAGCGTGGCTTGCCCGCCCGAGTTCGTCGGTCCTGACTTCTTCGACCTCGTTCGTGAACTGCGGCCCACGTGGTACACGGCCGCGCCGACGATCCATCAATCGGTCCTCGAGTGGGCGCTGAAGCAGCCCGAGAGCCCGCCCCCGCACTCGTTCCGCTTCATCCGATCGGCGTCGTCAAGCATGCCACCGGCGCTCATCAGCGACATCGAGCACGTCTTCGGGGTCCCGTTCCTCGAGGCCTACGGCATGACCGAGACGTCGCCGATCATCGCGAGCAACCCGCTGCCACCTGCCGAGCGGAAGCTGGGCTCGGTGGGCACGCCCGCGGGCTGCGAGGTCGCCATCATGCTCGACGGCATGCTCCTGCCGGTCGGTGAGACCGGCGAGATCGTGGTGCGCGGACCGAACGTCATGGGGGGCTACGAGAACGACCCTCGGGCCAACGACGAGCAGTTCGTGAACGGGTGGTTCCGCACCGGCGATCTCGGCCGCCTCGACGAGGACGGCTACCTCTTCGTGACGGGTCGCCTCAAAGAGATCATCAACCGAGGCGGCGAGAAGATCTCCCCGCACGAGGTCGACCGAGCGCTGCTGTCCCACCCCGCTGTGGCCGAGGCCCTCACCTTTCCCGTGCCACATCCAAAGCTCGGCGAAGAGGTTGCTGCACTCGTCGTGCTCAAGGACGGGCATGAGGCCTCCGAGCGCGAGCTGCAGGACCACGTGGCGTCGATGCTGGCGGACTTCAAGGTCCCCCGTCACATCGAGTTCCGGGATGCGATCCCCAGGGAGGGCACGGGAAAGCTCAAGCGAGACGCCATGTCTCACAAGCTTGGGCTGACCGAGTTCTTCGGCCCGCCCGAGCTCTCCGCGCTCCAAGAGTTCTCGTTGCCCCGGACACCCGAGGAGGAGCTGCTCGCCGCCATCTGGGAAGAGGTGCTGCACCTCGAGCGGATCGGGATCCACGACGACTTCTTCGCTCTGGGCGGTGACTCGATCCTGGCCGCACAGGCCCTCACGCGGGGCAATGATGCGTTGGGCACGGACCTCTCGTTCCTCGACTTCTTCGAGAGCTCCACGATCGCTCAGCTCTCAGAGCGGAAGGCGGAGACGAGCCCGGGCAGCACGAACCCGCCCCCCGTGCACCGCGCTCCCGACGACGAATCCCTCCCGCTGTCGATCGGCCAGCAGGCCCTCTGCGTGATGCAGCTCATGTACCCGAAGGACTCGTCGAACAACGTGTATCGGGCCGTCAGGTTGCGAGGCCCGCTCGACCAGCGAGCGCTCGAGGCCAGCCTCGCCGAGCTGCTGCAGCGCCACGACAGCCTGCGCACGACCTACTCGGCCATCGACGGCACGCTGGTGCGGACCACGCCGCCCTACCTGCGCTTGAACCTTGCGGTGACCGACCTCGACAGCGTGCCCGAAGACAAGCGGGAGGCCCTGGCCATCGCGTTCGTCGAACGAGAGGCTCGCAAGCCCTTCGACCTGGCGACCGGACCGATGTTCCGGACTCGGCTCGTGCGCCTGAGCGACACCGACCACATCCTGCTGCTCACGATGCACCACGTCATGATGGATGGCTGGTCCAGCGGCATCTTGTTCAGCGAGCTCGAGGTCCTGTACGACGCGTTCTCGCAGGGACGGCACTCGCCGCTGGCCCCCCCGGCGCTGCGCTACGGCGACTACGCCGCGTGGCAGCGACAGCGCCTCCAGGGTCCGCTGCTCGAGCAGTTGAACGCCTACTGGAAGCAGAAGCTGACCGGATCCCCGGCCGTGTTGCGGCTGCCGTTCGACTTCGAGCGACCGCCGCTGCTGACCCACGCCGGCGCCCGGATCCACTTCACCTTCGGCGGTGACCTGCTGGCCCGCTTGAAGCAGGTCTCGCGGGCCGAGGACTCGACGCTGTTCATGGGCCTCCTGGCCGCCTTCAAGTCGCTGCTGATGTGGTCGTCGGGTCAGACCGACGTGGTCGTCGGTAGCCCGATCAGCGGACGTGATCGGCCCGAGCTCGAGGGTCTGATCGGGTACTTCTCGAACTCGCTCGTCCTGCGCACGCAGCTCGACGGGGACCCCACGTTCAACGACGCCATTCGTCGTGTGCGTTCGACGCTCCTCGAGGCGCACGCGCACCACGAGCTGCCCTTCGCCAGTGTGGTGGCTGCGGTGGGCGACGCCCGCGTCCTCAACCAGAACCCGCTGTTCCAGGTGAACTTCCGGCTCCGCAACATCCCGCCGTCGACGCCCGCGATGGCAGGGCTCGCGGTCGAGCCGCTCGACATCCACAACGGGCAGGCCAAGTTCGAGCTCGCGTTCGAGGTGTGGGAGTCTCCCGAGGGCCTCACCGGCTTCACAGAGTTCAGCACCGAGCTCTTCAAGCAGGCGACCATCGCCACGATGGTGTCGAACTTCGAAGCGCTGCTGCGCATCTTGGTCAGCGCCGCGGACCGGCCGCTGAGCGGGGCGTTCGAGCAGCTGGCGCCGAGCGCGGCGACCACCGTCTAAACCCACGATCAGGAGCCCAGTGGAAGCTGTGACGACACAGACCGAACCGATGGCGATCCGTCTGCCCCGGAACTACGACGTCGAGCTCTTGGTGCGCGACCTCGAGGCGCTCCAAGACATCGAGCGGGCCGCTCAGCCTGGCCCGTACCACGCCGGCGAGTGGACGGGCATTGCGCTGCACTCGATGGGCGGCAAGCAGTCCGCCGACCCGAGCGCAGCTGGCATGGACGTCTACCAGGAGACCGAGGCGCTCCAGCACGCTCCGTACTTCAAGCAGATCCTCGATGACCTGGCGTGCCCAAAAGAAGTCGTCCGCCTGCTCACGCTTCCGCCAGGCGGGCACATCAAGGACCACTACGACTTCCACACCAACTTCCAGTACGGGCTCCTGCGCCTGCACATCGCGATCATCACCGACCCCGAGGTGGACTTCGTCATCGGTGGCGAGCACGTGTACTTCGCTCCTGGCGAGCTCTGGTATGGCGACTTCTCGAAGGTCCATTCGGTCGAGAACCGGAGCCAGATCACTCGCATCCACATGGTGATCGACGTCCAGATCAACGACTTCGTCCTCGGCCTCTTCCCGTCCGACTACATCGAACGACGTCGGACCGAGGGGATCTCGATGAGCCCTCAACCGATGTCGGCATCAGAGTCCGAGCTCCGGCGGTTCCTGTGCGACTTTCGGATCCCCGGTGAGTTCCTCCCCTTGTTCGTCATGGGCAAGAAGCTCCAGACCCTGATCAAGGGGGCCCGTGCTAGCGTCCGGCTCATCGACCACCAGCTCGCAGTGCTGTTGGACAACGAGCCGACGTTCGTGCTTCAGCAGGTCGACGAGCGCACGTTTGGCGTCGTCGGCCTCCCGCCCGGCATCACCTTCACCTTCAACCACGAGGGACAACACGTCTCGTCGGTGGACCTGAACCTCAAGGGGCTCCCGAAGGACCTGTACCTCGCCCGACTCGGCTTCATGAAGGGCCCCGCGCTCCCCGATCGAACCATCGCGCTCCCCGTCCTCGACGAGCAGGCGTAGGTCCTCGTGGAGCTCACCGCGCCGAGACCGCTTCGCATCGTCCACCTGGTGCCGAACCTCAACTTCGGCGGCCTCCAAGAGCTGGTCAGGTGGCTTGCATTGGGCCAGGTCGCCAACGGGCACACCGTGTCGATCCTGTGCTGGGACGACCGAAGCAGCAACCACCCAGAGGCAGCCGAGGTGCTCGAACAGGGCGGCGTGCACGTCGCCACGGCCCGCGGCGGCGCTCGTGGGCCGGTGGCGTCGTTGCGCACCCTGAGGGAGCGCCTCGGGTCCGAGCCGCTCGACGTGCTGCACATCCACAACCCCTTCGACTACAGCCTGTACGGGGCAGTGGCAGGGCAGCTGCGGCGAGGGACGAAGGTGGTCAACACGCTGCATGCCACCGCCATGTTCGAGCGCTTCAGCCGCAAGCAGAAGGTGAAGTTCTGGACCTCGGCGTTGCTGACGAACCGCTTCGTCTCCGTCTGCGACGAGACGAGCGACGTCTTGGCGAGACGGTTTCGGATCCCCGCCCGCAAGCTGGCGGTGATCGAGAACGGCATCGACGTCGCTCGCTTCCTGTCCATCCCACCTCGTGAACAGCGCGAGGAGGTGGTCTTCGGTGGAGTGGCACGGATGACGAAGACCAAGAACCAGCAACTCCTGATCGAGGCCTTCGCCAGGGCGCGCAACGTGCATCCGGCGATCCGCCTTCGCCTCCTCGGCAGTGGTGCGGCCGAGGAACCGCGTCTCAAGGCGCTCGCCGCCACGCTCGAGCTCGGCGAATCCATCGAGTTCTGCGGCTACCGAGATGACGTCCCAGGGTTCCTGGGCGAGATCGACGTGTTCGCCCTCCCCTCGAGGAGCGAGGGGCTGCCGCTCAGCCTCCTCGAGGCCATTGCGTCCGGGTTGCCGGTCGTCGCGACCGATGTGGGAGGCGTGCGCAAGGTGGTCGAGACGACCAAGAGCGGACGGGTGTGTCCGTCGAACGACGTCGAGGCGTTCACGGAGGCGATGTGCGCCACGATCGTCGACCCTGATCGTCTCCAAGCCACTGAGCGAGCCCGCGAGAACGTCGTCGAGCACTACTCAGTCGCACGGATGACGAGCGACTACGAGCGCCTCTACCGCTCGTTGTAGCGCCTCTTGGGGATGTGTCGGCCCGGGCCATTGGTGCCGCCCAACCGGCCGGTGGTAGGCACACGCCGTGAGCCTGGACCTGAGCACCGACCTGATCACCGACGAGATCATCGAGGCCTACGCCCGTGACGGCGTCGTGCTCCTCCCCCAGGCCCTGCACCCAGACTGGCTGCTGCTCGTCGAGCTCGGCCTCAACCGGGTCATGGCCAACGCCGCGCAAGCCAAGCACACGTTCTTCGACGACCAACCCGGCCAGTTCCTCGAGACCGTGCGGAACTTCGAGGTCACCCCGGAGATCCAACGACTGATGTACGACGCGCCGATCGCCGACATGATCGGCAAGCTCGTCGGCTCAGAGCGGGTCTGGCTCTACTCCGATGAGTTCTTCATCAAGGGTGGTGGTGCCAACCGCACGCCCTGGCACCAGGACCTGCCCTACTGGCCGATGGCCGGCGACCAGATCGCGTCGATGTGGATCACCCTCGACCCGCTGACCAAGCACGAGTGCCTCGAGTTCGTGCGGGGCTCGCACCGCGGCCCCATGTACGACGGCTTCAACCCGCGGCGCGTCAGCGAGGATCCCACCCTTCCTTACTACGGCCAGGACCTGCCGCCGCTGCCCGACATCGAGGCCGAGCGAGACAACTGGGACATCGTGTCGTGGCCGATCACCCCGGGCGACGTCGTGCTCGTCCACCCGGGCGTGCTGCACGGGGGCGGTCCCACGGCCACCGATGGTCGACGCCGGACGCTGACCGTGCGCTGCTACGGCGACGACATCGTCTACGCGGCGCGCCCACCGTCTCGGCCGACCGTCCCGCTCACCCCGGGGCTGTCGCTGCAGCTGCGACCAGGCGACCCGCTGCGCAGTCCGTGGTACCCGCAGCTCCGGCCGACGCCGCCATGGCAGCAGGCCCGCTGACTGCGAGAGCCGAAAGGCGACCCGTCAGGCGAGACGCTGGCGCGCCACCTCGTAGCAGGCCAGGGCTCCGGCCGCTGACACGTTGAGGCTGCTGAGCCGCCCCAACATGGGGATCGACACGACCACGTCGCAGCACTGCCGCACGAGGCGGGACAACCCCGCCCCCTCGGCCCCCAAGACGAGGCAGACCGCCTGGGTGGCGAGGTCGTCGAGCTGGAACAACGTGCGGTCGGCGTCGTCGGCCAGTCCGATCACCCACACGCCCCGCTTCTGCATGGTCTGGAGCGCGGCCGGCAGCCCGCCGACGAGCGCCATGGGAAGGTGCTCGACCGCGCCCGCGGCCGACTTGGCCACGGTCGGCGTGACGTGCACGGCCCGATGGCGGGGCAGCACGACACCGGTGACCCCGGCGCCCTCGGCACTGCGCAGCAGCGCGCCGAGGTTGCCGGGATCCGTCACCCCGTCGACCGCGACCAGGAACGGGGCCGGCCCACCGTCACGGGTGGCAAGGAGCTCGTCGAGATCGACCTCGTGCAGGGGCGCGGCCTTGGCCAGCACGCCCTGGGGTGCCTCGCTGCGGGCCTCGGCCTCGAGCTTGCGCCGGCTGACCTCGTGAACCGGGACCCGCTGGTCGGCGGCCAGGTCGACGATGTCGGCGATGATCCCAGCATCGTCGAGGTCGTCGGCCAGCCAGATCTCGCGGACGCGACGGGTGCCCGCCAGCAGCAGCTCGCGAACGGCTTGCCGGCCTTCGACCTGCTCGCCCCCGAGCCCCTTGGGGCCCGTGCGGCCGGGCGGCGGTGCACCCGCAGCGCGTGCCGGACGACCACGCCCCCGGGGGGGCGTCGCGCCGGTCCCAGCTCGCGGTGGCGAACCTCGGCCAGGGGCCGGACGGCCACCGCTGGCCTTCGCCCGTCCAGTGCCGGTCACGCCGGTTCGCTTCTTGCCCACCGCTCGAACCTAACCGTCAGGCCTTCGTCACGAGAGCGACGGCGAAGCAGGCGATCCCCTCTCGGCGGCCGATGGCGCCGAGGCCCTCGGCCCGTCGCCCTCGCACCGTCACCGGGGCTCCCACCGCCGCGGACAGCCGGCGCTGCATCTCGGCGCGCAGCGGTGCCAGCTTCGGCGCCTCGCACACGACCGAGCAGTCGACGTTGCCCGGCACCCATCCCGCGGCGCGCACGAGTGCGGCCACCTCGGTGAGCAGCGCGATCGAGTCGGCGCCGGCCCATCGGGGATCGGTGTCGGGGAACAGCTGGCCGATGTCGTCGAGTCCGGCCGCGCCGAGCAGTGCCTCGGCCGCGGCGTGGGCCACGACGTCGGCGTCGCTGTGGCCCCTCAGCCCCCGCTCGCGGGCGAACCGCACCCCACCGAGAACGAGCGGACGCTCGGGATCGTCGCTGAACGCGTGGACGTCGAAGCCCTGCCCCACCCGCATCGAGGTCACCGCAACGCCACCTGGGCCCGCGCCCAGACGAGGTCGTCGGGCACGGTGATCTTGCGGTTCAGCGGCTCGCCCGCCACGACCACGACCTTGCCGCCGATCGCCTCGACCAGCGCGGCGTCATCGGTGCCCTCGGCTCCTGAGGCGTGGGCGCGGCGCAGCACGGCGGCATCGAAGGCCTGCGGCGTCTGCACCGCCACCAGGCGGGCCCGCTCGGGCGTGGCCACCACGACGCCGGCGGCGTCCACCTGCTTCACGGTGTCGGCCACCGGGACGCCCGGCACCGCACCATCGGCTCCTTCGGCCACCGCGGCCAGCACGCGCTCGAACAGCGCGGCGCCGGCGAAGGGGCGGGCGGCGTCATGCACCACGATCACCTCGGCATCGGCGGGGACGGCGGCGATCCCGCGCCGCACCGACTCCGATCGGGTGGCACCGCCCTCGACCATCCCCGGCCCGAGCACCGTGCCCGGTGCCACCACCAACACGACGCCCGCCGACGCCGCCGAAGCCGCGTCGAGCGCCCAGTCCATGAGGCGCCGACCGCCCAGCTCCTCGACCTGCTTCGGCCCGCCGAAGCGAGAACCCGAGCCGGCGGCAACGACGACCGTCCACACACTTCGGGCCACGAACGGCGACGGTAGTACCGTCCTGCGTCACATGGGATATGAGGAGCTACTCGGCCAGTCGGACTTCTTCGATGGCGTCGCCCCCGAGACCCTGGCGACGCTCGTCGCGCAGGGCACGGTGCGGAGCCTCGTGCGCGGCGACGTCCTCTTCGAGGAGGGCGCCGAGCCTGACGCGCTGTACCTGGTGATCGACGGTCGGATCGCCATCGCCAATCGTTCGGTCGACGGGCGCGAGTCGGTCGTCGCGCTCATGGACCAAGGGCTGCTGTTCGGCGAGTTCGGCCTGCTCGATGGCCTACCCCGCTCGGCCGAGGCCCGGGCCCTCGAACCCTCCCGCGTGCTCGCGATCCCCTACCCGCCGGTGCGGGCGCTGTTCGAGGCGCAACCGCAGCTGCTGTGGGGCGTCACCCGCCTGCTCTCGGCCCGGCTGCGCAACATGGACGAGGCCCTCGCCGACTCGGTCTTTCTCGACGTGACCGGCCGCACGGCCAAGCGCCTCCTCGAGCTGGCCAACGGCACCGACGAGTTCGTCCTGCCCGTCACCCAGGAGGAGCTGGCCGGGATGGTCGGAGCGTCGCGCGAGCGGGTCAACAAGGCCATCGCGTCGTTCATCCGCTTGGGCTGGCTCGAGCAGAGCGAGCGCCGCTACCGCATCCTCCAGCGCGATCGCCTGACGCAGCGCAGCCGCTGACCCTACAACCGCGGACCGACACCGGCCGCCAGCAACTCGGCCACCACTGACCCGGCCACCAGCAACTCGGCCACCACTGACCCGGCCACCATCCGAGAGAGTCGGCTCGTCAGGCCTACCTCAGCTGTTCCTTGCTTTGGGTCGCGTTGTTGCTGCTCTGTAGCAACGTCGCGACGGAGAGTGCCGGTGGCGGCCGACAACGTCACGATGTCACGACGTCGTGACCCACGGGGCCCACGACAGCGAGGGATGGGAGACGGTTGGGCGGCTCGTGGGGGGGAGGCCGTGAACTGGACGCTGGGCGGTGGATCAAACCAGGGTGAGGTGGGCGAAGCACCGCTGCCACGCGTCGGCCGCATCCTCGGGCCGGTGGGCCGGGCGGGCCGGATCGTGGACGAAGCCATGCTCGGCGTCGGGGTAGCGCACCACCTCGACCCCCGAGGCGACGAGCGCGTCGACGTCGGCGGGCGGCGTGTAGTGGTCCCGGTCGCCGATGATGGCGAGGGTGGGCGAGGCCCCGGGCCGGCCGAGGTAGCTGAGCGGCTCGCCCTGGCCGGGCGCTCGCCAGGCCTCCGGGACCCGGATCATGCCGTAGAAGGCGACGACCTTCGGGAAGGTCCCCAAACCGGCGGCCTTGAGCGCGTACATCCCGCCCATGCAGAAGCCGATGAGCCCCACCCGATCGGGACCGAACCCGGTGGCCGTGGCAGCCTGGCGGAGGTCGCGCAGCATCGCCTCGTCGTCGAGGGCCGCCACCGCTGCGAACCGCGGCTCGACCTCGGGCCCGAGGCCGAGCCCAGGGAACGGCTCGGGCGCGCACACGACGAGCGCGTGCTCGTCGGCGAGGCGCTGGCACAGGTCGTCGTACAGCAGTCGCAGCCCGAAGATGTCCGGCGCCACGACCAGACCCGCCACGGCCGTACCGGAGCGAGGTGTGGTCCGCTCGGCGGGGGTTCCCGAGGGCAGCTCGATGCGCAACGTGGGCGTCCTTTCGGGCGGTGGTCAGGAGTAGCGGTCGAGGATGCTGGTCTCGGCGAGGCGCGACAGGCCGTCCTTGATGGCCCTGGCCCTGGTCTCACCGACGCCTTCGATGGCATCGAGGTCGCTGATGGTGGCACTCATGATCTTCTGCAGGCTGCCGAAGCGATCGACGATCCGGCTCGCCACCCCGTCGGGCAAGCGGGGCACCTTGGCCAGGAGACGGAAGCCTCGCGGCTGGACCCCCTGATCGAGGTCACCGCCGCCCGCCGGCTGATGCACGGTGCCCGCCACCACTCGGGGGTCGAGCAGGTCGTCGGTGTCGAGGTTGGCGAGCGCCTCCAGCGCCTCGTCGACGCTCCAGCCATCGCTGTCGTTCAGGTAGTCCTCGATCACGAGCACACGGTCGTCCGCGACGTCGCCGAGCATCTCGTCGAGCTGGAGGCGCAACAGCCGCGCATCGGTGCCCAGCTCGAGCACGTAGCTGTCGATCTCCTCGGCGATGCGGCGCACCATCTCCATGCGCTGCAGGACGGCGGCCACGTCGCGCACGGTGACGAGGTCCTCGACCTCGAGCGCGGAGAGGGCGGCCGAGACGTCATCGAGCCGGGAGGCGTACCGCTCGAGCGTCTGCAGGGCCTGGTTGGCGCGGTTGAGGAGCCGGGGGGTCTCGGTGACGACGTGCTTGACCGGCCCGACGTACACGGCGATGACGCCCATGTCCTCGCTGACCGAGATCACCGTCACGCCGATCGCCCGGGCGACCCGCTCGGCGGTGCGGTGCCGGGTGCCGGTCTCGCTCGTCGGCGTCGAGGGGTCGGGCACGAGGTGGACGTTGGCCCGTGCGATGCGGCTGGCATCGCCGGCCAGGATCATGGCCCCATCCATCTTGGCCAGCTCGCTGAGTCGCTGCGGGCTGTAGGCGGCATCGAGCAGGAAGCCGCCGGAGCAGATGTTGAGCACGTCTGGTCCATCGCCGACGACGACGAGCGCTCCCATCTGGGCCTTCACGATGCGCTCGAGGCCCTCCCGCAATGGCGTGCCCGGGGCCACCGCCACCAGGGCGGCCTCGAGGGCGGCACTTCGACGGGACATGGGCGGAACCTAGCCGGTGGGCGAAGGGCATCGAGCGCCTGCGAGTGCTCATCCGTTGAGCAGCCCGAGGCCCAGGAGCGGCACGAGGACGGTGGCCGCCCGAACCACCTCCATGCCGGTGAACCCGCTGGCGGAGGCAGGTACCACGGCGTGGGTGAACCCCAATCGGGCGGCCTCGGCCAGGCGGCGCGGGGTCTGCGCGACCTGGCGCAGCTCGGAACCGAGGCCCACCTCGCCGCACGCCACGAGACCCTCGGGCAGGGGTCGGTCGGTGAGGGCCGAGGCGAGCGCGAGGCAGACGGCGAGATCGGTGCCCGGCTCGCTCAGGCGGACGCCACCGGCGGCCGACACGTACACGTCGGCCTTGGCGAACGACAGGCCGGCCCGGCGCTCGAGCACGGCCAGCAGCATGGCGAGGCGGCCGGGATCGAGCCCCTGGGCGGCGCGCCGCGGGTTGGCCAGCTCGGACGGGGCCACGAGTGCCTGCACCTCGACCAGGAGCGGCCGCTGCCCCTCGACGGTGGCCGCGACCGCTGATCCGGGCACCCCGGGCCGGCGATCGGACAGGAACAACAGCCCGGCGTCGGGCACGCCCACGAGGCCGACCTCGGCCATCTCGAACAGCCCGAGCTCGTTGGTGGGTCCGAAGCGATGCTTGGTGGCGCGCAGCATGCGCAGCGCGTGGTGCCGCTCGCCCTCGAACGACAGGACGGTGTCGACGACGTGTTCGAGCACGCGCGGCCCCGCCAGCCCACCGTCTTTGGTCACGTGCCCGACGAGCACCACCGGGAGGCCCCGCTGCTTTGCTGCCCGCACGAGCCCGTTGGCGCACTCACGGACCTGCACGAGCGACCCGGGGGCCGAGTCGAGCTCGGGATCGTGCAGGGTCTGGATGCTGTCGATGACCAGCAGCTCTGGGTGGACCTGGTCGATGAGGGTGATGATCCGGGGTAGCGACACCTCGCTGGCCAGCCACAGCTCGGGGTGGACCGCCCCCACACGCTCGGCCCGGCTGCGCACCTGCTGGCGGCTCTCCTCGCCCGAGACGTAGAGCACACGGCGCCCCAGCCCCGCGGCCCGCCCGCACACCTCGAGCAGCAACGTGGACTTGCCGATGCCCGGCTCGCCCCCGAGCAGCGTGACCGAGCCGGCGACGAGTCCTCCACCCAGCACCCGGTCGAGCTCGTCGACCCCGGTGGGCCGAGCCATGCCACCGGTGGCGTCAACCTCAGTGATGGGCGCAGCCCCCTCGACGGGGCCGCTCGCGGTGCCGCGACGGGCCAGCGCGGTGCTGGGGCCCACCTCCTCGACGTCTTCGACGAGGGAGTTCCACGCTCCACAGGCAGGGCAGCGCCCGACCCAGCGCGGCGTGGCCACACCACAGTCAGTGCATCGGTGGATGGTGCGCAGGCGGGTCACGGAAGCGACCCTACGCACCCCCTGTCACAGGGTTTCGGGACCGTCAGCCAAAGATCGAGGCGAGGTCGCCGAGCGGGCCGAGGATGCCACCGAGCGACGACGCGTCGACCACGTCACCAGACTGCGGGGCCTGCACGGCAACCGCGGACGCGTCGTGGAGGTCGAGCTGCACCATCAGCTCGCCGGTGTTGGGCAGGCCAAGCGGCACGCGGGTGAGGCGGGCCAGATCGATGCCGTAGGTGACCCGGCGCAGGACCCGCTGCTGATCGACCCACAGGTCGGCCACGAAGCTGTCGCCGAGCACGTCGGAGGCTCCCTTGGTCACCGATGCCGGCAACGACGAGCCTTTCATCGCCTTGGCGACGTCAATGGTGGCCCGGTAGTGGGTGGTCGTCAGACCCGCGATCTGCTCGTTGCCGAGCTCTTCGAGCTGCCCGGCCTCCTTGACGAAGCCCGTCAGCCGGTCGGCGTCGGTGATCTGCGCCGCCAACGCACCGAGCTGGCCGAGGTCGTCGCCCGCAGGAACCTTCAGCCACTTCTTGGGCAGCGGCAGTGCCGCTGATCCGACGTAGAGGTTGCCGCCGACGATCCGCAGCTCGGCCTCGATCCCCATCACCTTCACTGTGCCGGCCGCCGTCCCCGATGACCCGCCGAGAGGCGCGGTCACCGAAGCCGTGATGGGCGCCGTCGCCTCGGCGCCGGCCGCGCTGACCCGCACGGACGTGTCGATCCTGACCGCTTCGGCCCCCTTGCCGCCCACGACCACGCCCCGCAGGTTCGGTCCAAGTGCAACCTTGACGCCATTGGACTGACCGCACGCGGCCAGCGCGATCGTGAGGGCGACGAGCGGGGCCGCCACGAAGGCCAGCGACCGACGGGAACGGTTCATGACGGGGGTTCTCCTCTGGCGGGTGGGGCGCACCGCCGCGCCGACGAAAGCCAGGTTAGAGCGGCGAAACTAACGTCGTGCATCGCCCCCGGATCACCGTCACCACGTCCCTGGCTACTGCGGCAACAGCTGTCGCGCTGCTGCTCGGCGCCTGCAGCGCTCCCGCCAAGAACGGCGGCGGCGGCACGACCGGCGCGGCCTCGTCGTTCTGCACGAAGCTGCAGGACTTCGCCGGCGAGAACCCGTTCCAGGGCATCTCCAGCAACGTCGACCAGGCCCGCCAGCAGATCCTCACCAAGGTGGCGACGCTCGAAGCGGCGGCACCATCGGAGGTGAAGGGTTCGGTCACCACCTTGAAGGCCGTGTTCGAGCAGGTCGCCACCTTCGACCCCAAGGACGAGCAGCTCCAGACCAAGGTGCTGGCCCTGCTCGTGAACCCGAACGTCATCATCGCGGCACGCGACCTGCAGGACTACGCGAAGACGACCTGCAACGTGTCGATCAACCTGGGTGGTCAGAGCTGACCGGGCTCCGGGGGCGGCGGGGCCGGCGGCGAGCCCGGAGCAGGGCGACCACACCGAGCACGACGAATCCGAGCAGCACGACCACGTAGGTGACCAGCGCCCATCTGGCCCAGCTCGAGCCCGCGGGTGTCGGTGCCGGCTTCAGGCCCGGGATCGGCTCGATGCCAGTGGCCGCCAGGTCGGTCCACTTGCCGTCGACCGGCGGCACCCACGTAGCGCGACCATTGGTGACCTCGCCCGGCGCCTTGGCCGTCATGACGCCCGGCAGCTTCACCGACACCTCGTAGCGCAGCGCCTGGTCGAGTGGCAGCCCCGCCGCCGCGACCTGCGCTTGGAGCGCGGGGGTGCCACCCAGGGCGGTCACCAGGGCCGTGTCGGAGAAGGCACCGAGGCCGCCCTGCAGCTGCGATGTCGCGGTGAACGTCCACTCGGTGCGCACCTCGTTGCGAGCAGCCACGATCGTCACGGCGTCGAGCAGACCCGACGAGCCGCTGACCTCGGCCACCACCGCGGCCGC
>JBBRTJ010000061.1:0-23375 GCA_038244535.1 Acidimicrobiales bacterium | reverse complement strand
AGACCGGCACGTTGCTGGTGATCGACGAGACGCACACGATCTGCGCCGGCCCAGGCGGCTACACAGCGGCTCACGGTCTCGAGCCCGACCTGCTCGTGATCGGCAAGCCCATCGGCGGCGGCGTGCCGGCCGCCGCCTACGGCATGACCACCGCCCTCGCCGATCGCCTGCACCACGCCCTGACCTCGGACGAGACCGATGTGAGCGGCATCGGTGGCACGTTGACGGCCAACGCACTGGCCATAGGGGCGGTCAAGGCCACCCTCGCCGGCGCCCTCACAGTCGCCGACTACGAGCACACCATCCCGCTCGCCTGCCGCTGGGCCGATGGCGTGGCCGGGGTGATCGCCGACTCCAAGCTGCCCTGGACCGTGCAGCAGCTCGGGTGCCGGGCCGAGTACTGGTACTGCCCACCGCCCCGCACCGGCGGCGAGGCGGCCGCCGCGTCCGATCACGACCTCGATGCGTTCTTCCACCTGTGGGCGCTCAATCGCGGGGTGCTGCTCACGCCGTTCCACAACATGGCGCTGCTCTGCCCGGCCCACACCGCGGCCGACGTCGACCGCCACACCGAGGTGTTCGCCGGCGCGGTGGACGCACTGGTGGGCTGAGTGGCCGAGTCCGTTGCCCTCGTGCTCGTGGCGATCTCGTGGTGATCTCGCGGTGATCTCGTGGTGATGCCGATGCGCCCGCCCGCTCCGCTGCCCGTCGGTCGCTTCGCCCCCAGCCCGACGGGGACGCTCCACGTCGGCAACCTGCGCACCGCGATGCTGGCGTGGCTCTTCGCTCGTTCGGCCGGGAGCCGGTTCGTCCTGCGGATCGAGGACCTCGACCCGGCCACGGCGCGACCCGAGCACGAGCGCTCGCAGCTCGCCGACCTCGTGGCGATCGGGCTCGATTGGGACGGTCCCGTGGTGCGTCAGTCCGAGCGGCGCCAGAGGCACGACGCCGTCATCGCCGACCTGATCATGGCGGGGCGGACGTACCCGTGCTGGTGCACCCGCCGTGAGATCCAAGCCGCATCGGCGGCCGCTCATGGCGAGGGTTCGGAGGGCGTCTACCCCGGCACCTGCGCGTCGTTGTCGGTCCGTGCCCAAGCCGAGCGTGACCGTTGGAGCCGCCCGCCGGCGTTGCGCTTGCGGGCCGAGGGCGAGCGCATTGCCGTGATCGATCGCCTTTGCGGGCCGTACGAGGCCGTGGTCGATGACCTCGTGCTGCGTCGTGGTGACCGCCTCCCCGCGTACAACCTCGCCGTCGTCGTCGACGATGCCTTCCAAGGCATCGGCGAGGTCGTGCGCGGTGACGATCTGCTGTCGTCCACGCCGCGCCAGATGCTGGTGGCCCGGTTGCTCGGGCTGGCGTTGCCGGCCTACGCGCACGTGCCCCTCGTGCTCGGTGGCGACGGTGCCCGCCTGGCCAAGCGCCACGGGGCCGTCACGCTGGCCGACCTCGCAGCCCGGGGCATCGATGCAGCCGCCGTCCGCAGCCGCCTCGCCACGTCGATCGGCCTCGCCGCGCCAGACGAGCCCGTCACCATGGCCGACCTCGTGGCCCGCTTCGACCCATCCCTCCTCCCCCGCACCCCCCTGCGTTGGGTCGATTGACCACCCTCAGCGACGCCGATCGACGCAACGCCGCTCGGTCAGGGCTCGGGCTCGGGCACGGGTCGGGCCGGCCGGGTCGGGGGCGTCAGAAACATGTCAGGGGTTGGGGCGCCCCAGGGGCGCGCCCCGTGCAGAGTGCGAGGCACCAGCCAACGCACCACGTCATGGAGGACCGACATGTCCCGCATCACCACCCGTCTCGCCGCTCTCGGAGTGACCCTGGCCAGCGTCGCCGCCGGCGCCGTCCTCGTCGCGAGTCCCGCCGGGGCCAGCGCCCCGGCCCGGATCTCCAGCGCCACCAAGCCCGCCACCCCGGCTCCGAAGTTCATCGCCGCCAAGCCCTGCACGCACCACTGGATCAGCAACCCCACTCTCGGGCAGCACAACTTCATCTTCAGCATCAACTGGCAGGACGGAGCGGGCCACTTCCTTCCGGCTCCCACCGCCACGTCGGTGGTCTGCTTCGACGGAGCGGTGAACGACTCCGCCATCCTCTACAACACCGTCACCGTCGACCAGATCCAGATCGGCGGGACGGGCACCGTGCAGAGCCTGGCCGTGCTGCCCGCGACGCTGACTGCCAACCAGATCTTCGTGTACACGGGCGGCCAGATCAGCGCCCTGGCGACGGGCGCCGGCACCCTGGCCCGGGTCCAGGCGCCCATCGAGAACTACGGCACGGTCAAAGGTGTTGCCGGCAACAGCGGCGTCACGTCGTTCGCCGCCATCACGCACCACGCCGGCCAGATCTACTTCGGGGGCACGTCAGGTACGGCCCACGTCGACAGCATCGTCAGCGATGGCGGCGCCGTCGTGGCGGACGGATACAACAACAACGTCGACACGATCGACCTCGAAGCAGGCACAGTCGACAGCACCCTCGGGCAGCTGACCGTCAACAACCAGGTGATCCTCGGTCCGGTGACCATGACGGGCAGCGACATCATCAGCTACGGACGCTTCGCCGTCATCCAGGGCAGCGGTACCCGCCTGCTCACCATGCGGCCCTCGACGTTCGGATCCAACGAGGTGTTCGGCAATCTCGGCCCCACCGACCGGCTCACCGCCGATGGCGTGTGTGGTGCCGGCGCCATGACCCTGGCCGTCCCCGCGACCATGACCAACGACGGCTCGTTCACGATGACGAGCTCGAGCTGCAACCAGGCCGTGAACATCTTGGTGACCACCGGTGGCTACATCACCAACAACGGCACCTTCATCTCCGCTGGCCTCGGGGTCCGGCAGATCCAAGGGTCGATCTTCAACAACGGCTCGATGTTCGTCGGGGGCGCCCTGTCGATGTCCGGTCAGCTGAACCTGTCGGCCACGAGCTACCTCCAGGTCCTCGTCAGCGCCAACGTCGCCTACGGCATCAGCGTCCCCAACACGATGACCGTCGTGCGTGGTGGCTCCCTCGACGTGCTCAACGATGGCTCGTTCGTCCTCGGCAGCACCTCATCGGTGATCAGTGGTGGCAAGCAGTCCGGCAAGTTCGCCCGGTACTACAGCCTCAACACCGGCTCGCCCGCCGCCGCCACCTACCTCCGCCCGACGATGGCGTTCCACTCGACCGCGGTCACCTTGGTGAAGGCGACCACTGCCGTCACCCCGAAGACCGTGTCAGCGGGCGCCTCGATCACGGTCACCGGCACGAACTTCATCGCCGGTGAAAAGGTCAGCGTGAGGTTCCTCGACTTCGCCAAGAAGAACACGGTCCTTGGCACCGCAGTGGCCTCCAGCACCGGGGCCGTGTCGCTCACGGTCAACGTGCCCGCAGGCGCAGCGCTCGGCAAGGGCACCATCACCATCGCCTCAGCAGCGAAGTACTCCGGGGTCACCCCGAAGACGACGCTCACCATCGTCTGAGTCCATCCGAAGCGAGCCCACGAACAGAGGAGGCGCCCAACCAGGGCGCCTCCTCTGTTGTTCCGAAGGGAGTGCGATGACGGTGTCCATCGTGATCCGCCTGGTCCCCGCTGCTGCAGCCGACGGTGTCGTCGCCGGTGAGATCCAGAGGGTCGACACCGGTGAGGTCACCCGCATCCGCGATGCCGACGAACTCATCGCGGCACTGCTCCGAGTGGTCACAGCCCGAGGCGCTTGACCAGCTCGCGATGAGGGTCGGAACGGTTCAAGCCGAGCTCGTCGAGGGCAGCATCGGCTTGGCGCAGCATCGATGCGGCGGCGGCTCGCCGGCCAACCTCGGCCAGCAAGGTGGCAGCCCGGACGTAGCGGGTGTCGTCCAGGGGGTCGAGGTCGATGCCGCGCTGGTGGTGGCGCAGGGCATCGTCGACGTCGCCCTGGCGCAGAGCCTCGTCGGCGATCAGGTCGACGAGAGCAAGGCAGGTGCGCCGAAGGTGCTCGCGCCGCAGCGCGCTCCAGTCGGCATAGGTGTGGGTGGGGAGGAAGTCGCCGGCGTACCAGGCGATCGCCTGACGGGCCAGGGCCACGCCGGCCGGGTCGCCGGCATGACGGAGGGCTTCGGCCGCCGCCGTCTGGAACTCGTCGGCGTCAACAGTGACGTCATCGACGAGGCGGACGCCGTCGCCGTCGCGCTCGACCAGATCACCGGCCAAATCGCGAAGGCGTGACAGCACGTTGCGCAGCCGCTTGCGCCCGACCTCGAGGGCGACGTCGGGCCAGAGCCGGTCGACCACCTCTTCGAGGCTGAGGCGCCGGCCCACGGCGATCAGGCACATCAGGGCTTCAGCCGCTTGGCCGTGGCGGAGCTCGATCGGGCGACCGTCGACGCGCACCACGAAGCTGCCGAGGGTGGTGATCGTCGTGCGCGTGCTCGCCGGTTCCGCTCCGCCGTCGACCAGTTGCCGCAGCAACACGGCCACGCGCCCCTCGTGGATCTCGGGAAGGTCTGGGTGACCGAGGCGGGCCGTGGCCGCGAACGCCCGAGCCGCACAATCCTTGGCGGCAGCGAGATCACCGAGGCGGTGGTGCGCGAGGGCCCGCCAGAACGGCACCATCCACCGGTCGCGCGGTTCGAGATCGGCGAGCGGCACGGTGTCGGCCAGCACCAGCGCGTGTTCGGCGTCGTCGAGGCGGGCCGCCATGGTCAGCTCCGCCATGTGGACGTACACCGACGCCTCGTCGCGCCGAGCGACGGCGTCGGCCAGGTGCTGGCGGGCCATCTCGTTGGAGCCGACGCGCAGCAGCAGGCGGGTCGTGACCGAGCGGCTGAACGGGCCGCTCAGGTGGGCGTAGAACCACTCGCCGCGGTTCTCGTCGATGATGCGCACCTGATCGTGCAGCTCGGTGACGTTGCCGGCATGGGCGGCCGCAATGGCCCGCCCGATCGCGGCATAGGCCACGAAGCGCGACTCGCGGATCGTGCGCCCGAGCGCTTCGATCTCGCGGAGCAGCGGCGCCGCCTGGTCGTCACGGCCGAGGTAGGCGAGGATGTCGGCCAGGCGGAACAGGCAGCTCGCCCGCCGGCGGCTGCGGTCAGGCAACATGCGCAACGCCCGCTCGAGGAACTCGATCGCCTCGTCGAACTGGCCGCACTCGAACGAGATGAACGCGCCCGCCACCTCGAGCGTCGACGCCGTCCAGCGGCGCTGACCCTGAAGCTCGGTGATGGCCACCGCCTGCCGGCAGCAGGCGATCGCCTCCTCGATGGTCTCGGGATGGTCCGAGAACCGAAGCGCGACGGCCAGCGCTTCGAGCGCCCGGGCCTTGGTCAGCGGCTCGGTGCTCTGCACCGCCGCGAGCAGCGCGCGTGCCTCTGGCTCGGTGCGCACCGGGCTTTCGTTGGACCCCCGATCGCGCAGGTGCTCGGCCAAGAAGGCGCGGTGAAGGACGGGGTCTCGGGCTCGCCCTTTGGGTTCGGTCAGGGCCAGCCCCCGCCCCAGGATCTGAGACCGCAGGCGGTACTGGCCGACGCCGGCGTGGTTGCGGACGACGGCGAGGATGGCGGCAGGGTTGGCGTCGAGCACCGCGGGCTCGATCTGGTCGACGAGGCTCCGAAGCTCCAGCGGCTCCAGCTCGTCGAGCTGGCTCTGGGTCAGGTTGGCCAGTAGTTCTAGGGCGCCGGCCTCGTCGCCACAGCGCATGAGCGCCCGCAGCCCGGCCATGGCTGCGCCCGACTCGGCGAAGGCCTTGGAGGCTCGCCGGGCGACCTCGGGGTCAAGCGGGTGGCGGACGGCGAGCCGGTCCTGCACGGGACCTGGAAGCTCGTAGCGCCGACCCGTGACCGGCGAGAGCGGCATGCCGGCGGCCACCAGCCGCGTGAGGATGCCGGGGCCGCCGACGGCCTCGGCAACGGTCCGGTCGAACACCTCGAGCTGAGCGAGCTGACAGACCGCGACCTGGTCGGCGGGCGACAACGCGGCGACCTTGTCGTCGACGAGGCGGCGCAGCACGTCACCGGCCGTCGAGCCCGTGATGGCACGGTCGCGGTCGAGCCCGGCCAGCACGATGGCCGTGGCCCAACCATCCGTGCTGCGCCGCAGGTCAGCCGCCCCTTCATCGTCGGGGGTCCCCTCGCCGTCGCCGAGGTGGGCGAGCAGGGTGACGGTGTCGGCCACGGTGAACCGCAGGGCATCAACCCCCACCAGTGGCGCCCCGACCACGTGGCGGAGGTCATGGACCTCGGGCGGGAGCAGCCGGGCCAGCACGACGAGTCGGAGGCCATCGACGGTCGCCGCCGCTCCCGCCACGGCCCCGATCAGGAGGGCGCTGCCACTCGGGTCGAGACGGTGGGCGTCGTCGACGACGATGAGCAGCGGGTCGCCGCCAGCGGCCGCGCCCAAGCCGCACAGCACGTCGCGGACCACGGTGGTGTCGATGTCGTCGGCAAGGGCCAGGACCGCCTCCGTGAAGCCGGCTCGCGTCAGGCCGGCCCTCAGAACCGCCAAGAGCGTGCCGGCGTCGGTGTCGTCGAGGTCGACGCGCAGCCACACGACGGGCCCGGGGTGCTGCTTGGCCAGCTCAGCAGCCAGCGTGGTCTTGCCGAAGCCACTCGGTGCCTCGACGAGCGAGACGGGAGAGTCACACAGCATCGCAACGATCTCGGGTCGAGCGACGTGATGGCGGGGCAGCACCACCATCGTCTCGGCACCGGTCGGAGCTCTCGTCGCGACCACAGGTTTTCTAGCCTGCCACCTGCACCGCGACGGCCTTGGCCGCGATTTTCTCCTGTTGGTAGCTTCCAGCGATGGCATTGCCGAGCACCGACGGCACCCGTGCCGGCCGGTCCCGCATTGATGGGTTGAGCCGTTCACCCGACTCGTCGACGATGGCCGTGGTTGGAGACGTCCTCTCCGGCGTGCCCGGCGCACCGGGCGTGGCCCGTGGCGTCGCCCGCGTCGTGCTCGGTCCGGGCGACCCCCGCGAGCTGCAGCCCGGCGATGTGCTCATCGCCGCCCTCACCGATCCGAGCTGGACACCGCTGCTCATGACTGCCAGCGCGGTCGTGGTCGACGTCGGCGGCCAGATCAGCCACGCCGTCCTCGTGAGCCGAGAGCTGGGCCTGCCCTGCGTCGTGTCGGTCACCGACGCCACCCGCCGCATCCCCGACGGAGCACTCATCGAGGTCGACGGCTCGGCTGGCACCGTCACCATCGTGCAGAGAGGAACCCCATGACCATCGACTATCCCGCTCCCGGCAAGCTGTTCTCACTGGCAGGCAAGGTGGCTGTCATCACTGGCGGCGGACGCGGGATCGGCGAGGGCATCGCCCGCACCTTTGCCAGTGCCGGGGCCAAGGTCGTGGTGGCTGCTCGCCGCACCGACGAGATCGAGGCGGTCGCCGAGTCCATCCGCGCCGGGGGAGGCGACGCGATCGCGGTGACCACCGACGTCACCGACGATGCCGCCGTCGATGCGCTGGCCCGGGCCGCCATCGACCGGTTCGGGTCGCTGTCGATCTGGGTCAACAACGCCGGTGGATCACCGGCCCGCATGCCGATGACAGAGCTCAGCCGTCAGCAGTGGGACGACTGCATCGCGCTCAATCAGACCGCCGTGTGGATCGGCATCGTCACCGCGGCGAGGCACATGAAGACCGGGGCGATCCTCAACATCTCATCGGGCGCGGGGTCCGGGCCGGTGCCGGGCAGTGGCCACTACGGGGCGGCCAAGGCCGCCGTCAACTCCCTGACGCAGACCGCCTCGGCGGAGCTGGCGCCGCGGATCCGCGTCAACGGCCTTGCTCCTGGTGTCGTGCCCACCGAGATCTTCCGGGCCGCGCTCGGCATCGAGACCGACGAGGACCTCGCCAGGGTCGAGCAGCAGTGGGCCGTCCCCATGGGCCGCCTCGGCACCCCGCTCGACATGGGGGCGTGCGCGGTGTTCCTGTGCTCCGACGGTGCCAGCTGGATCACCGGCGAGACGGTGCGCGTCGGCGGGGGCGCCAAGCCGCGCTGAGCCCACCGTCGGCGCCGTTGCCTCGCCGTCAGTCGCTCAGTCGCTCGGTCGCTCAGCAGGTGGATGTGCCGGCCCAGGCGCCGTAGCCGCCGAGGAGGTCGGAGACGTCGGCGAAGCCACGCGAGCGAAGGAGGCTGGCGCCGATCGCCGAGCGGTAGCCGCCCGCGCAGTGAACCACCGTCGGGGCGGTCGGGTCGAACTGGTCGAGGTGCTCGAGCAGGGTGGGAAGGGGTACGTGCCGTGACCCGGGAATCGTGCCGACCGCCAGCTCGCCCTCGTTTCGGATGTCGATGATCTGCAGTCCGGGGACGGTGATCATGCGGTCGGCCAGCGCGACGGCCGACAGGCGCGAGAGCGGCTCGGCTAGCTCAGGTCGCTCGATGAGCACCTCGATCGGGTTGGCCAGGGCGCCGACCACGTTGTCGAAGCCGATGCGGGCGAGGCGCACGCTGGCCTCTGCCTCATGACCCGGATCGGTCATCAGCACGATGGGGGTGCCCGGACGCATCACCTCGCCGGCGTACTCGGCGAAGCGACCACCGAGGCCGACGTTCACTGCACCTCGGAGGTGCCCGGCCGCGAAGGCCATGTCGTCGCGCGCGTCGATCACCACGGCGCCGGCAAGCTGGTGGCCGACCACGTCATCGATCGTGAGCGTTGGTACCGCCACGTCGTCGTCGAGCAGGGGCCGGGCCTGGCGGTTTCGGTTGGCCGCGAACGCGAAGTACAGCGGCGCCGCTGCTTGGCCTTCGGTGACGGCTTCGACGAAGTCGTCCTCGGACATGGGGGCGAGCGCGTAGTTGGTGCGCCGCTGCTCGCCGATCGTCGACACGGTCTCGGTCGACAGGTTCTTGCCGCAGGCGGAGCCGGCGCCGTGGGCGGGGAACACTCGGGTGGCATCGGGCAGGGTGAGGATTCGCTCGTGCAGCGAGTGGTACAGCTTGCGGGCCAGCTCATCGGCGGTGACGCCCACCGAGGCCAGCAGGTCGGGCCGGCCGACGTCGCCGATGAACAGCGTGTCGCCGGTCAGCACGCCGTAGGGCTCGCTGCCCTTGCCATCGGGACGCACCACGATGCTGATCGACTCTGGGGTGTGCCCCGGGGTCTCGCGGATCTCGAGCACGACCGAGCCGAGCTTGACGATGTCGCCATCGGCGTAGGTCTCGATCGGGAACTCGGCGCGGCCCTCGGCGGCCCGACCGAAGCAGATCGTGGCTCCCGTGCGTTCGGCCAGCTCGAGGTGGCCCGACAGGAAGTCGGCGTGGAAGTGGGTCTCGAAGACCTTGACGATGGTCAGGCCGTTCGCGTCGGCGTCGGCGACGTACTCGGCGACGTCACGTTGAGGATCGACCACCACGGCCTGGCCGGTGACGGTGTCGCCGATCAGGTAGCTCGCGTGGGACAGGCAGCCCAGGTAGTACTGACGGAAGAACATGGGGTCGCTCACGCCAGCTTGAGGAACATCTTCTGGACGTCGCCGAGCGAGTAGCCCTCTACGGCGGCGCGGTCCGGGTCAGAGAGGCACCAGGTCAGCCCGGCTGCCACCAGCACGAAGCCGGCCTGTTCGAGCGCCTTGGTGGCCGCTGAGAGCTGGGTCACGATGTCGCGGCAGTCGCGGCCTTCGGCCAGCATCTGCTGCACGCCACGAACTTGGCCCTCGGCGCGCCGGAGGCGCTTCGAGAGATCGGCGAGGGTCTCTTCGGGTAGTTCCATGACCGTTCCTTCCTGGTCCAACAACGCTGTGAGGATACCCCAATGGGTATCAGTTCCTGACGGGCCGTTGCCGCGTGCAGGACGAGCAGTGCGGTGGCTGCGGCGGCGCGGACGAAGCCGGGCACCGCGTGAGGCGGACGAACTGAGGCCGACGCGACCAGCCCAGCCGGCGGCGATCGTGCATGCCGACGCTATGGTCTCGGCGCCTCCGCCACGGCCGCCGAAGGGGTCGCCGCGAAGCGCGAGAGCTCCAGCTCGGCTTCGATCGCCTGGCGGGGGCGGGCGCCCACGAGCTGCTTGGTCAGCTCACCCGCTTCGAACAGTCCGAGCGTCGGGATGCCCTGGACGCCATACCGGGAGGCCACACTCGGGTTGGCGTCGACGTCCACCTTGACGACGCTGATCGCCGATCCGTACTTGGTGGCCAGCGCTTCGAGCTCGGGAGCCACCATGCGGCACGGTCCGCACCAGGCAGCCCAGAAGTCCACGATCACGGGCACTTTGGACTCGAGCACGTGGCGGGTGAAGCTGGCCTGGTCATCGGCGTGGAGCATCGTCATGTCGGTCTCCGTTCGAAAGGTGGCCGCCCGATCGGGGGCCACCTCCTGAGAACAGATACCCCCACCGGTATATTCCAACGGCGCGGAGCGTGCGGACCGAGACGGGTCGATGATACGGTAGGGGGTATGTGTAGACGTCTGGAGTGCCGAATGTGCGGACGACCGACGTGGGCTGGATGCGGTGCCCACGTCGAACAGGTCCTGGGTGACGTTCGTCCCGCTGACCGGTGCCAATGCGTCCTGACCGAGTCCGCCCCGGCCGCGTCGCAGGCCAGGGACCTCGAGCCTCGCTCCTGGTTGTCGCGCCTCCTGTCGCGCTGAGGTGGGCCGCTGCACCCGAGCGCCGGGGAATCTGACGGTAAGAACGTTGAAGTGACCGCCAGGCGGGGAATCTGACGGTCAAAGCGTCGAAGTGACCGCCAGGCGGGGAATCTGACGGTCAAAGCGTCGAAGTGACCGCCAGGCGGGGAATCTGACGGTCAAAGCGTCGACGTGACCGCCAGGCGGGGGTGCTCGGGATGGGGCACACTCAGCCGGTGCCTGATCCCCGCAGTGCTGATGTCGAGATACGGCGGCTCGATGGTGACGACCAGGGGCCGGTGGTCGCGATGATGGCCAGGGCCTTCTTCCCCGACCCGCTGTTCGGGTTCTTCGCCCGAGGCCGCCTGCACGAGTACCACCTCCTGGCCGGGATCTTCTCGTCGTTCGCCAGCGACGCCGCCCCCTTCCGCCAGACCTACATCGCCGCCGCGGACGACCACGTGCTCGGGGCAGCGGTGTGGCTGCCACCGGAGGCAATGCCTCGGTCGAGGCGTCGGGAGATGATGTTGAACGCGCGCTCTGCGCGGCTGCTCGCGACGGGCCGAAACCGGCGGATGGGCTTGGCGCTGCTCGACGCCGTCGCCAAGGCGCACCCCCACGAGCCGCACTGGTACCTCGCGCTGCTCGGCACCGATCCTTTGGTGCAGGGGCGCGGCATCGGTGGCCGGCTGCTGCAGCCGATCCTGGAACGCTGCGACGCCGAAGGCCTCCCCGCCTACCTCGAGACCCAGAAGGAGTCGAACCTCGCGTTCTACGGCCGCCACGGCTTCACCGTCGACAACACCATCGAGCTCGAGGGCGCGCCAAGGGTGTGGACGATGCTGCGCCCGCCCAAGCGCTGACCGACAGGCGGGGAAATCGACGGTCAAAGGGTGGGAACGACCGACAGGCGGGGAAATCGACGGTCAAAGGGTGGAAATGACCGCCAGGCGGGGAAATCGACGGTCAAAGGGTGGGAATGACCGCAGCCGTCACTGTCAGTGGTGCCAGCTGTGAAGGACTTGGAAGTAGTTGGCCCGCTCGTACACGTCGGGATCGGGGACGTTGCCGCGGCTGACGCTGCCCCGCAGCTGATCGACGCTGTCGTACTCACGCTCGATCATCCAGTCGCGCATCCAGTCGAGCATCGTGGCGATCTGGCCCGGGCCATGTCGCAGCAGCGCGCTCGCGGTCATCACGACGTCGGCGCCGGCCAGCAGCAGCTTCATGGCGTCGGCCCCGTCGTGCACGCCGCTGGTGGCGGCGAGCGAGCAGGTCATGAACTCGCGCAGGATGCCGATCCAGTGCAGCGGGAGCCGCGACTCGTACGACGTCGACAGCTGCAGGCGGGGGGCCACCGCGAGCGTGTCGAGGTCGATGTCGGGTTGGTAGAGCCGGTTGAACAGCACGAGTCCGTCGACGCCCGCCGACTGCAGCGCGGACGCGAAGTGGCCGAACGAGGTGAACCACGGGCCGAGCTTGACGGCCAGCGGCACCGTGACCTCAGCCCGCACCTCCTCGACCACTTCGAGGTAGCGCTTCTCGACCTCGGCGGCGCTTCGCCGCGGATCGACGATCACGTCGTAGAGGTTCAGTTCGATCGCATGGGCACCGGCATCTTCGAGGTAGCGGGCGTACTGCACCCAGCCCCCGGGCGTCACGCCGTTGAGGCTGGCGATCACCGGGATGGACAGGCGCTCGCGGGCCTGCTCGACCAGCGCCAGGTGGCGGCCCGGGCCGGTGTCGTAGGTCTCGAAGTCGGGGAGGTAGCTGAGTGACTCGGCGAACGCCTCGGTGCCCATTTCGAGCGTGGCGCTCACCGCGAACGCATCGCGCTCGATCTGCTCCTCGAACAGGGAGGGCAGCACGATCGCCCCCGCCCCGGCGTCCTCGAGGGCCAGCCACTGAACGGGGTCGCCGGTGACGGGGCTGGCCGAGGCGACGATCGGGCTGCGCAGTGGCAACCCGAGGTAGGTGGTCGACAGCTCCAGGGTGCGGGTCGCCTCGTCCATCACTCATCCTCCGTGTCGGGCAGGGTCGTTGCCGCCACATGCGTCGGTGGCGTGCGTTCGACACCGGCCAGTTGCTCGTAGTGGTGCCACCTCGCGGTGACGTCGGCCTGGGCGAGGGCCAGAAGCTCAGCCGAGCGAGTCGGGTCGCTGCGTTCCAGCATCGAGAACCGCGCCTCGCTGCGGGCGAAGTCGGCAAAGGGCACGGTGGGGGCCGCGCTGTCGAGCTGGAAGGGCTGCGTGGCCTCGCCTTCGCCGGGGCGGTACCGGTAGAGGGGCCAGTGGCCGCTCTGGACGGCCACCTTCTGCTGGGTCATCGACTGGCTCATGTCGAAGCCGTGGGCGATGCAGGTGCTGTAAGCGATGATCAGCGACGGACCGGGCCAAGCCTCGGCTTCGAGGAACGCCTTGACCGTTTGGATGTCGCTGGCGCCGAGGGCGACGTGGGCGACGTACACGTCGCCGTACGACATCGCTTCGAGCCCGAGGTCCTTCTTCACCGTGCCCTTGCCGCCGGCGGCGAACTTGGCGACCGCACCGCGCGGCGTCGCCTTCGATGCCTGGCCGCCGGTGTTCGAGTACACCTCGGTGTCCATCACGAGCACGTTCAAGTTGCGCCCGCTGCCGAGCACGTGGTCGAGCCCGCCGGCGCCGATGTCGTACGCCCAGCCGTCGCCACCGACGATCCACACCGTCTTGCGCACGAGCGTCCCCGCCAGCTCGAGCAGGTGGGTGGCATCGGCCGCATCGACGGTAGCCAGCGCCGTTCGGAGCTGGTCGACCCGTTCGCGCTGGGCGCGGATGCCGAGGTCCTCGCCGTCATCGATGCCCGCGGCGATGGCGGCGGCCAGCGCGGGGTCGACGACCGGCCGATCAGCGCCGGCCATCCGCTCGAGCAGGCTGAGGGCGGCGTGCTGCTGCGCGTCCAGACCGAGGCGGATGCCGAGGCCGAACTCGGCGTTGTCCTCGAACAGGCTGTTGCTCCAGGCTGGCCCGCGGCCCTCGTCGTCGGTGCAGTACGGCGTCGTGGGGAGGTTGCCGCCGTAGATGCTGCTGCAGCCGGTGGCGTTGGCGATCAGCAGGTGATCGCCGAACAGCTGGGTGAGCAGCTTCAGGTACGGGGTCTCGCCGCAGCCCGAGCAAGCCCCGCTGAACTCGAACAGCGGGCGCCGGAGCTGGCTGGTCTTGACCGAGGCCGGATCCCACTGGGCCGGATCGGCCTCGTGCACCCGCAGGAACGCGTCCCACGCGATCCGCTCGGTGTCGAGGTGCTCGCCGATCGGGCGCAGGTTGATGCTCTTGCGCTTGACCTCGCTCTTGTCGTGGGCCGGGCAGGCCGTCACGCACAGGCCGCAGCCGGTGCAGTCATCCGGGGCGACCTGCACGGTCAGCGACATGCCCGGCACCTCGCGACTGCGGAACGACTTCGTCTTGAGCACCTCGGCGCCGGCGGCGGCCAGTTCGCCGGGTTCGTAGACCTTGAGGCGGATGGCGGCGTGCGGGCAGACGATGGCGCACTTGCCGCAGTCGATGCACAGGTCGGCCTCCCAGATCGGGATCTCCAAGGCGATCGTGCGCTTCTCGACCCGTGCCGTTCCCGTCGGGAACGTGCCGTCGGCGGGGAGCGCGCTCACCGGCAGCAAGTCGCCCTCGCCGGCCAGCATCCGGGCCGTCACGCGGGCGACGAAGTCGGTCACTTCGCCGGTCACGGTCGGTCGCCGCCGTGCCGTGGCCGTGACCGTCGAGCCGATCGGAACGGGGAACAGGTGGGCGAGCGTGTGATCGACGGCCGCAATGTTGCGTTGCACGACCACTTCGCCACGCTTGCCGTAGGTGGTGGCGATCGCCTCCTTCAGCTTGACGATCGCCTGATCGGTGGGCAGCACGCCGGCGAGTGCGAAGAAGCAGGCCTGCATCACGGTGTTCACCCGACCGGGCAGGCCGGCCGCGTTGGCGACGGCCACGGCGTCGATGGTGTGGAGCTGCAGCCCGCGCTCGAGCACGACGGTCTGCACCTCGACGGGCAGCTTGTCCCACACCTGATCGGCTGGATGGGGGCTGTTGATGAGCACGGTGGCTCCCGGCGCCGCGACGCTGAGCACGTCCATCCGATCGAGGAACTGCCACTGGTGCACGCCGACGAACGTGGCCCGGTCGATCAGATAGGTGCTCGTGATCGGCGTCGGGTTGAAGCGCAGGTGGCTGATCGTCATCGAGCCCGACTTCTTCGAGTCGTAGACGAAGTAGGCCTGCACCTCCAGGTCGGTGTTCTTTCCGACGATCTTGGCGGTGTTCTTGTTGGCGCCGACGGTGCCGTCGGACCCGAGGCCGTAGAAGACCGCTCGGACCTGGGCCTGGTCGGTCACGAACGACGGGTCGACGGCAAGGCTCAGGTGGGTGACGTCGTCGATGATGCCGACGGTGAAGCCGTTGCGGGGGGTGGCGAGGGCGCCCTCGTCGAACACCGCCTTGACCATGGCCGGCGTGAACTCCTTGCTGCTGAGGCCGTAGCGGCCCCCGATCACGCGGGGCAGTCGCCCGTCGGCCCAGTGATCGGGCGGGCTGTGCCACAGCGCGGACAGCACGTCGAGGTGGAGGGGCTCGAACGGCGCGCCGGGCTCCTTGGTGCGGTCGAGCACGACGACGGTGCGGGTGCTGGGCGGGAGCGCAGCGAGCAGTGCGTCGGACGGGAACGGGCGAAACAGGCGCACGACCGCCACGCCGACGCGCTCGCCCGACCGACCCAGCGCGTCGACGGTCTCCTGCACGGCGCCGACACCCGAACCCATGAGCACGATGACCCGATCGGCATCGGCGGCGCCGTAGTAGTCGACCAGGTGGTACTGGCGGCCGGTGCGGGCGGCCAGTTGATCCATCGTGGACTGCACCGCCTCCGGCACCCGGTCGTAGTAGGGGTTGCAGGCTTCGCGGGCCTGGAAGAACACGTCGGGGTTCTGGGCGCTGCCCCGCAGCACGGGGCGGTCGGGGTCGAGGCCGCGGGCACGGTGCGCGGCCACTGCGGCTGGATCGATCAGCGCGGCGAGGTCGTCGGCCGAGGGCACCGCGATGGTGCCGATCTCGTGGCTGGTGCGGAAGCCATCGAAGAAGTGCAGGAACGGGATGCGGGTGTCGAGGGTGGCGGCGTGGGCCACCGCGGCGAAGTCAGCGGCCTCTTGCACGCTGCTGGCGCAGAGCATGGCGAAGCCCGTGGTGCGGGCGGCCATCACGTCGCTGTGGTCACCGAAGATGCTCAGTGCGTGGGTGGCGATGGTCCGGGCGGCGACGTGGATGACGGTCGGTGTCAGCTCGCCGGCGATCTTGAACATGTTGGGCAGCATGAGCAAGAGGCCCTGGCTGGCGGTGAACGTGGTGCCCATCGCGCCGCGGGTCACCGCCCCATGCAGCGTGCCGGCGGCTCCGGCCTCGCTCTGCATCTCGATCACCTCGGGCACCGCACCCCACAAGTTGGTGTGGCCCTTGGCGCTCCAGTCGTCGGCAAGCTCGCCCATCGGTGACGCGGGGGTGATGGGGTAGATGGCGATCACCTCAGAGGCGAGGTGAGCGATGCGGGCCGCAGCTTCGTTGCCGTCGACCACCGTTCGCAGGTCGTGGCGGGTTGGGGCGGGAGCCCCTTCGGTCGCCGTGCTCATCGTCGTCATCAGACCTCAGTTCGTCATGGTGCCCACCCGGCGCGACACCACGGGCGGCGCGGACACGCGTACACACTGTTCGTCGAGCACGGTACGGAGACGCCCAGCCACGCGCTAGGGGCTAAGGGCCCGGCTCGCGACCGTGACGTCGGGCGCGGCGGGCGGCCAACCCGCCCCGGGCGGGTCGCCTTCGGATGTTTCGTGCCGAGAGGAGCGGGTGTCACCCGTCGGGGCCTGTCGTTCGTCTGTTTCTGCATGGGGGCCGGCGCCAGTGGTGGGAGGCTGCCGCGGGTGCGCGCTGCGAGGCGATCGGAGGGTCGATCGAGAGGTCGATCGGGACGGTTCTGGTGAGCACCATGCCCGTCGGCGCGGTCCCGGTCCGCATGCCGCTGCTCCTGCCGTCGTTGGTGCGCTCGATCGCCGCGGCGCGCCGCCAGGGCGAGACGATCAGCAACGCCACCGAGGATCTCGTCGTCGGTCTGTTCATGAGCGAGGGCCGCTCGCTCACGCGCCTGGCCCGGTTGTTCGTCGACGACCGTGACGCGGCCGAGGACATCGTGCAGGAGGCCTTCCTGCGCCTGGCCCGCCACGCCGATCGGATCGAGACGATCGATCGGGCGCCGGCTTACCTGCGCTCGATCGTGCTGAACCTGGCCCGTGACCACAACCGGCGCGGCCTGGTCTCGCTGCGCCACCACGCGCCGAGCGGTCGAGAGGTCGACGTCGCCGTCGACGCCTCGGACCGTCTCGTGCAGTCCGAGGAGCACCGGCGCGTCCTCGACGCCGTTCGCCGGCTCCCGATGCGCCAGCGCGACTGCGTGACGCTGCGCTACTTCGAGGAGCTGTCGATCGAGCAGATCGCGCTGACGCTCGGGTTGTCGGTCAACTCGGTCAAGACCCACCTGCAGCGGGCCAAGGTTGCGCTCGAGCACGCCCTGGGTGAGCGGTGAGCGGGCTCGATCTGGAGCAGCGCCTGGTCGAGGCGTTCGCCGAAGCGCGCGCCTCGATCGAGGAGAACCCCGATCTGTTCGCCCGCGTGAACCTGACGCTGGCCGACGCCCGGGCCCGCCGCCGGTTCCGGCTCCGGCTGGTCGCCGGGCTGCTCGCCTTCAGCGCCGCCAACACCGCGCTCGCCCTCGCGCTCTCCGACTACGACGACAGGAGGTTCACCATGCCCTGGTGGGTCATCGAGCTGATCACCAACATCGTTCTGGTGGCGTTGGCGATCGGGCTCGGTCCGTTCATCAAGCGCTTCGGACGTTCGTACGCGGCTGACGTCTTTCGGGCCAACCCCCGCACCGGCAAGAGCTACTTGGTGCTCACCGATGTCGCCTACTACCTCATCTTCACGTCGTTCGTGCTGTTCACCGTGTCGTTCGTCCAACCGGTCGCTTGGACGCTCTCCACGGCTGCCCAGTTGCAGGACGAGGTGGCTCGAGTGGGCGGGATCCTGCTGCTCATGGGGGTCCTCCACGCCCTCAACGTGGTCGCTCTCCCGGTGATCGGGCGTCTGCTGTCGAGCGGGCCGGGCAGCGTCACGTGATGCCGGAGGCGGCCAGCAGGGCGCCGAGCCCGAGCGCCATCACGACGAACAGCACGGTCGTGGCCCGAGGCCCCAGCTCCAACCCTCTGGGTGCCGCCGCGAACGTCGGCCGGGCCGCCCAGATGACCACGCCATACACCGCGAGCAGGAGCGCGAACCCGAGTGTCGATGACCCCGGCGACCAGCCGAACGTGCCGACCAGGGTGGTGGTGACGTACGCCACCGGAAGCACGGCGATGAGCAGGCAGACCAGTCGCGTCGCCTTCGACCACTCGACGCGGGCGAACGCGAAGCCACCGGCGATCACGGTCGGCATCATCTGGGCACCAGCGGCGCCGAACAGCGGCAGCATGCCGATCGTGCCGATGACGCGGGCCACCACCACCGACCAGCGACGCCGGGCCCGGCTCCGGATGAGCAGCGCCGTGGCCTGGGTGAGACCGAAGATCGTGAACCCGGCGACGATGAAGATCGTGCCGTTCCAGCTGAACTCGGGGTCCTCGGCGATGAGCCGCATCCACCATCGGCCGATGACGCCGAGCGCGAGGCCGCCCAGCACGCCGGTGGCGAGCGTGGGCAGCGCCCGCACGGGCGCGGGCGGAGCAGCGACGGTCGTTGGTGCGGCAAGATCGGTCATGGCTGGCTCCGCGTCCGTTGAGTGGTCGTTGTCATACAGACGTCGGAGGCGCCTCCACCGGGTGACACCGGTCGGCGAACAGCGATGACCGGACGCCTTCCTGGTCCTCGGGGCCGAGCTCAGCTCGGCCACCTGCGCCGGCTCCTTCGGGATCCGGCGCCCGAGCTCGACGACCTCCGCGACCAGTACGGGTCGGTGATCGGACTCGGTGCCGGGCCGATGCGCCTGGCGATCATCGGCGACCCGGCGCTGCTCCAGACGCTCTGGTCCACCCCGAACGAGGCCTTCCGATGGGGGCACCGCTTCAACGTGATCGGCTTCGTCGTCGGGCCAGGGTCGATGATCGTGTCGGACGGCGCCGACCACCGCCGCCGCCGCAGTGCAGTGCAGATCGGGTTCAGTCGCCGCCGGCTGAACCGCTGGATCCCGATGATCGTCGCGGCCACCGATGCGGCGATCGACGACGTCGTAGTAGGTACCGATCGGGGACCGAGGGAGATGGATCTCTACCCGGTGGGGCGGAGGCTCGTCCTCGACGTGGCCGTGACGGCGCTGTTCGGCGAGCGCATAGCCGAGCAGGCCGACCGGATCGGCGAGCTGTTCGAGGCACCACAGCGCTACCTCGAGTCGCCCGCCATCCGGCAGGTCCCCCATCCGCTCCCATTCACCGCACGAGCCCGCGTGAGGGCTGATCGCGCCGCGCTCGACCGGATCATCGATGCCGAGATCGCCGAGCTGCGGCAGCGCCACCCGGTCGATGGGAGCGAAGATGCCGACGAGGTCGAGGGCATCGACGACGTGCTCGGCGTGCTCGTTCGCGACGCAACGCTGAGTGACGCCGAGATCCGCGATCAGGTGGTGACGCTGATGGGCGCCGGCTTTCACACCACGGCGGCCAGCCTGGCCTGGATCCTTCGGCGGGCCACGCTCGAACCCGACCTGTGGGCGCGCCTGCGGGCGGAAGCCAATGACGTCCTCGGTCCGCCCGGTTCGCGCCCCGACGGGCTCGATCACACCCACTTGGCCCGACTCGAACTGGCGTCCGCCGTCATGCACGAGACGCTGCGGCTCCACCCCGCAGGGCTGTTCGCACCGCGAGAGGCGGTGACCGACTTGGCCCTTGGGTCGCACCGGATCCCCCGAGGCACGCTGCTGCTGTGGTCGCCGTACCTGGCCGGGCGCGACCCCGCCGTGTGGAGCGACCCGCTGCGCTTCGACCCGGGACGCTTCCAGGCCCCCACCGCAGCGCAACAGGCGATCATCGATCGGGCCTGGGTTCCCTTTGGACGGGGACCCCGGCAGTGCATCGGCTTTGCATTGGCCCAGATGGAGCTCGTTCTGATCCTGGCTCGCATCGCACAACGGCTCGACCTCACCCCGACCAGCACCGTGGTGCCCCGTCCGGTCGGCATGGTCGTCAACCGGCCCGATGGTGGCGTCCCGGTGCTCGTCGCCCCCCGGCCCGCGCCTGGGGTGGATCGCTAGGCCCGACGAGGTGGCGATGCGCATCGCCGTCGCGACCCGTTCGGTGCTGGGCCGGCCAGGGGTCGCCAGCCGCTGAACGGTGCCGGTCTACCGTTGCCCTCGACCGCAGGCGCGTCCAGCAAAAGACGGTGAGGCATGGCTGAGGCAGCACGGAAGAGCAGCGAGCTCAAGGGCATCGGCTACGAGATCTTCATCGGCACCCTGTCGGTGCTGTCGCTCGTCAACATCGTCTTGACCTATGCCTCAGGCGACCAGGCGCTCGTCAACGTCCTGCGGACGATGGACGCGCTGCTCAGCTTCATCTTCCTCATCGACTTCACGCACCGGCTCTTCACCGCCACGTCCAAGTCGGACTACTTCTTCCGCCAGTTCGGGTGGGCCGACCTGCTGACCAGCCTGCCGTTCAAGCAGGTCAAGATCCTGCGGATCTTTCGGCTCGTGCGAGTGTTCCGCCTGCTGCGCGAGTACGGCCTCAAGCGGATCGGCCGCAGCCTCGTACGGGACCGAGCCGAGAGCGCGCTCGTCACCCTCTTGCTCATGGGGGTCTTGGTGCTCGAGTTCGGCAGCCTCTCGATGCTCTACATCGAAGAGGGCGCCAACGGCGCGAACATCCTCTCGGCCTCCGATGCCGTCTGGTACGTGCTCGTGACCATCTCGACGGTGGGCTACGGCGATCGGTACCCCGTCACCGACAACGGCCGATTCCTCGGCGCCCTCATCATCGTGATCGGCGTCGGCATCTTCGGGACGTTCACGGGCTACCTGGCAAACCTGTTCCTCTCGCCCGCGAAGAAGCCAGCGGCGCCAGGGGCGGCCGACGCGACGGACCCAGTCGTGACGGCAGCCACCGACGCCCCGCTACGGATCGGGCAGCTCCGCGAGCTCATGGCCCAGCAGCAGGCGACCATGGACGAGATCGAGCGGATCATCGGGTCGACCGACGGCTAGGCCGGGGTGGTCGTACGACCAAGGTCCCATTGCCCGTGGCGGGCGATCACCGGAGACTGCGAGGGCGAGGACGAAGCCGTCGCCTTCGCAGTCGTGCGTGAAGCACGGAGAGGCAGGGGTCGCCATGACCACGTCCCGAGTCAGGTCGTTGGCCACGGTCGCCGCGATGACGTCACTGGCGACAGCGGTCGTGCTCACCGGGCTCGGTGCCGGCAGTGCGCTTGCCTCTGGCGGTGGTGGCACCGGTGCCGACCTCCAGATGTCGGGGGTCGCCAGCACGACGGCGCCGAAGCTGAACGCACCGTTCTCGACCACCTTCCACGTGAAGAACGCCGGCCCGGCTACGGCCACGAGTGCGACCTTCACCGATGCGCTGGCGGCGGGGATCGGCTTCTCCGGGGCCACCGTGAACGGGGCCGCGGCCGCCTGCAGTCAGACGAGCGGGGTCGTGTCGTGCAGCCTGGGGAACCTGGGGAAAGGTGCGCTGGCCACGGTGGTGGTGTCGCTCGCCGCCCCTTCGACCGCCGGTACCTACCCCAGCGTGGCCACCGTCGCGTCGGCCGTCACCGATCCGACGCCGAGCAACAACTCAGTCACCCTCACCGTGCAGGTGAAGGCGGACACGATCAAGGTGACGAAGTGCTACTACGACGTCGGTACCGGCCAGATGCTCATCAAGGCCGCCAGCTCCGACCCGACGGCGCGCCTGTTCGCCTACCGCCCGGACGGCACGTACCAGGGCGAGGTGCAGAACGGCGGGGGCAACCGCTACGGCGGCACCTTCATGGGCTGGATCTCCTACGACCCCCTCACGATGACGATCAGGAGCACCTCCGGCGGCAGCATCACCGCGCCCACCACCCCCTTTGGCGTCTGAGTCACGAGGCGTGGGCCACACTCTGGCGATCAAGGCGCTGCTGATCCACAGTCCGCTCGTGGGACCGAGCACGCTCGCCCCGCTCGGCAACGAGCTGCGCGCTCGTGGGTTCGACGTGGTGGTGCCCGACCTTCGGCCGGCGCTGAGGGTGCCCGGGCCGCACTGGCGCTCGATCCTCGATCTCGCCTGTGCCCAAGGGGACTCCTTCGAGGTGCTGGTCGGTCATTCCGGCGCCGGCGTCCTGCTCCCTTCGTTGGCCGATCGGCTGGCCCCCGGTGTCGTGGCGTTCGTCGATGCCGTGGTCCCTGCAGACGGGCCGTCCCATCATCCATCCCACCGCTTCATCGAGTTCATCGACACCCTGCCCCGCAACGGTCCGTTGCTGCCGCCCTGGCACGAGTGGTGGGATGACGACGTCATGGCCGACCTCGTGCCCGATGCTGAGCTCCGCGAGCGGATCGCTGCCGACACCCCGAGCGTCCCGAGATCGTTCTACGACGATCACGTTCCCCTTCCTGCCGGGTGGATGACCGGGTGGGGTTGCTGCTACCTGCAGCTCAGCCCCCCCTACGACGACGACTGCGCTCGGGCCGACACCTACGGATGGCCGACGACTCGGCTTGACGGCCGGCACCTCGACGTCGCCGTCAAACCCGCCGAGGTCGCGAGCGCGCTCGACGAGCTGATCGATCGGGTTCGGCTCCGCTGAGCTGACCGTGCCGAGGCCGGCGCGGTCTCGAACGCCCCTCAGGCTTCGGCGGACTCCACCGGCGCGGGGAGCGCGGGCGGCGCCGGACGGTGCGTGAGCAGCAGGTAGAGCGAGTAGCCCGTGAGCCCAGCCGCGCCCGCGAGGATCATGGCGCTGATCTTGCGGGGCAGCTTCGGCCCGATCCCGGGGGTGCCGGCCAGGACTGCGGCCAGAGCGAGGTCGGTCAGGGTGAGCTCGTAGCCGCCCTTGGCCGCGAGGGGCCCGGCCTTGCGATGCACCGCCGTCGCCACGGTCATCGCCCCGACGATCGCGATGGGGCCGAGCGGGTCCGCCACGCCCGTCGCCGTCAGGATCCCACCGCTCAGCTCGGAGACTGCGGCGAGCGTGGCCATCTGCTTGCCCGGTTTGAGGCCCATTGACTCGAACCCTGCGCCGGCCAGGTCGAGCCCGGGACCGCCGAACGTCCCGAAGAGCTTCTGGGCGCCGTGCACGGCCAGGTAGCCACCGAGCACGACCCGACCGAACCGTCCCGCGTAGCGGAGGTACTGAGACATGGCAGTCCCCTTCATCGAAGAGCGTCAGGGTACCGAGGCGCGGCCGCCGTCAGAGGCTGAGGTGGAAGACCCGCTGACAGCAGCAGCGAGGCGGCAGCGAGAGCCGCTCCATCGTTCGAGCGTCGATGTTGACCGCTGCGCACGCCAGCCTCGTCCCGGAGTCGGCAGTGGTCTGCTTCGATGACCGCTGTCACGATTGGTTCACTGTCTGGCGAGCCCGTGTGGTGGTGCTGAATGGCGTGACGTTGTAGTTGATGTCGTCGAGGTTGAACTCGAGATAGGTGTACTCGCCATCCGGCGCAGGTGCATGCCAGCGTGCTTCGCCGAAGCTCCCAACGCGGCGGTCGTGCAGCGTGCGGTAGGCGGTGATCGGTGTGGACCATCGTTGGGGGGTGAACGTTCGGCTGT